>CAZLNG010000129.1:0-9484 GCA_964560735.1 uncultured Methanosarcinales archaeon | reverse complement strand
ACTGTTATTGAGATTTAGCTTATTATTTTGAGGGAGATATAATGAAAGCACATGATGAAACCGAAAAAGCAGTAAGAGAAGTTCTGGAAAAGTTTGCCGAAAGTTATGCCAAACGCGATCTTAATAGTGCAATGTCTCTAATTGCACAGGATGCCGATGTAGTTATATATGGTACGGGCACAGAAGAAAAATGCGTAGGACCGGAGAAAATAAAGGCTCAATTCGAACGTGACTGGTCGCAAATTGAAGAACCTGCCCTTGAATATAACTGGACTTCCATTTCAGCAGCTGGAAATGTAGCGTGGGCAGCTATAGACGCCGTTTTCAGGGCGAAAATTGATGGAAAAAAGATGAAATTCCAGTCCAGAGTCACAAAAGTTTTTGAGAAACGCGGAGACAAATGGCTCATTGTACAGGGACATTTTTCTTTCCCGGACCAGAGCCAATTTTTTGATTAAATGATTTTATTTCAGGAATTAAAAATGGCATTAAAATCCTATTTTTTTATTTTTCTCTGTCCCGAGTTGTCTGTCTGAATTACCAAAGCAACCTTTTGATCTCAAAAAGAGAAAACTTTCCTGTCGATCAATGAATATTTCCATATAACCAGATTTCCACACTAACCAGACCATGCTCCATCAGGAGTGGTCTGCTGCCGTCACATAAACTTTCTTACTAACAAGTAAAATAAGGTGATAAAGCATATTATAATGAACAAATGCAAGATTATTCCAACAGCTACCTCAGAACTTATGTCATGGTCTTTTAAATATGGAATATTTTGTTTCAAACCGGAGAGGAAATTCCCAAGAAAGCCTGCCATGCTTATATAATAATTTTCCTCCCATATATAGAATTATAGTTTTGAATTATAGTTTTGAGTCAGTCGCTCCTTCCCTGAAAGCCATAGCTCAGAACAAATAATCTGGTTTCCTTTCACTCAACTAACTTTTCTTTTCTTAATCAAGCAATATCAGTGTTAAAGGAGAGGGAGCTGTGTCATCCAGAGGGAATTTCTGCAGGTGAGTCCCTATTTTTTTGAGGGTTTTATCCATCCTGACACCAAGTCCCATCAGGCACGGTCTGCGGAGAGTCGGGTGATGACAGGGTCCTTTATTTCCGGCACAGTTTACGCCCGAATAGTCAGCAGTCGCACACCAGGTACACATGCCTGGAAAGGTTGCAAGAGCTGTGTTATAGCCAAGGGTCCAGGCGAGTTTTTCAAGCTTCAGAACTCCGGGCTGGATCATTTCTTTGCGGTCTTTGATTATTGTTTTCAGATTATTCTGGAACTGCTGTTTTACAGTTTCATCTTCAGGGGGCTCAACGCTGAATTTTACAAAGTTTTCACTGACTTCCCTGGAGAAAATATTTTCGGACTTCCACTCAACGAGCAGGGCACATTCATAATCTGCAAGCATTTTTTTAAATTCGCTCACTGTAGGGACAAAAGGAGGACATACACGGCTTCCGTAACCATTGCATCCAAAAATGCACTTTAACACAGTTCGGTCTTCGACCACGATATCTCCTGCAGGAAAAAGCTTTACGCTCTTTGCTCCCAGTTCTTTTGCCTTTTCTTCCAGCTTCACGTAATTTTCGTCACTTATCATATCTTTGTATTATGATTTCCATGAAAAATAGTTTTTCTACATAAACCGACTTTTCGGGTTTAACATATTCATGTTAATATATCCAGGTTAACATATTCAGGTTAATATATTAAGACTAACGTACTAAGGTTAACTTACTCAAGTTAACTCATATAAGTTGACATAGAACGTAAACTTAGCAAGTTAACTTAATTTTTCACTTCTAAAACTCCGATGCTGTTATATTGCTCGCAAGCAAATAAACTAATAGAGGACTCTGCATGGAAAAAGTTAGTTTTAAGAAAATAATGATCGCAACCGACGGCTCTGTCTGTGCCAGGCTTGCTGCAAACCAAGGAATAGAGCTTGCCCGATTGAGCGGAGGAACGGTTTATGCTGTGTATGTGATACCAAAGGATTACTTTTCTTCCAGGGCTGTGGATTTTGACCGGGAAAGAATGTATGAGGCATTGAAGAAAGAAGGGTACAAGGCTGTAAATTACGTGAAAGGTGCAGGAGAGATGGAAGGAGTCACTGTGGAACCTGTCCTGCTTGAAGGACACCCTGCAGAGGAACTTATCCGGTATGCAGAAGAAAACGAAATGGATATTATCGTTATGGGCACTCTAGGCAGAACAGGAATCGAAAGGATAGTTCTAGGCAGCGTTGCCGGAAATGTAGTCCGCCACTCAAATGTTCCTGTACTGGTTGTAAGAGAAAAGTGTGGGCCTTAAAGAGAAAAATATAGTCTTAAATACAGGTCTTAAAGGAGAAACTATCCTAAACTGAAATCGGGAAAACTCTTATACTATCTCAGTCTCGGGTTTACTTTTTCTCTCTAACTTCCTTCTTCCTCTAATCTCTTCTCCCAACCTATATTTCAGCCTTTATTTCCCAGCCTTTATTTCCCAGCCTTTTACTCTTAAACTTCTATTTTTAGACCTCTACTTTCAGCCTTTACTCTTCAGCTCTAAGGTTTCAGCTCTTTCTTCAGCTCTGAATTCGGCCTTCATGTTTCGCTTTCTATTTTCTTTTTGACGGCTGCTGCCGCGTTTTCCGGGGAGTCGGTTTCCCAGAGTTTCCTCACTTTCGCACTCCTGAGGGCTGGCATTAAGGCGTCTATCCTTGCCTGAACGCATGCAAGCATTTCCTCATTAATCTCCGGAGCTTCTATGCCCATGAACTTCTGGCCTTTAAGGGTCTCAGTTTCCCTCAGTACTGCCCTGTCGACTCCTTTTCTGACTCCTGTCTTCAGGGATTCGATTGCATCTTTCCACTGGGCAGCCCAGGGAGTATCCGGGATCTCTGTATGGTGAACATCTGTCCTATCCACTTTAATAGCTGCCAGATGGCAGGCTTTCACGCAGGCTCCGCAGTAAGTGCAGAAATCCTCGGCAAAAGCGATCTTTCTAGGATCATTGGGATCTGTTGGTACATACCAGAGATCCGAGGGACAAACATTGAAGCAGCCGCGACATCCCTGGGGATCGCACTCTTTAAGGTTAAGCTCTATAAGGCTCAATTCTCCTTCCATTGGCTTTTGCAGTTCCACAGCTTCATATGGACAGACAGCCTTACATCGGGCGCACTGCGTACACTTAAACTCGTCTACCTTAACGTTCCCTTCAACCTTAGGGGCTTCGCAGGGGCGTTCTCCTTTGACCTTTATTGCTTCTTCAGGGCAGATATCCTGGCAGAGCACGCAGTAATCGCATTTGTCCTCATCCACAAGCAACTGCTCAAAAGGCACAGGGTTATCAGGCGTGGGTTCGCGCTCAAGCAGAAGGAAGGCATCACAAAAACGGGCACATATTCCGCAGAAATTGCACTTTTCAGTGTCAATTTCTATTTCTCCTTCTGCTCCTTCCTTGAGGGGAGCTATTTCTTCTTTTTTCGGGAAGGTGAACTCAACTTCGATTGCATCCTGCGGGCAGGCTCCCTCACAGAGAGCACAGGGGAGGCATTTCTCGTTTATTTTCACATAAGTGTCATATTTAGGATACTTGCTCTCGTCCGGGACTTCTCCCACAGCCTCAAATGTAATGGCATGCACAGGGCAGAGGTTTGAGCACATCCTGCAGAAAGTGCATTTCTCAAGATCCATCATTACAGCAGGAGCATCAAGTCCGGTAGCTATTTCGTGCACAGGACCGAGTTCGAGGGCTTTTGTGGGACAGATTTCCACACAGATTCCGCAGCCATTACATCGTTTGTAGTCATAATCCAGAGTCTTGATAGACTTCTCAGTTGCCTGAGTGTATAGGAAGTGGGAATCCTGAAGGTCCATGCTGTTGGTTACAGTGATTTTCTCCTGGCTTTCTCCTGGAGTTTCATCCTCTCGATTTTCCAGATCTCCGGTCTCTAATTCATCGGATTCAAATTCCTCAGACTCAAATGCCTCTTTACAGGCCTCTTTTATCTCAGTGCATTCAGCTTCGGGTTCACATACAGCGCAGCATCCGCTGCATATGTGAACCTCCTGTTCCGGCGGATGCTCTTCACTCACTGTACCGCCTCCTCAATTTCGGTCCCGGATTCGGTTTTGTCCCCGGTCGCGGGTTCGCACTGTATAAGTTCGGTTCCTATAGGCCCTATTTCCTCAAGTTCCTTCACAAACTCGGTTATCGTGTTAGAGAAGCGTTCTCCTTCGGCAGCCGAAATCCAGAGGGTTCGGAGCCTTTTCGGGTTAAGCCCTATTTCCTTTATAATCTCTGTCAGGACATCCATGCGTTTTTTTGCATCGAAATTTCCATATATATAGTGGCACTCATCCATTCTGCAGCCTGCAACAAGTACCCCATCAGCTCCTCCTTTGAGGGCTTCAAGCACGAATTCCGGGTTTACTCTTGCAGAACACATGGTACGGACCACACGAATATTTGTCGGGTAATGGAGCCTGGACATCCCTGTAAGGTCAGCACAGGCATAACTGCACCAGTTGCAGAGGAACGCCACAATAAACGGGCTCTGGGATTTGTGTGCGGTTGCAGCCCGAACCTGAGCCAGGATCTGTTCGTTTTCGAAGTTTCGCATCTGGATTGCTCCGACAGGGCATGCCGCACTGCAGTCTCCGCATCCGTGGCATGAAACTTCGTCTACCACAGCTTTCTTATCCTGAATGCTGATCTTTCCGAACTTGCAGACTTCAACACAGGTCCTGCATCCTATACATTTCTCAGAATCAACATGTGCACCCATAGGATCTGCTTCCAGCTCTCCCGTGCTCAGTAGCTGCATGGCTTTGGAAGCACAGGCACTGCCCTGGGCAATTGAAACCTGGATTTCTTTAGGTCCAGACGCACAGCCTGCAAGGAAAACTCCGCTTACAGGTGCTTCAACGGGACGCATTTTCGGATGGGCACTTGCAAAGAACCGATCCGGCCGACGTGCAAGGTTCAACATCCTGCCGATGCCTTCTGCAGCTTTGCTGGGCTCGTAGCCCGTTGAAAGCACAACAAGGTCGTTAGCCTTTTCTTCGGGCCGGCATTCCAGAGTATTTTCATAACGTATTACAGGCCTGCCATCGTCCCCTGCGTAGATTTCGGCAACTTTCCCTCGAATGAAATCCACACCCATTCCCTGAGTCCGTACATAATATTCCTCATACATCTCCCCTGCAGCCCGGATGTCAATGTAGTGAATAGTGATTTCAGTATCAGGGTAACGCTCCTTGATCATCTGGGAATTCTTGAGGGCTGCCATACAGCAGACCCTGGAACAGTGCTCGTTGCCAACTGTTTTGTCCCTTGACCCGACACACTGGATAAAGGCTACGCTTTTTGGGGGTACGCCTGTAGAAGGCACAAGCACTCTTCCTCCAGTAGGACCTGCGGAATTCAGCATGCGTTCAAGCTGCATATTTGTTATAACATCCGGATATTTTCCAAACCCGTATTCCTTTTTCCTGGACGCATCAAAAAGCTGGTAACCGGTTGAAACAATCACTGCTCCTGCTTCAAACTCAATTTCTTCGGGTTTTTGTTCATAATCAACGGCATCGGCAGGACAGGCCTGCATACACAGTCCGCAGCCGACACAGTGGTCAGGGTCGATAAGCACTACCTGGGGAACGGACTGAGGAATTGGCATGTATATGGCTCTGGTCTTTCCAACCCCGTAATTCATGGGATTTTCGATTTCCACAGGGCAGACAGCAGAGCAGAGGTCAACGCAGCCCTTGCATTTCTCTTCAAGCACAAATCTGGGTTTGCGTGTAATTTTTACGTGAAATTTTCCAACCGAGCCTGAGATATCTGTAACCTCTGAATAAGTATAAAGAGTGATATTTGGGTGATTCTGAACTTCCGTCATTTTGGGAGCGAGCACGCAAATAGAACAGTCATTTGTGGGGAAAACCTCATTCATCAGGGCCATTTTGCCGCCGATTGTGGATTCTCTTTCCACCATTGTTACAGGAAAACCTGTTTCTGCAAGGTTTAAAGCTGCTTCTATTCCGGCGACTCCTCCGCCTATAATGAGGACATTTTTGCTGGCTTTCGAACTTGTTGCACTAAGTTCTTTCAGGAATCTGGCTTTTGCAACCCCCATCCTGATAAGATCAAAAGCTTTCTGTGTTGCCATCTGGGGGTCGTCGGCATGTACCCAGGAGCACTGTTCCCTGATGTTTACCATTTCCATAAGGTAAGGGTTCAACCCGGCTTTTTCCATAACATGCCTGAAGGTTTTTTCGTGCAGCCTGGGGGAACATGCGGCTATCACGACTCTGTCGATCTTATTATCTTTTATATCCTTAATGATGCCTTCCTGCCCGGAATCGGAACATAAAAACTGTACTTCCCGGGCAAGCACCACATCTTCCAGTTTATCTGCCATTTCCTGCAGTGCCGTCACGTCTACTACACCCGCAATGTTCAGGCCGCAGTGGCAAACATAGACTCCGATTCGCATATTGCTTACTCCATATTAATGTGCAATGTTAACCTGATATAGTTTTTGATGTAATGTTCTATATAATATATAAGTTATAATTTTCAAATTATATCCAGATTTTATACTTCCAGATACTCCTTCCATACATACAGAAAAGTTAAACCAGGGATGATACTCAGCAAGGATCTTTTAAGCAGAAAATAATGTTGTTTATTTTCCAGATCCTTATTTTACTAATTTTACATATCCCTACTCTTTTTCTTCCAAACTGAATAAAAATATAGACGTTTTGTACGAAATCAAAACCTTTATCTCATAAGGGCTTCAACCATCAAGCTTACACACATAAAATATATTTTTTCTAACATATATATTATTTGTAATTCGATCTGGACACCTTAAAAATAAGGTTGTGTCAGTGAGTAATTGATCAACTCTGAAAAGTAAGCTATTGATCAATTCCAAAAAAGCGAGTATACCTTCATTATTTGAGAAAAATTTAAGAAATCCTCATGTTTACGTTTTTTGGTAACTTATCCCTGTTACCCTTATTTCTTTAAAATCTTAACATAATTTTCTATAAATACATCTTTAGGTACTGATTTTATTGCAATATACAAAAGAACAGGAAGGATTACGATATCATCGAGATATCCAATTACAGGTATGAAATCAGGTATTAAATCTATTGGTGACAATGCATAGCCTATGGCAACCCATAACAATATTTTTGCAACTTTAGGGGTACGCGAGTCTCTGTATATAAGTTTGCATAATTCAATGTATTTTTTTGCATTATCCCTTATTTCTTTTAGTTTAATCATATGTACATCAAAGATACAGAATTAATGATCTATAAATAATTACTTAAAGATAGTAGCTTTTTCATAGGAGTTACGCACCCAGGTGTAAATATCAAAGTATTTTGAGGTTGATTCAAGTAACCTTATCAATTTCGAGATAGAAATGCTTATAAAAAAGATCGTGAGCAGAAATCAGAAACTTAAAACGTATCTTGGACGAGAAAACTCTTTTGTCAAAAGATTCATGTAAGCGATTAGACCTCATTTCTTCTCAAAATCAATTATTACTCTCAGATCAATAAAAGTTTCAGAATCATTTTTAGGATTGTAAATTCGGTTGCTTACTGGTGATTTGAGAATTGGGTAATGGACACGAGTTGTTGAAAACCGTAAGCATAAGAATCTCTTTACATTATCTCAAATGCATGGGGAATGCTCGCTTTTTCGGAATTGATAAATCACTTATGACATACCAGAAAAAACGTACTGCTTTAATGATGAAGAATTTGATCTGATGAAAACGTTTAAAACACCCCATCCTCTACAAACCGTGCAACAACTTAATATCGGGACAAAAAGATGATAAAAATAGGGTGTTTAACACCTTTAAATTAAAAAATAGCCTGAAAGATGCTGATTAGCTTGCAGACATGTATGTGGATATATACATCCGGCAAGCTTTTAGTCTTTCATGGCTTTGCGCTCTCCTCTTTGTTTTTGTCGCTTATGGGTGAAGGAAAGAGACCACTACCATTATTCCATATGTACCCAGAAGCTGTAATCCTTCAAACCAGTTACTTTTACCGTCTTCTATAATGGATTTTACCATAAGGACTGCTGAGACTATACAAGCAAGTTCGAAGGTAGTGAATATCAGATTCATAGGGGTCTCGAAGAAATAACTCGTAAACACAAGGACCGGCACGACAAACATAGCTATTTGAGTTGTCGAGCCGATTGCGATCTGGAGCGACAGATCCATCCGGTCCTTCATGGCAATTGTGATGGCTGAGACATGTTCTGCAGCGTTTCCTATAATCGCTACGAAAATCATACCTATGAACAGTTCCGTCCAGCCGAGGCTTTCAGCCAGTGGTTCTATGGAGCCGACCAGAATTTCACTCATAAAAGCAACAGCAACTGTTGAGGCAAGAAGAACTGCAACAGATTTTTTGACGCTCCACCTTGCAATGCATTCTGCCGTATCAGCAGTATATAAATGCTTGTGAGTGCGAAGCGAGAAAAGCAGGCTTGCAAGATACGACACTGCCATAATGACCGAAACTGCAATGCTCAGGGTCTCGATTGTTGCTGTTGAAGGGGCTTCTGAAGTCAGAACGAAAACAACCGGCATGACAATAGCGGCAGTTGCAAGAAACAGAGTGGAGGCGCTTGTCCTTGCTGCTGTCGTATTGAACACCTGTTCATCTTTTCCGAGCCCTCCGAAGAAAAACGCCATACCCAGAATCAGAAGCAGATTTCCAATGATGGAACCTGTAATGGATGCCTTTACCATATCAGTAAGTCCTGCCTGCAGGGCAAAGATGCTTATTATTAATTCTGTTGCGTTCCCGAAGGTGGCATTTAATAACCCACCCAGCGCAGGGCCGGTGTGTGCCGAAATCTCCTCTGTTGATTCACCTATATATTTCGCAAGCGGTATGATCGCAAGCGAAGCTAAAATAAAAATTGCTATGGGAGACGAGTGCATATATTCTGCAAACAGACTCAGGGGTACAAAAATCAGAAGGATTTTGAAAGCCTTTTCCAGTATTTCTGTTTTTTTCATTTTAACGAATCTCCTTTGCAACTTTGCAAAGTGATATCATAAGATAACTTCGAATACCAGCTTTTTTCATTGTATTGTCAATAACACTGCTAAAAGATATTTCTATCCCTCAAACGGAATGGGAAGGAACGGGAACCGAAGAAGCTTCCTGTAAAGCTATAGAATTACACATCATTTATAAAAAAGGAATCATTCAACCTACGAAAATTATTTGATTATTATTGATTTTGACGAAACAGAGAAGTCAGATAATTAGATGACGAAAATAAAAGTTACAATAAAAACAGAAAATAAGATGAAGGTACTGAACCTTCATCCAGTTCTATTTACTGAAATTTAGCTTTATTCTTTTATTTTTCATTTTCTTTTATAGAGAAATACAGTCAGGATGCCCGCGACTCCGTAAATCA
>CAZLNG010000128.1:0-9694 GCA_964560735.1 uncultured Methanosarcinales archaeon | reverse complement strand
GGTTTGACCTTCGCCAGTCTTCTAATCATTATGTGTATCATCGCAGCATAAATAAATGCTTGACTTGATTCTGTCAATCCTTCGCAATCTTTACTTAAACGTCGATATCTTCCCAACCATCCAAAAGTACTCTCTACAATCCATCTGTGAGGAAGTACTTTAAAACCTTTAATATCGTCGTTGCGCTTAACTATTTCCAGCACCCATCCACATACTGAACTTACCCAATCAATCAGTTGACCGGAATACCCCGAATCAGCCCATATAAGCTTCAATCGAGAAAATGTCCCTTTAACTTGTTCCAGAACAAGTTTGGCTCCATCTCTATCCTGGATATTTGCCGTATGAACTACAACTATCAACAGTAGTCCTATTGTATCCACCAGAATGTGGCGCTTTCTTCCTTTAACTTTCTTGGCAGCATCATAACCGCGTACTCCTGGCGTTTCTGTAGTTTTAACTGATTGGCTATCTAAAATTGCTGCATTTGGTTCTGGTTCTCTACATATTAATTCGCAGTTCAGTCCTGAGTGCAGCATTTACACGTTCCCAAGATCCATTAAGTTTCCAAACACGGAAATAGTAGTAGACGGTTTTCCAATGCGGAAATTCGTGGAGTAACATTCTCCATGAACAACCAGAACGTAATAAATAGAAGATGGCATTCAATATTTCTCGATACGAATGAACGCGTTTTCGACCTCGATTAGTATTGTGAATAGGAAAATGAGGTTTAATTAGTTCCCATTCTTCATCAGATAAATCACTGGGATAAGGAATTCGATTAATTTGTTCTGACACTAACGAACATTCTGGATACAGGTATTATTTAATTTTAAGACACCCTCTTAGCGAACATGTATGAAATGCATGGACTTATAGAAAAAAGGAAAGATGATGACGTCTTGAGATTGGAAATGTCCTCGATGCTTAAAAATTATGCCAGCTGATGCGGTAACATGCTACAATTGTGGATATGTAGTTACATCGGATTCAGAACAAACCCAGAGCAATGCAATAGCGGAAATGATTTCTTTCCTGCAGCAAAATCCACATGTTCTGGCTGAAGCATTGGCAAACGCGAAACACTAACTTTTTTACCAGAGCCAGACAATGCATATATCCAGAAGCTACGTACATCCTCCGAGCTAGGATTTCTTCTTGTCCTTAATAAAATATATATCCCTGAGTTAATTACAGGCCATGTAGGTACTTCTTCAAGGTTATTCAATCACAAAGACAAAATCATAAATTTATATACAAACTTCATACCACACGAGAACAATGCCAACCCAATCCCAACATAAAAGAATCCTATGAAAAAAGCTGGCAAAAGACTAAGTTTCCGAATAGTAGTTCCACCTAATATCATTACCACCATAATAAGGTATGACTTTTTATCAAAAAATTCCATAATAAACATTTTCTTTCTATTATCCTTACTTATTCGAATCGTGTGCTTTTCAACTAATTTAGAGAAAATGAAAAAATAAAATACTGAAAATACTGAAGCAGCTAAAAAAACACTAAAAATATATCTCCCTTGATTTATAAAAAGTGGTAATCCAGTCTTTATTATCATCATTCCAGCAAACATCCAAACGGCGCCTGCAATCAAAATTAAATATTTATTAGGAATCAATAATTTCTGTTTGAAGTTGTTTTTCATATTTATTATTTAACCTTGCATTCGACATAAAAACTTATAGTATTATGGCTCTTTAGTGTTGCACGTAATTTCTTCTTAAAAATTATGCATACTCCTGAGTTTATTTCAACCCAGGAGGATAGAAATAGGGTTTATTGAGTATCTGATCCTTTCTTGTTCTACCTTTGTGTCGTTACCATGATCTGATGCAGCTACGAGTCTAGGATAGTCTAATTCAGGCACGAAGCAAATCAAGGTCCTTATCGAATATACAACTTAGACATGATCAAACGATTTTCAAAGCTCGATTCATTGATAAAGGCAACCATAAAAGAATCCGAATCCAAAAAATGCCAAAAAACGATACAAAGAACAAAGATTACAAATATTTTCAACAAGAACTAATTTTATGCAGGTAGTACCCTTTACTTGATGATGATGTAATTATCAGGCTGCTCACGGAGTTGATAATATTAGCACACAAGCAGATTCAATAGAGCTTATCGAGAAACATAAAGGAAAGCATAGAGTATCTTTCGAAGTTTGAAAAACCACTCGAAAGGCAATCGTGGAAGCAGTATTTTTATTAAGCAAGGTGAAATAATGCACGGTGCAGTCATTAATCCAGATAAAAAGATCAACCATCTCTTGTTTTGAGTCCAGAAACTCTCTGATAATCACTAGAGAATGTGGTCAACGAGCAACGCTCTGCTTTTGTTGATAACTGGATTATTTGTGCCTTTGGCGGGAAGGTGGAATAAATGACCTTTACACCCAAAGAAAGACAGGAACGGTATGAAAAGGTATCTATAAGAAGTGCAAAATCAAAAAGATTCGAGTGTTGCGAGCTTATCAAAAACTAGTTGATTGAAGTTGATTTTAACGCAATTGAAATGTCTAATTACTAACAAATGAAAAAGAAATGAAAGAACCCTGATTTTCAGGGCATATAAGAGAAACTGTATTTATTCGATATTTTCTATTTTCTCTTTCTTGACAAAGGGCTTGCTGATTTCCTCTGGCATCCAGCTAGGCCTATTTTCAGGTGCTTTAACAATTTCCTTCCATGCCTTGAAAACGTGCACCTTCTTTGTCCCGCGTTCCCTGAGGCGGATAATCTCCGGTTTAGATTTTGTCCCTTCGCTCCGGTTTGCAGCTTTCAGAGCAGCCTGGCGAGGCTGTTTTCCAGTGAAAATTCCGTGCTCATTGCCGTCTTCGTGTCGTAAAACAAAATTTCTCATGTCTGATATAAAGGTCACCTCATAAATTGGTTGCTAGATACTGATTAATTTCAAAGTATATAATATGTTTCTCAGAATGTTGCCGGTAGTTATTGGTTTACTCAAAAATCACGATAAAACGAGGTGACCATGACAAACAAACCAGTATTTTTCAAAACCAATCCAGAAAGAAAAAGAAGGTGGCTTTCGCTCTTTCAACGAAGGATCTTTGATGCGTATTTAGAGAAGCTTATCGAGGAAGATAGGGAAGTGTTGTTCGCTCTCAGAAGAAGCACTTGTAGCTGACTAAAAAAATGAGTTGAAGGATCTTTTTTGTGGTTTAAGAGTAAATAATTCTGCTTTAACTTATTTTTCCAGAGTATTTATATTTTCGAGGTACAACTGAAGCCAAATTGCCCAAAATAATAGCTAAAATTGAGAAAGAGAATAAAAATATTAGCTGAGTATCCTTGAAGAAATCACATATGATATTTAGCATAAATAGATCAGAAACAGAAAGATAAGTCGTTATATTTGTTATTCTTCTTTTTTAGGCTTTTTTGGTACAATTTAGGTCACTTATTAAAATCGTCATCTTCTGAATACTATCTAAATAATGTTAGTTGAATGAGATAAATTTTTATAGGAAGTATAACTAGTATATAGTAAAGTAAAACTAAAAGAAATTACAAGAGGTAAACGAAAATAATATGCAAATTCGAGTAGTTAGTTCAAGAGAAGAAATCTTTACATTAAATCCTAATGAGCGTATTGTTCACCTGGCTTTCAGACCATCAAACAAGGACGTTTTCGGACTGGTTGAAACCTGCCCGAAGATTGAGGTAATTCAGGTGCCTAAATCTTACATGGCTACGGTTTCAAACTCTATTAAGATGTTCCTTGAGATGCAAAGAGTCCATCTCATCGAAGGAGATGTCTGGGGCCACAGGAAAGATATAAATGAATATTTCATCATTCCATCTTCAGTGATTGAAAAAATAAAAGAAATGAAAATAGAAGGCAAAACTGCCGAGGAGATTGAAACAAAAGTTTCAAGGGAAAGCAAGCTGAACTCTGGAATGGTCGCCTATATCATGAACAAAGAAGCTTCTGCCTGAACTTGAATGATGGTATGCAGATCCAACTGGGCAGGGTCTGCAGTCACTTGGGCGGGTCCAGCCTCCTTTCCCGCCCTTCTCATCAGGTGGGGAAATAATCCATTATATTATCCTTTTTTATCAGTACTTCAAAAGCATCGAATATGATAAAGATTTAATTCTTTACTTGGAGTCTATATTCCATCAAATATTTCTTTTTACATCAGTATAGTGACAAATAATAAGCGATGTATCTCGCGTTACCTCGAGTCCAGAAACGAGTAATTTTCATATTTGCACAGTGAAGCTAGTCCTATTTTACTGTTTTTAGTAGCTCATCACTACATTCGATCTTTCTATTTTCCGGAGAAAAGATAAATACATTAAATAGAAAATTTAAAAGATATTGAATAGGAGAAAGCCTCAATGAATCAAAATTATGATTGTTTTAATCTCGATCCTGAAGAAAAATACCCATCTGAAGGCCCACTTAAGGTTGAAAAAAATGCTGAAAGGGTACTTGCCTTACTGCGCATGTCAACTGTGGAAAGCACGACTGACCAAGGATAAAGAGTGGCTTGTGAAGTTTAGGTGGCTTTTAGCCCACAATTCCGCTCCCCATATCAGTCGGCTTGAACACAAATAAAAACAATCGGTTTTTTTCTGCTGATATATCCTAAGTTCTGAAATAAATTAATCCTACTGTACAACTACATACATTCTAAAACTAGAATATCAATGTCAGTTAGTTCATTTTCGAAAAATTAATATGCCGCTGATCTTTATATAGCCTAATGTAAAGGAAGATCAACGGAAAACACCAAAAAATATGTGCAGATAAATTGCTCTATTTCGAAATCAAAAGCAGAGTTGGGCTTTTTGAAACCCTGTTGCAAAAAAGCTTCCAGCAAAATAAATATTGAAACGATAAAAACGAAGGAGGAAAATATATAAAAATAAATGAAGATGATTGGGATAAGGAACTTAAGCCAGATATGAAATACTATCGAGGCTGGCATTTGATAGTTCTGATCATTCTTATGCTTGTCAACGCATATATAGAAATTAAATGGCTTTTCTTTAGCTAAAAATTGCAAACAACTTCCAGCAAAATATTGAGAATAATGGGAAAAGGAAATAAATCTACACCAGAGCTTTTTATTCCCTGGAGTTTCAATAGCTCCTGATTAATCAATGTTAGAATCTGCAGAAAATAATTATTATACTTATTTTTGAGGTCCTCTTCATCCTAGAATGCGTATTTGTTCCGCTTCAAGTGCGACTCAGACAAACCGACATACTCACAGCACATTCCTCAGGAAAACAACTTTATAATATGTACCTTGAGAAATTATAGTGAAAGTTTTAGTAATGTCTGGAAGACTTGTTATCAGAAAACAGGAGGCTTTTTATTATCCTCAGAGTCATCAAAATGTACCACTAATTCCGCTAGAAATTGCTACAATCAATAAAAAAGAAAATAATAAAAGTCTCCTTGGAATTGGATCTAAATGATTTCAAGAAAAGGGAATACAAATTGTACCAGGGCCATGAACAAAATTCATTGTAGGCATTTAGAATAATTTGTAGGACTTTTTAACCTCAAGGTTAAACCATAGAATATAAGAATAATTACCGCCAAGCCATCTTGTCAAGCATCCTGACTAAGTTACTTGCTTCATCAAAGGACAGGTCGGTCCAGCTCTTTTTGCAATATTCTTTGCAACACTGATTAATTTTTTTATGCCTCTCCATATAATTAAGAGACTTTATTACTAAATTTTTTTGCTTAAATGTTATCGAAGAATCCATAAACTCCATAAATACTCCTAATGTCATTTTTCAGTATTAATTTCTCAAAAAACAGAAAATACTAAAACATCATATTTTGTAATAATCCTATATATGAAGCTCATGTTATATATATACATGTATTGAATAAAAATATCAATATATAGCCATGTCTGTCCGGGGATTTTTTTCACATTAAGGTTGTCGATAGTAAAAGATTTGTTTTCAAATTATACGGCTTCCCGTTGGCAGTTTTTCAAAAGTGTAACATAGTCTATGGAAAAGATTCAACTCAAAAACATAGCAGACTTTAAATGATATCGTTTTTATTTGGTGATTAACAAAATTTACGAATTTTCTAGACTTTATTTATGAGCTGATCCCAAAACTCAAAATTGCTTTTCTGAATCTCTGTTTTAAAATAATCAATAGGTCTACTATAAGGAAAGTAATTATAAATTCTTGTATAAAATGGAAATAGAAACGGTTTTGGGATAGACTCATCTAATATTCCGCAGCATTAACCATCTTATTGCCTGGTTGGAGGATATGAAATCCAATTATGCGCTCTCTTATTGGAGACAGTATGAATCGGAAAACCATAGAAATCATCAAAGAGATGAATAATCAAACTGCTACATTCAGTACTGTATTATAAGAGGTAATGGGATACTATTATTATGGCAGTCGATGAGAACGAAATGAAGATTAAGATAATCAAAGATGGACCTTATCGGGTTATAGGGGAAGTGCCGCTTTTCGAACAGGTAATAGTCACAGACGACTCTGACCACACCAGAGAATTAATTGATATTAAGGAATATCCTCGGCAGAATGCCTATATCTTATGCCGCTGTGGTTCATCCAAAAACAAGCCCTTCTGTGATGGGACCCACCGCAAGATCGGCTTTGATGGTAGCGAAACCGCGAGCAGAAAACCTTACATGGAAAAAGCGGAAACGTTTGAAGGTCCTGATCTAAAACTCACCGATGCCCAAGAACTCTGCGATCATTCCCGTTTCTGCCAGCGGTCTGGCGGGATAAGGAATCTCATACAAAAATCAGATGATCCAGAAGCCCGACAAACCGCCATAGAGGAAGCCATGATCTGCCCCTCGGGACGGTTAGTCCTGTGGGACAAGAAGACAGGCAAACCCTTTGAAAAAGAATTTGAACCATCTATTGTACTGGTTCACGACAAACAAAAAGGTTGTGAAGGCCCCCTTTGGGTTCGAGGCGGTGTCCCTATTGAATCTGCAGATGGCAGCATGTACGAATCCCGGAACAGAGTAACCCTCTGCCGCTGCGGGAAGTCAGAGAACAAGCCCTACTGTGACGGCAGCCATTGGATGAACAGCCAACAGAAGCTCGAGTTCAGGAAAAAGTGGGGCATGGAATGAGTGAGTTCGTTGATTATAGATATTGTTAACTACCCATATTAAAGTATACCCGAAAATTATCAATCATTTCTGAGGCTTCATTTATACGAGGTACCCACGGTTCGAGCTGCTTCTTAAAGGTAGTTCGTACCTGTTGTGCCTGTGGTCCTCTTCCTCTTTATCCTGACCATACCAGATATCTGCGTTCCTCCCAGGAAAGCAAATACAGGCATGGTTGGCAGTCTCTCCCTTAGTAGCAGGCTGACATGGACAATCTAAAAAAACATTAGCTACATTCCTCTCTCGCAGTGCTTCAAGGGTCTCGGGATTATCTCAGTTTTGCTCTCATTCAGCCAGCTCCTATGCCAGAACTCTACGGCGTAATCATGTTCATGTGTAGGAAGGGGATCTAGCAGGTTCTTTAGATTGCTTAATGCTTTAATTAGAGTTCTTGAAGTAAGGTGAGAGCTGCAATAATGTACACCCTAGAAGGTAAGCTTCAACTAACGGTTTTATACAGTTTTTCTCAAAAGTAATCGCCCAACTTATGGCGTTATTGGTATAATTTATCTACACATATATTGGAAACCAAATGCAGCCGATATATGTATTGTATAGAACCTTATAACCAGAGTACTAATCTCTAGGATAAAAGACTAGAAATAAATTCTGCCTTTAAAGTCCTATATTTCTATTATCCGCATTTGTTGATGAACTTATTTTGAAAAGTATGGAAAAATGGTTTAAATAATTAAACAAATTTCAAATGAGGAAACATTGAGACGAAACTCATGAGATGTACAATTAGGATTGAAACCGAATAAAGGATTGATAAAGTTCAAGACACATTTATCAAATACTAGATACCGTCTAATTCCCCTATTATCAAAAATTTATGTAGAAAAAGTCTAATAATATCTTTTAGTGATCCATAGGACGTAGTCCCGTTTTATGTAATTTAGTTCTGTACTTAGTAAGTCACTACTCATTTAAGTCATACTCAGTTAAATTACTTTAATCAAGTTACTACTTATTTAAGT
The DNA here is from genome assembly GCA_964560735.1 of uncultured Methanosarcinales archaeon. GTDB lineage: Archaea > Halobacteriota > Methanosarcinia > Methanosarcinales > Methanosarcinaceae > Methanosarcina. The sequence goes on along the minus strand of CAZLNG010000128.1, from coordinate 1,519 downwards.
CATTACTCAGTTAAATTACTTTAATCAAGTTATTACTCATTTAAGTCATTACCTAGTTAAATTACTTTAATCAAGTTATTACTTAGTTGAGTTACATCCCTCCTTTGTACGTCTTCTTCATACATCGGGGACTGAACCTATGGATCAAATATATAACTGTGATAAAAGGTATAAGTAGATAACGATGGGAAAAGGTAAATTACTTCTTTCACAAGAGAAAAATGACTATAAAATCAAAAAATTTCAGGTCGGTAATTATATGTATAATTAGGGGTTGTGTCCTTGAATTATTGACTTTTTATATATCTGCTAATTCTATTATTGTTTGGGGGGGGTCGAAATCACTTCCGAAATTGAATTATCATAATTTTGTTGTTTGAATAAGGACTGCCCAGATTATGGAGTAAAAAATCAGAGAACATAGCCTTTAAGGAAACTTCTGGTAAAAATAACCACTCACTTCTTAAATGCAAAACCTGTAATCGTTGCTTTAGTGAAACAAGAGGTACTGCATTTTTTGGACATGATACATCTCAGAAAGAAGTTCTAAGAACCCTGGCTATGATTCCTGAAAAAGGAAACATTCGTGTCGTTGCAAGAGCTACTGGGCATGATAAAGACACAATTTGTAGATGGATTGAGATTGTAGAGACTCATTCTGAAGAAGTTACAGATTATTTTCTCAGAGATCTTAACCTCACAAAAGTAGAGGTTGATGAGATCTGGTCATATATAAAAAAAGCAAAAAAATGTGACTGAAGAGGATCCTGAAGAATATGGTGATGTATACTCACTTACAGCAATAAAAAGTGACACAAGATACTCTTTTTCCATCATGAAGGAAAGCGGGGTACAAAAGATGCTATAGAGTTTTTTACTGAGGTTGAGAAAAGGAGGAACGCATCTTCTCCCATTCCTGTATTTGCCTCAGATGATTGCGATGCCTTTGAAGAAGACTTGTAAACGTTTATGGAAGCTTAGAGTTACTCCATACAAATGCATTGGAAGGGAACCATTACCTAAACTGATTCCATTTGAAGATTTGAAATATGTCAACGTATGTAAGAAAAAGGTAAAAGGATACATAGTTGAAACAATTCAACGTATCATCTTTTGGGATCCTGAAAAAATATTCGAAATACTCGGAGCCAAGTCAGATGATTACATTGGTACCTAATATGTAGAAAGAATGAATCCCACAATCAGAACATCTCTTGCAAGATTCATAAGAAAAGGAATGAATTTCGGTAAAGATATGAAAATGCATCAGAAGGTTCTTGATTTCTTCCAGGCATGGCACAACTTTATAAAACCTCATGATTCTCTAAAATTAAAAATTGACTCTGAAAAAGGAAAAGGTTCCAAAGAACTCCAGCAATGGCAGAAAAATTAACCGATCACATATGGAGTTTAAAGAAATTATTAATGTTTAGAGTTCCAGTTCAATAACTTGGGGACACGACCCAATTTTTCTTTACTTAATTTACCTATCCTTAGTATGATAAACCCGATTATGGCA
>CAZLNG010000127.1:0-9822 GCA_964560735.1 uncultured Methanosarcinales archaeon | reverse complement strand
TTATTCTCTGGTTACTTTATTCTCTGGTTACTTTATTCTCTGGTTACTTTATTCTTTGGTTCTTTATCTCTGATTCCTTTCTTCTTTGATTAGGTTCTCTTTTATGAACTCAATGTTATCAATTTTTTTCTTCCTGTCTGGCTCTTTAAAGAATTGTTTTCATGCAATTCTTTCAGTTTTGCATTTTTGAACCTCTATTCCAGATACTCTCCCAAGGATTATATGGTCCGGAGCTTCAAACAAAAAGAAAAGGTATTTTTGGGCTCTATTAAACAGTAGAGCTTGTTTCAAAACTACTTCCAAACCCCTTTAAACCAATACTTTGGAGTAGAGAACCAACATCAATAGAACTAAATGGAATATCTGTGTTTAACCAAAACCAATAATAACTGGAATTTTGAAACGAGTTCGTATATAAACCACTTTTTAAAAAACCAACGTATTTATATTGTTTAGTATGTTATATTCATTTATATTTTATATCCACGTTTGGCTGAAATGATTAATTCAAAGAATGTTAAAAGGGGGAGAGAATTCTTTGAATAAGTAGATTGTTTATCATTTTTACATTTGTGGATATTGAGTTTATGCTTACATGAAGTTGCCAATGATGCAAACTTCACCGATAACCCAAGTTCCCCCACAACTTCTCTTAAAAGGATGGAGGAATTAAAAATAAATAAATCGACCACTTTGCTATTTGCTTTTCTTGCTTTAATACTGATATCAGGCATTGGGACAGCGGCTGAGATTTTCGTTCAGCCTGGAAATTCAATACAAGCCGCCGTAAATAATGCAAGTTCAGGAGATGTAATAACCGTAAAACCCGGGACTTATATCGAAAATATCAAAATAAGCAAGAGTAATATTACTATAAGGTCTGAATCCGGAAATCCAGACAATACTGTAATTCAAGCTAAGAGTATGTATGCAACTGTACTTCTTTTACAGGGAAGTAATATAAAAATAACCGGATTAAAGGTTACTGGGGCAAACAGATCTGGCTATTCGGGAATTAATCTTTCTTCATGCAGTAACTGCATAATTGAGAACAACAAACTTCTGAATAACTCACGTGGAATCTTTCTTCTTAGATCCAGCGGAAACACGGTATCGAAGAATAATGCCACCAACAGTGGAGAATACGGAATTGCATTCCAAAATGCAATAGGCAATACTATCTCAGGAAATGCAGTTTTTAACAATGAGCGTGGGGTTTATTTTGGCAGCTCTGACAACAATACTTTTTCAGGCAACACTATAAGAAATAACAGAATTTACGGACTTTTTGTTTGCGGGCTCAGCGACAGAAATCTCATTTACAACAATTACTTGAACGATACCAATATGACAATCAGAACCGGAGTAGGAAATGCCTATAATGTTACAAAAAAAGCAGGCACCAACATTGTCAGTGGACCGTATATGGGAGGAAACTTCTGGGGAAAACCTGATGGCAAAGGATTTTCACAAACTGCAATCGATAAAGACGGGGACGGAATCTCTGATTCCGTGTATAAGAGTATAACAGGGAGCAGACTTTCGGACTACCTCCCTCTGGTAATTCCAAAGCCAACTGAGCCAGTAATCCCTGTTGCAAAGTTTAGCAGCAATAATACCTCAGGAAACATGCCCCTGAACATTGCATTTACTGACACAAGCACCGGAACCCCGACTAAATGGAGCTGGAACTTTGGAGATGGAAATAGCTCAGGAAGCAAGAATCCTGTGCACACTTATTCTGCAGTAGGGAATTACTCAGTAACGCTTACAGTAAGCAATGCCGCAGGCAGTAATACGACGACAAAATCTGATTATATAAAATCTACGCTACCTGTACAAAAACCGGTTGTAAGCTTCTGGGGATCACGAACATCAGGAGATGCTCCGTTAACTCTCAGCTTTACTGACGACAGCACAGGCTCGCCTACGGAATGGAACTGGAACTTTGGAGACGGAACGTATTCAACAGTACAGAATCCAAAGCACACATATTCAGAAGCAGGAAACTATACGGTAACGCTTACAGCAAGCAACGAAGCAGGAAGCGGGACTAAGACAAGACCTGATTATATAGAGGTAACCATACCTGTACAGAAGCCGGTTTCAGATTTCAGCAGCAATATCACTTCAGGAACTGCACCTCTGAACATCGCCTTCACCGACAAAAGTACAGGAAAGCCCACTGAATGGAACTGGAGTTTTGGAGACGGAATGTATTCGACTGTTCAGAATCCAGAGCATGCCTATTCAAAAGCAGGAAATTATACTGTTAGCTTAACAGTAGAGAACACTGCGGGCAGTAATACGACAACAAAATCCAATTACATAAAAGTGACATTACCTGTACAGAAACCTGTCGTGAGCTTCTGGGGATCACGAACTTCAGGAGATGCACCGTTAACTCTCAGCTTTACAGATGCAAGTATAAACACACCAACAGCATGGAATTGGGATTTTGGAGATGGAACATACTCAACAGACAAGAATCCAAGACATACATACTCAGAAGCAGGAAACTACACTGTAACACTTACAGCAAGCAATGAAGCGGGAAGCGGGACTAAGACAAGACCTGATTATATAGAGGTGACCATACCTGTACAGAAGCCGGTTTCAGATTTCAGCAGCAATATCACTTCAGGAACTGCACCTCTGAACATCGCCTTCACCGACAAAAGTACAGGAAAGCCCACTGAATGGAACTGGAGTTTTGGAGACGGAATGTATTCGACTGTTCAGAATCCAGAGCATGCCTATTCAAAAGCAGGAAATTATACTGTTAGCTTAACAGTAGAGAACACTGCGGGCAGTAATACGACAACAAAATCCAATTACATAAAAGTGACATTACCTGTACAGAAACCTGTCGTGAGCTTCTGGGGATCACGAACTTCAGGAACGGCCCCCATTACAATAGGTTTTACAGATGCAAGCACAGGATCACCCACTTCCTGGAAATGGAGCTTTGGAGACGGAACATACTCAACAGACAAGAGTCCAAGGCATATTTATTCAAAAGCAGGAACTTACTCGGTTACTCTTATCGCAAGCAATGCAGCAGGAACTGGGACGAATACAAGATCCAATTATATAAAAATAACATAAAGAACAGCTTCGTAAAACGGGGTGCAAATTTCCGGGATTTGAAATCCCGGAAGATACACCTTTAGAAGTGATCAATATTATATTGCTGCAGAAATCGGGGAACTAACATATTTCCCCCTTAATTTATAACTTTTTTAGCGTTTATTCAGTTCATAATTCATTAAATGGCCTCAATAATTATATTAAGACTCTAATAAGCCCCTAAACAGAATTAAATTCTTAATAACCTTTTTTATTGCTTTTAATGGGCTCTTTTTATCTGTCTATTTATGCTAAATTTCTGACATTTGTGTAGATTTTTTAGGTTTATTTTTCTCTGAATAATCCTACAAACCATGAGATGAATAGTAATAAAAAATTTATATAGTAGAGAATTATAGAATCAATATATATTTAATAAGATCTGATTCGGGAATAACTCAGGATCAGGTACTTTGCTTTGCAAAATATGGGATGGTGACGCAAACATACCTGTTGATTGCAGTGAAATACGCCACCGTTTTTTATTTTGTTAAACTAAAATATTTTTTTCAAGTTTTAGGAGAAGTTGAAGAAAATAAAAAAGGATGTAAGTATGAAAAAAGACCTCAACAAGAAAAACGATGCAAGCCTGAAAAAAGTAACAATAACCTTCAGTCAATTTCTGGTTTTATCTCTGATAATAGGCTTAGCGATAATGATGGCAGGCACCGAATTTTCGGGAAAAAACAACACATCGGATATCCAGGAAGGTGCTCTCTTAAATAATGACAATAAAAAAACAGCAATTCAAGAAGAAACTTCGCGGATGCTCTTACCGGGAAACTTTACAGAGAAAAACCGCCCTGAAACCGAAAAAGATTCCTTAAAGCCTGAAATTGCACCAGAAAACCCTGAATTTGTCAAAAATACTAAGAATCAATTGCACACTCAGACAGAAAATTCAGAGGAAGAGCACGAAACAGGCTTTACACCAGCACCTGTAGACCTTCATTATCTCAGCGATATTTCAACAATCAGCAATACTTCAACTATCAGCAATACTTCAACGGTCAGCAATAATTCAACTGTCGGCAATAATTCAATGGTCAGCAATAACTCAACTAATGAGACTTCTGTTCCAGCTAACCATCAGGTACAGAATGCGAATTATACGGTACAGGATTCCGGGACTCAATCCGCAGTATCTGCTTTAGCTAACTATGACCTGAGGGCCCTGAACAGGGTAACAACTGTGAAGGATCAGGCTGATGCGGGGGTCTGCTGGGCTTTTGCAAGCTATGCATCGACTGAATCTTGTTTAAAGCCTGGAGAAAACAGGGATTTCTCGGAAAATCACATGAAAAACCTGCTTTCTTCTGCGTATCCTGAGGGTTTTGACCGTAATGCCAACGATGGAGGAAATAGTTTCCAGTCAACAGCCTATATGGCCCGCTGGAGCGGACCCGTGGATGAAAGCGATGACCCCTATTCGTCCTATTCAGAAACATCTCTTCAGAACATATCTTTAAAAAAACACGTACAGGAAGTTCTCTTTATTCCAGACAGAGACGGGCCTCTTGATAATAACGAGATAAAATGGGCAGTCCAGAATTACGGAGCATTATATACTACGATGTATTATGACAGCAGTTTCTACTTCCCTGCCAATTACAGCTACTACTATAACGGGACTTCAATATCCAACCACGCTGTAGCAATTGTAGGTTGGAACGACTCTTTTGCCAGAAACAGGTTTTCGCGAGCTCCTCCAGGAGATGGGGCTTTTATAATAAAAAATAGCTGGGGGCAGGAATGGGGTGAAGCCGGGTATTTCTATATTTCCTATTACGATTCAAATATAGGGACCTATAATTCGATCTTCAAGGCTGAAAGCCCTGAAAATTACGAATCCATTTACCAGTATGATCCCTTAGGATGGGTCACAAGTATTGGATACACCAATCCCACCTGTTGGTGTGCTAATGTCTTTACCGCTGAATCCAACGAAATCCTGAAAGCCGTAAGTTTCTATACAACAGACTCAAATTGCAACTATGAGATCTATATTTATACTGATCCTGTATCGAGCAACATTAGCCAGATAGTTCCGGTCCTTTCCATAAACGGGACAAGCCCTGTTGCAGGCTATCACACGATACCTCTGGGTTCAGATATTCAGCTTAAAGCAGGGCAGAACTTCTCAGTTGTTTTGAAGCTTACAACTCCTGCATACAATTACCCTGTTGCCGTAGAAATGCCGTACTCAGGCTGGAGTAGTAAAGCAAAAGCAAATTCAGGAGAGAGCTTTATCAGCCGCGACGGAAAAACCTGGAATGATATAACAGCATATCTCCAGAATACAAATGTATGCATCAAAGCTTTTACAGTCCCTGAAAGCCCTGAAAATATACTCCCTCCGGCTCCTGCAGCAAACTATTCTGCAGCCCCAATTTTGGGAAATACTCCTCTTACAGTAAGTTTTACTGACACAAGCACAGGAATACCGACAGCATGGAACTGGAACTTCGGAGATGAGAATACTTCAAGCGAACAGAATCCCGTACATACATATTATGCAGCAGGAAATTACACGGTAGCACTTAGAGTGAGTAATGCAGCCGGTACGGATACGAAAACAAAAATGAATTACATAACAGTAAGAACAGTCCCTCCAAAGATGCTTGCTGATTTCTCTGCTTCTCCGACCTCAGGAAATGTCCCAATGAAAGTTGCTTTTACTGACAACAGCACAGGGTCCCCTATTTCATGGAGATGGAACTTCGGAGATGGAACATATTCAACCGAAAAGAATCCTGCACATACATACAGTAAAGCAGGAAAGTATGCCGTTAGTTTAACAGTAAGGAATGCAACGAGCAGCAATACGACAACGAAATCCAGCTATATAAATGTCGGAACTCCCCTGAAAGCTCCAGTAGCCTCATTTTCGGCATCTCCAACTTCAGGATATGTTCCTGTTAAAGTCGTATTTACTGACAGGAGCACAAATTCACCAGCTTCATGGAAATGGAGTTTTGGAGATGGGAATACATCAACCCAGCAGAACCCGGAATACACATACAGTAACGCAGGAAGATATACTGTCAGCCTGGTAGTAAGGAATTCTGCAGGAAGTAATACGGCAACGAAATCCAGCTATATTAACGTCTTAACTCCCCTGAAAGTCCCAGTTGCTGCATTTTCAGCATCCCCGATTTCAGGAAAAGCTCCTTTAAAGGTGCAGTTTACTGACAGAAGCACAGAATCTCCAGCCTCATGGCGATGGAACTTTGGAGACGGAACATATTCAACCGAAAAGAACCCTTCGCATACTTACAGTAAAGCAGGAAAATACACTGTTACTCTGACAGCGACGAATGCCAGAGGAAGCAACACTAAAACCGTGTCTGGATACATTATCGTGTCCAGATAAAGAAACTGTTGAGAAAAAGCAATTTGTAGATCGTTTCTCTTTAAGAAACGTAAGCCACCGGATTTTTCCGGTGGATATCAACTTCTTTTTTTTACTAAGTAATATTAAGTGTAGATTTCCTTAAAGTATAGATTTCCTTAATAAGACCAGGGTGTCTGACTACACAATTAGATCAGCGGTGTCTGACTACACAATTTGAAAGGCCAACGATTTCTACGATATCGCTATTGTCAGGAGAATGAATTATCATCTGTCCTTTCTTGAGATAAGGAATCCTCTTTTCGTACTCTTTTGGGACCTTGAGAGATGTAATAGCTGCGTCATTGTTAAGGTTGAGGATCACCTTTGTGTTGATCTGCTTGAAAACAGTATCATCGATGTCCTGAGGGTCCTGCGTGATCAAAAAGAGCCCCAGTGCTTCTTTCCTGCCCTGACGGGCTGCATCGGCAAAACGGGAAATAATAAGGCGAGAATGTTCTCCGTTTGCTTTTGAAAGGTAACGGTGAGCTTCGTCCAGCGCAAGAATAATTGGAGTCTCCTTGATTTCCTCCTTTCCGGTTGTACTGAGCTTGTTATTAACAATTAAACTCATAATTGTGAGTACTATAAGGTCCCGGATTCTTGTGTCGCTAATGTATTCTGTTGGGAATACTGAAATTTGTCCTGGTTTGAAGATCTTGCCCAGCATGCTGGTAATTGGGGTTGCTTCCTGATCAAAGACTTTTGAGAATGAATAACTCTTTACTTTCCTCACAATTCCGTCATAAGAAGACTCATGAATCTTCCCGCTGTCAATATAAAAGGAACGAGTACCTTCGTTGTTAATATGGTTAATGAAGTTGAGATAAATATGAGGCACATTTGACTTGAAAAAATCTTCAAGAAGCACTTCAAGACCAATGTACTGGAGTTCGGTCATTTCGGCCGCTGCAATTAGCCAGTGATTCTCCTTTACAAAAGAGAAAGGAATAGTAAACTCGAACTGGTCAGCCCTTGACTTATCCCCAGGATATCTCTGCCCTGCAACTTTTGCCACGAAAGTTTTTGTATGTTCCACTCTACCATAGGCTACTTTTTCGGACTCAAACCTGAATTTGTTTTCCTTGGTTAACGTCTCGTTGTTCTCAAAAAGCTGGGAATATTCGTCCTGAGGATCCATAATTACCAGACAGGGGTTAGGATTCTTCTTTACCTGATCAGAAGAACTCCGGAGCCTGTACCTGTTGTTTTCGGTCATGAACTGGCGGAGGATGTTCTTTGAGAGAAAAGTCTTTCCTGTACCTGTACCCCCACAGATGAGCATGTGCCTGAAAATAAGGGGATCACCCATGGAATAATCATTTCGGAGATAATAAGCAACTGTCTCAGGTTCTGAATGAGTTTTTACAAGTTCTCCCCCAACACTCAAATGTCCGAGAAAAACGCCTTCTTCAGGAATATTAAGTCCTGTCTGTACCTCCAGCCTGTCCGTAACGGGTAGAATAGGCGTATTCGGGCGAGGAATCCTGTCTGCCATCCTCCTTGAGAGCTCCTTATCCGGTTTCCGGTAAAGGATGCAGAGAGGATCAAGACAGGCGAGAAACTTGTAGTCAGATTCATTAATGGGACCTGCACGGGCACTCAGTGTACGCATTGAATGAATCTCAGTAGCATCATCCGTTACGAACTCCTGCCTGTACTGGAGCTTTCCAACCCTGGCAAAGAGTTTTTCTCCATCCTCGTAAGGCACAAAAACATATGTCCCAAGCCTGATTTCATTCCTTCTGGCAGATGTTATGTAACCGGTAATTACCGCCCCGGTGGGGGTTATTTCCAGAGGTTCTATTCCTGTGGTGACAATCCCGAAGGCTTCCTCAGATGAGGGAGTTCTTAAAACTCCTTTTTCGTAACCAACGAGAGGTTCAAAGGGGAAATCCTGTTTTTCAGAATCTTTGAAAGCCGGAACTTCAAGAGAAAATTCAGGAAAAGATAATAACTCAGTCCCGGATAAAAGTTCGGTTTTTAAAACAGCATCAGAAGAGTTTAAAGGATCAGAGCGTAAAGGACCATTGAGATTTTCGGCCAAAGAAACCTGTAGCTTTTCAGAAGTGAGCATTGTAGTCTTGTTAGAAGAGTATTCAAGGGAATTTACGGCTTCATCTGCGAAGTTGTTTTCAGGATTTCCTTTCTGAGGATTTTCTGTTTCAAGAACTCCTTGTTCAAGAACTTCCGTTTCAAGAAAGCCTTTTTCAAGAACTTCCGTTTCAAAAACTTCCGTTTCAAGAACTTCCATTTCAAGAAAGCCTTTTTCATGAATTTCGTTATCAGGATTTTCCCTTAACCCTGCATTTTCTTCTACTCCCAAATTAATTTCAGGAGCCAGCTCTTTTTTTGGTTTGTCGGAAGTAAAAGCCAGAATATTCGAATCTTCATATTTCAAGAATATTACCCCACCTAGTGTCATTGTAACTGATATCGGGATTCATGCTTTCAAAGAATTTATCAATCTCTTCCCTTTCTACTTTCCTGATTTTTGCGAGGTGGTCTGCCTTTGTGAGGGTAAGTGGGAAGCCGTGCAGAGATAAGTCAAAGAGCACTTTTTTGGTAATTTGCATGCGCAGGAAATCGTCCTTAATTAGCCCGTAAGGGGCTTCAACCTTGAAAACAACATCTTTAGAGGGTACGTAAAGCATGAAGAAACAAAGGGCATAATCTTCAGGTGGAAAACTGTGCCTGAGCTTTTGCTGAAGAGTCTCACCTGCTGCAAGAGGAGAAGTTCCGTTAAGCAACCTTTCGTAAAACCTGTTGGGCTGCAGGAACCAGTTAGTGTAAGTAATGTAAGTATTTTTAGAACAATTATGCCTGCCATTTTTCCCGTTAGTTCTTGAATTCCATCCGGAATGCCCGTGTCCGTTTACACTGTCAATTTTTTCAGGAGAGAGCAGGTTTCGGAAAAACTGTGAATCAAGCATCCAGGGAAGATCAAAAACTTCCTTTTTCTTCCGGACGCTGTCCATAATCTGCACATCAGTAGGGTTTTTTACAAACCCGATCAGTGGTTTTTGTTTTTCAAGAAAATGATCCACAATATCGATGTAGTTCTGGAGAATTTTTCGGGCATCAGCGTTCTGCCGGATCCGCACTTCCTCGTCGTTAAGCACCATCCAGTACATTAACTGCTTGGGATAGATCGGCCCATCCATTATGAAAAAGCTCTCTGCTTCTATCCTGTCTTTCATGAAAAGAATATGCTCGGATTCTGCCAGATACATGGCAAAACTGTGGACCATGTCAGGAGCCTTTCTTTTCAGTTCATCAGGAGCAATTGTAACCAGCTTTGC
>CAZLNG010000126.1:0-9970 GCA_964560735.1 uncultured Methanosarcinales archaeon | reverse complement strand
TTCAGTATGTAAATTAGAGTTGGTGGGGACTATTAAGTAATGGGCTTGAAAACAATCCCAAATGACATTTCTAATTTGGAACCAGGAGAAAAGAGAGTTGCAAACAGGTTAAACTCGTTATATTCAAATGTTGATTATGATTGCTTCTTATATGTCCAACCAAGATTGAAATCATTGAATCCGGATTTTCTTTTAATTGATGCTTATAAAGGAATTTGCATTATAGAAGTCAAAGACTGGAGTATAGGTTACATAAGGGAAATTCATAACTCACATGTTACTGATGTAAAGGGTAGAAGAGTTCATAATCCAGCTTTTAGAGCTAATCAATACTTTAATTTTGCAAAGAGAATCCTGCAAGCTGAATCTCTTTTTATAGACGAGAGAGGCTTTTTTAAATTAAAGCTTTATTCCAGAGTTGTATTTACCAATCTAAATGCTAAAGAGCTTGATAGCTTAAACCCTTATTTATACCAGCCGCCCACAGAGTGTATCCCTTCTGAAGAAATTAGAAATCTTACTTTTGACACCTTATTCTCCATTGATACTCGTTTTCTTGATGAGAATACGATCTCTGCGATAAGGGGAACATTCTTTCCTGAGATAAGAGTTAAACCCGTACAAACCGAAATATGGGAATTTAACAGGAAAAATCCACTAAAAAATCGCGTTATAAGAACCCTTGATGCAGAGCAAGAAAAATTTGCCAGACGGATACTTTACGGTCATTATATGGTTTCTGGAGTTCCCGGGAGTGGTAAAACAGTAATTCTTCTTTCTAGAGCCATTCACCTGCTTAAAGAGAACCCTTCATGGAAAATCAGGATTGTAACCTACAACAGATCGCTAGCAAGGAAGTTGCAGAATAGGTTTGAAAGTCTACACGAAAGTTTGAAGTTAATGGGAGTTAACTACCAGAATATAACTATTTCAACGTTCCACAACCTTGCAAGTGAAGTTTCAACCCTAACACCTCCACCCGTAATAACTCAAGACTACTGGGATATTATTCTTCCTTTTAACGCAATTGAGAATGCAGAACCGACCTACGATGCTATCTTGATAGATGAGTATCAGGATTTTCCGGATGCTTGGATAAAGCTCTGTCTCCTGATGTGCAAAAAGCACGATTACAATGGGCAGCAAACTGAGAACTTATTCCTTGCAGGAGACAGACTTCAAAGTATCTATAGAGACAAGGAAAGCAGTTGGAAAAGTTTGGGTGTCAACATTACTGGAAGATCAAAGTTGTTAAAGACTTCGTATCGATCCGGAAGTACTCACATCAATCTCGCTCTGGACTATCTTATGGAGGACGAGAAATTTAAAAGAGAAATCGAAAAGTTCTATGAAGGAAGAAACGGGATTTGTTGCAATTATGGAGCTGAAAATAACGTTGATTTTATCAGTGGAGGTATAGACACTATAGATGGGTACCTTAACGACCTTTTTTTAAGTAAAAAATATAATCCCGAAGATGTACTTGTTTTAGTTCCCAACAGTAAAGGACCTAATAATAAGGATGAAGTATATCAAAAATTGGATGATAAACTAAAATCGATAAGTGTTGCGTCTAAAGAAGTTGAGCCTAACAAGATGACCATTACAACTTATCATTCTTCTAAGGGTTTGGAATGTAAGGTTTGTCTTCTTTTGAATGTTGACAACCTTACTGATAAAAAATTGCTATATGTAGGAATGACAAGGGCATCTGAAAAACTGTGTATTCACTCATTCTCATCTGGTGGAGGAAAGATTTTCAAAGAACTGCTGTCCTGCTATGAGGAGATGGGTGCTCCAATTCAAAGTGAAATATTAACTGCAGGTTTTGATTCAGTGGCAGAAGAAAAGGGAAAGATCAGTGCTAACACTAACTATCCTGTGAAAAGTGAGCATCTAATTGAGCCTGGTTTATGGAAAGAAGAGAGTAAATCAAGAGTCGCTGCTTTGGGAACCTCTGTAGAGAAAGAGCTTAATGATCCACATATTGATCAAAAAGGTGGCATAAAGTCAGCCTTCAGGAAATTAGGTTCGTTTTTTACTAAAATGGGAGCTGGAAATAATAATCAGAAACTCAAAGGAAAGTAAAACTTACTTTATCCGAAAGTACCTTACACCTTAGGTATTTGTCTTATTTTGCTTCAGAGCAAATCTTTGGATGATTTTTCTAGGAACAAGTGAAATTTATAAAACTCATCACTTAACAGAAGAAGCATGAGCGTCAGTTGAGGATTTCTATGAAGCTATTAAGGAAATAGCTCTTTAGCATGATTGACTATTTTATTGAATCGTTCTTTCTTCAGCTCTAAAACCTTCTCTGTATCTTGTATTCTATATATTTTTGCTGAAACTTCTTCATCCCACTCATCTGCTTCGAGCATTAAAAACTTTACTAAACATTTCCCACTTTTTTCAGCGTCAATAGCCTTTTTTTGATATTCAAGTTCACTCTCCATAGCTGCATCAGCTCTTTCTTCGGCTTTTTCTGCCCGTTCTCTATTTACATCTTTCCCAAAGAGATACCCAACAGCAGCATACACTATTGCTTCAACACCAGAAAATAAATATACTGCACGATTCCATTCAATTTCTTCAACTTTCGTGAGTCCTAGCATATAATATAGAAAGATTGGAAATCCTATGACAGCGAGTATAGCTACAACTAGGGCAACTATTTCCTTCGTGATTTTGCACATAAGATACCCCTTATTTACCAAAATCTAAATATCAATAAACCAGTAAGTATATTTTTATTTCAGTATTCCAATATAATATTTTGCTATATAGAAATTCCCACTAAGTACTTACTGTTAACTGTTTTGTAGATAATATTTTGAAGCTCGCTAAGAGTGTACTTATCCTTCAGGGTAGTAGAAAATATACCTTTTAGATTTAATCGGGATGGTCACTTGGATTTCAGCTAATACGCATAAGAACCGCTACACAGGATATGAAAGCAAGAACTTCACGCCTGGTGTCTTTTTATCCCAAAGATAGCCTTGGCCTTTTATATAGCTTCCAAGTGTATGTGCCTTCTGGATAGATATACTGCACAACCCTTCATCTATTCCAGAAAACTCCCGACGTTCCAGATCTGGAACGTCGAGGAAACATAGTCGAAAGGTTACAAAGGAAGTACTGACAAAGTAGTCATTTTACCGGTTTTAATTGCTTCGTAGAACTTTCCGGGATTATTTGGTCCATTTGGCTGCGAGCGATAGCCTTGGGCATTGTACGAGGCTTCCAAGCATATGTGCGTGGTTAGATAGGTCTCCAAGGCTGGTGAAATGTACTATCCCAGACCTGCTGAAAATTAGCAATTAATTGGGGATCGAAACTAGTGTCTCAAAAATTTAATTATTTGTCAGCTTAATAAGCCATAAATCGTGTTCTTCTAATGAAAAGCTATCAAAATAAATGCTCAATAATTAAATTTTCATGGCACTAGTGTCTTAACCATTTAGTTATTAGTCATTTTGTAAGTTCAGAATCATTATGCATTGACATAGAAATACTATAAATTATGCTCAATAATTAAATTGCCATGACACTAGTTTTAAGCGCTCTCTTTATTCATCAAGGAAAAACATCCGGCGCATAGTAATTGGTGCTTCTATTCCAAGAATAATCCCCATATTGCGCATACTAATTGACTTTCTCTGTTCTGATGTACCTCTCATAGAATCAGGTACAATAGACCAGAGTTCTCGCAAAGATGAAACGACATACTTGTTCCACTCTGACGGTAACTCTGGAGGTTGTATCTTTCGCATGGCACATAGATGACAGATTGCTTTACGGACATCGGACAGACCCAATTCTTGAGCAAGCACTTTCCCCTGTTTCCATGATCGTAGAGTATGGCGCAGGATGAAGCGGTCGTAAAACTTCTGATATTCCTCAGGCTGGTTGATCGATATAGTTGGGAGCTGAATAAATTTTGGATGGGTAAAGAGGAATAGTAGAGAGGGTGTTCCAGGATGAGTATCCCATTTGATCCCTTCGAGTGAGTCTGGTAATGTCAAATAGTTAGCACCGTTGGCAATTTCCGAAACCGGATAGGTATCAAAGCAAGCCCAACCGGAGTATTTTTCCACTACACCACAGCGATATTCGGAGAGTCTCCATCGGCCACCCGGAACGAAAGCTTCCAAAATATTGTTGAACATTGTCTCTTTTTGCTCGGAAGACATAGGGGGGTGGATTCTAAAAAATTCAAGATGAAAGAAAAAGAAGTTAGCATCGTTTATTGCAAATACCAGATAACGCATTTCAAATTCACTCGGCGGCCTTATGGGCTGGAAACTCCTCAAGATATTTACCATTGCATCATGCAGTTTATTGATATGGGATATGATCTCTGACCCCCGGAAGAAGTGTGCCTGTTGAAAACCAGTGTCGGAAGCAAAGATGATTATACTCCAGTTGGCAATGGCTTCCAATTGTGCGGGAAGTGTTATGATGAAATCCCACACCCAAATGCCCCCTTCCTCTGTCGGCGGATGAATAGGGCCACTCCAGATATCATTATAATCGACGAAATCAAGATAGGGACGGCGCCAGTATTGAGGATTTTCCACAAAATGGTTCACGCTTAGTTGTGCATCGTCTCGAGTTTCAAAAAATTGGTTTGTATTGTCCGAACTGGGAACTTTCATGTACCAGTACGCGTTATACGCCGCCGACTTAACGTTGGAAGCATCGTTGATAATAGTGGTCCGGGTAATGCCGGTAGCGATATGGGCCTGCTCCAGTCGATCCATTTCGAGGTTCTTGAGGAGATTGTCGAGCTTTTGTTGGATCTCCTCCAAAGTTTTGTGCAACTTCTCAAAATCGTTTTCGGGTCCTTCCAGAACACCCAGATAGGTTAGGACACTTATACCGGCCGAATATGCGCTGCTCAATGTCCCAAATATATCCGAAGCGCATTTAATAGATTTGTAGAAGTCACTACCCACAACTTTTTTGATGCTGTCTGAAGAAGACATCGTCCCTCCTCATTGTAGAGCCACCAGAATTGGAATAAGACCCCGGCCATTCTCCAATGACTTCAAGGCTTTACCAATTACCGCGCCAAATGATCTCATTGAATCACTCGCCTTCATGGCGTGTCCTGGCGTCGCTGAGGTTGTCAGCAAATCACCAACTTCAATTGACTCATAGTCCGCATCTACTTTGCAATTAACTCTTCCCATTAAAGCTATGGGCAGTCTATCCGTGCATCCTTCTTTCCTGCCCAATATCAAGCCTGGCTTGAGATCACCAGCACCGGAAACAACACCTGCAACTTTTTTGTCATAAGGTTTTTCACAGGACTCTAACTTGCTTTCCTCATCGATCACTAGCACCGTGCCAAGATCAATCTGTTCATTTCTCTTGACGTCAAACTCCTCTGCACAATCAGCCCCTGTAAGTTTTACATCTCCTGTGACATTGATATCTCCCGCTACATCCAATTTAGACCTTGGATTAATGGTTCCAATACCAACCAATCCATTTTGAAGGATACTCATAACTTCATTTTCTCCCGGAGTACCTCCATATGAGAAGCGTAACCTTCCAATGGGACGGGTCCCTGCAGGACCATTATCGATATGGAACCATGCATATCCGTCTCCAGGGAAGAAAGTTATTCCCCCTGAATTCTTATCAAAATTCGTACCTGTTATTATCTTTCCAGTGAGTTTAAGGTCTTCTTTAAGCTCCATGATACTCCCTCAAATTTATTACACATTGTGGCCTATATTATACATTTTTTTAGAACATATTTTTTTTAGATAGATTTTTTAAATAGCTTCAATAAGAGAGAATAGATGGCCCAGCGGGTGAACCCTAAAGAGCAAGACTGGCTCCATACTCAAGCTCAGCCAGCGGCTGGAGCTTCTTGTTAAGCAGGAGTGTTGGTAATGTTCATTTTAATTGTTGCAAAGTCCCCTCCTTCATCATCGTTGTCAATGCGAACGTAGTTGTTGACTATTGTTCCAACAGGAACATACAGATTAAATTCCCGAACGCCATCTAAGTCACCTGTGCTTTCTGAGATACCCTCATAGAGTTTTACTACCCCGTTAACCACCACATTGCCATAGTTATCGACTAAAGACCCGGTGACAGTAAACTCGACTCGTATTTCACCTCCCATTCTGACCTCAAAAACCATCACAGTTTGGGCGATTCCCTCGGCACTCAAAATTGCAGAGTTGGTCTGTTGACGGAAAACGGTCTCGTTGCTACCAAACCATTCATCGTCTTCAACATACATGCTTGCAGAAACGGTAATTTTGCGGTTCGGATTCCTGACAGTGATCCTTTGATTTAACAGCTCACGCGCAAGTGATCTCGATTTGGACCTGGAACCTCTGAACTGTTCAACTTGCGAAACGGGCCCACTCGCCTCATAGAGCAATTTCCTAGAGTTCCCTTTGATTGTAAGTATGGGAATCTGTTTCATAGCGGTTCTCCTTTTATTCCCTGATTCTTCTGTCTTTTATTATATTATATAATCTATAAATTATATAATATAAATTATATTATACAATGAATGGAAATAATATGATTTAAAGTATAAAGAATAAGTACTTAGAAACTATAATTGTCATTTTAACACAACTTTTAAAGAAACGCTTTTTGCTTTGACTTTCCACAAAAACTACCATCATGCAACCTTTCCTTAATTTGTATTTTGTAGACTCTAACTACTAAATTCACTTCAAAAAGCCTATAATGAAACCAATTAAAGAGTGTTAAAAGACTTCATTTTATCAAATTTAGGTGTTGGAAAGATCGATTTTTCAGTTCAATAGATATAAACCCTATAAATTCATTGAGATCTTAAGACAAAGTATTTTGGCAAGGTTGTATGTACTTGATTTTATTCCTCAACCCACTTTCCGCACTTCGTCATAAATGTAGAATTTATTTGCCTAATTGTCCATAATTTCCCGTTAAAACAAAAACTAAGATTTAAGCTATAATCATTTTGAGAAAATTAGTGGCATTTTTGTGATCAAGTGCGGAAAGTGGGCTCAACTGTGTAAGTCCTAATTCACTTTGACAATCAAATTTGAGATAACTTTTTATTTCAGTAATCGAATGAATATCTATTGGGTATGTTTATGGGGTGCGGTTACATAATTGTCTCAGATGTTCATTTGGGTAGCGAAAGATGTAATCAAAAAGAGTTTTGTTGTTTTCTTGAATGGATACAAGGTCTAACAATTCAGCCTAAAATTGCAAAATATAAAGACAAAGAAGTAATAATTAAAAACCCCGAAAAAATAATTCTTTTGGGAGACATCTTGGAGCTGTGGAGCCCGAAAGATGGTGACAGAGATAATGTCATCAAGGACTGCATGAAACCATTATCTTTGCTTTCCAATATTAATTGCGACAAAATATACGTGGTTGGTAACCATGATGAGTCCTTATGCGAACTTGATTTAAAAATTGATTATGGGATCCTAGATAACGGAACAAGATTTGATATCTACAATAAGCACTATCCAGAAAAAGATGAAAAATCTGGTACTGCAAAAGGAGTCACAATAGGAAATCGGTCATATTTTTTCCTTCATGGTCATCAGTTTGACAAAGAGCAGGCTATTTTTACATATGTATCACAGCTCATCGGTGAAAGTTGGAATCCTTTAGATTGGTTCCAAGTCCTTTTCAATATCCCATTTACTAAAAAACACTGGAAGGCAAATTTTGTTATATTTTTAGGTTTGTTGTTTGGTGGAAAACACTTTTTAAAGAGCTTATTTCTACCATCCCGCTTCTGGAGTAACGTGGGATGGGCCGCGATTACAGGTTTTTTTGCACTGAGCTCAATTCCTGGTATTGTTACCCACACCCAAAAAAGCATTTACAACTCTACAAAGCCCGTGGATAAGACCGCAGAACAGGTCATAAAAGATAAGTATTATCGGGAAAACAAGGATACAATACAAGCAGATGTTGTTATTTTCGGTCACACTCATTTTGCAAGTTCCTACGAGCTCAGGTCAGAAACAGGAAGAAAATTATTCATTAATAGCGGATGCTGGGTTGGGATAGATAGAGATTTCAATGGAAATCTGAGCTACACAAATACCTTTATATATATAGATGAGAGCGGGGCATACATATTAAAATGGCGCAGTCCTGATGAAATCAATTGTATTAAAGCTTTTACGTAGAGATGGCAAGATATTCTTAAATCTGCTTTTCGGATTTTCCTTTGACGATCTTGGATGTGGTTTAGTACAATTGGTTATATTAGCCACATTCCATTGAGAATGTTCATCCTTGAGTATCACTCTTTATCTCCTTTATCGGATTGAAAGACAGATTTATTTCTTACATCATTTTCTGAGTTACCAATATCTTCTGGCCTTTTTGCCCGCGAGCTTGTACTTGTTGATAAAAAACGCCAGAAAGACCGCCATACTCAATACATCCATTCTTCGAGTTAGCAGTAACAAAGAAAGCTACCTTCAACCTAAGTGACACTGCGGGTTGAGTGCATATTTGCCGTTTAGGAGCTGTCCCTAGCATCTTCTCAATTGTCTCCCAATCATTGCTTCTAAACATATATTCAAACGATACTATAAATCAAAACCCCCTTATCTTTCATGGGTAGCGTGTCATTATTTCTGTAAAACCACGAGTCTCAAAAAGTTATTACTAGACGATTTCATATTGGTAAAAACGTTTTTATAATAAAAATTTGACGTATCATCTTCAAATTGTGTGGGTAAAGTAAATTTCACATATCCGCTGAAAATTTAAAAATTTAGCCAATTCTAAAAAAACTATCAATCGACGCATTTAACTTTAAGACTGTACGACAAAATTGTTGCATATTTTTCGGGTTGGAAAATTCTCCCTTGAATTTGAAGAGGATACATTTTTACGAAAATTTTGATGTTGCAGCTTATTTTAAAAAAATTCGACATATTACAAATGGGAAGATTTCAACGAGCCAAAAATTATAATGATTTTGAATTATTTATTGAAATATTCAATTGCAAATAATTTTAATATTAGGACAAGCTCTTGGTGGATATGCCCTGTAACAAGTTACAGGTTAAATTGGAACTATTCGATTCATTATTCCCTGTAACCCAAATACCTGCTGTTGTCTGTCTTGGGTGAGTTCCAAACCATTGACACTTCCGGAAAGTATGGAATTATCTGAGAACACAAGAGTGAGAAATAAGTTGAAACGCCATGTGTCATGTCCATTAGGATCAATTCGGATAGAAAAATGACCTCTTGAAAGATCTTCCTTTTTGCTATTATTTAGGATTTGAAGGCCATAAGGGCCATTATCGCTATGGTCATCAAAATGTCCAAAGTCATTGTCAATTCTGGCTACAACCACTCGATTAAAATCCTCGACTGTAACGGTCACATGAGTGTCATGATCTTTGTCTTCGTCATTAGTATGAAAAGAAATCATAGCATTAGCAAGTGTCGGCATTGTAACCATTGTTGAACTCTCCTTATTTAGAAATATTGATAGTAGAAGCAATTAAAATTGCGTACTCCTTATTTGGTGAATTCTCGAACAATTTTTTTCTTATCTTTTCTGAATCCAGCTACATCGAACAATTTTAATTATAATATACTAATTCTTCAATTTGAGAAAGATATGTTCAAACTCAACGATGAGTCATTATATTTATATATATTTATTATATATGAATATGAAAGAATATATATTCCCGATATTTAGTTAAAGGTAGTTTTTCTGCTTAAGCTCCACAATATCTAGTTTATAAACACAATATTTTACATATCATAATATTTTTGCAAGCATATACTAAACCAATTTTTACTCCTATTACAGATGATGTTCTAAAACGTCTAAGAGGGTGTCTTAAAATTAAA
Organism: uncultured Methanosarcinales archaeon; assembly: GCA_964560735.1. Classification (GTDB taxonomy): domain Archaea; phylum Halobacteriota; class Methanosarcinia; order Methanosarcinales; family Methanosarcinaceae; genus Methanosarcina. The sequence goes on along the minus strand of CAZLNG010000126.1, from coordinate 97 downwards.
TAATACCTGTAACCAGAACGTTCGGTAGTGTCAGAACAAATAAATCGAATTCCTTATCCCAGTGATTTATCTGATGAAGAATGGGAACTAATTAAAC
>CAZLNG010000125.1:0-10299 GCA_964560735.1 uncultured Methanosarcinales archaeon | reverse complement strand
ACAGATGATTTGACAGGTGATTTATCGTGAGAGAAATTGCACTATCCTGAGATAGGAATGGGCAAAGAATCAATGAATAAATGGGGGAATATACTTGAAAAAAAAATTATTGATTATCGCACTTGGGATTTTCATATTAACCTCTGCAATAGCAATTGCAGGTGATAACGAAACAGACCTAAGTCCGATAGGAAGTGCGAACTTAACCAATCAGAGCGTTTATGTCCTTGACCATACTAACAACCCGGAGGAAGGTAACTGGATTACAATGGAAACCCCATCTGGAGGGAGAGAAATTCGGCTTCCTAAAGAAATAAAAATTGGGTACTCTGGTCCTAAGTATATGGAACATAATGGCGCTTCTGGAAACTTGTTCAAAAACCAGGACGATACCTATACGATAAATTATCCATCAACTTCTTCTTATCTCAATTATCCAGTTTACCTGCCTGGAGAGAATGTAAGCATGTCTTTCCGTGGCGAATCAGGCCTGGAAGGAGACGTTAATATATACCTTTTCAAAGTGCCTTTAAGTTCCATTTATGGAATCCTTGATGTTTTTAAGGCAGGAGCCATGGGTAACTTAGATGATGGAAACTTAAAGAACTTCCTTGACAGCAACATGAATGGGATTTATCAAAAATATTCAGCTGTCCTCAAAGAGAATGGAGATTTATTAGATTATGATTTAGGCCCCCTTGATGCAGGACAATACTGTACAGTTATGCTCCAGGAAAACGAAGATGGTAGCAGGACAGTACTGTCTGCGATGCCATTTATGGTTTCGGAATACGAACTTTGTGCCTCTGCTCCGTCAAGCATAAAAAAAGGAGATGATCTGGATATATGTATTACACTTGAAGGTGCTCCCCGGGAAGTAGACTGCATTTATGGAGCATTACTGATCAGTGACGAGGCATACAAGGCAAATATAAACATTAACTCGGACGGAACAAAAAATGGAACTTCCTTGCTGGTAAACGATATAGATCTTATTGACGAATTTGACATAAATCCCTCAAACTACAGGTCAGGAATTACCAGAGACACTATACAGAAAAACATCCAGAGTATTATAGGTGAAGGAAAAGGGGCGTTAGCAATAGGTGAGATGGGTCAGGAAGAGTTATCATTAACTGCTTTTGACCTGCCTAAAGGTTGCTATTACCTCTTTGTTGGAGCATATAGTCCGGAAAAAGGGCTTGTCGGGTTCACTCAAGAAGAAGTAAAAATTAAACCAAGAGGCAACTCCAACGACGACGATGACACTGAAAATAAAGATGATGACACCAATAATGATGACACTGACAACATTGATAACGACCAGAAAGAAGGCGACAATCACAACAATGACAAAATATACGATGGTGACAACAGTTCCGACGATAATAATTCAGTAGAGAATAAGGAAAATTTAAAAGAGCCTAAGAAAAATGTCCGAAATAAGGAACAATGTAAGAAATTCATTACAAAGGGCAGCCACGTAAAATTCGAATTCACTAAAAAAAATATCTGCGTCGACTATGTAGAATTTGATTCCAGAAAAACTACTGGCTCTACAATAGCCACTATAGAAGAGCTGAAAGATAAATCTGCGTTTGCATCTACCAAACCTGAAGGCGAAATATACAATTATTTCAATGTCCGAATTGGAAATGGCGAATTTTCAAATCCAAGTAATCTGAGGAATGCTCTTGTAGGTTTCAAAGTAAGCAAAGTTTGGATGGATGAAAACCATATCAGCAGTGACTTAATAGCCCTTCAGCACTTTAATGGGGGTAAATGGGAAGTACTTCCAACTGAAAAAATCAGAGAAAATAAAACTTATATTTTCTTTGAAGCTGAAACTCCCAGTTTCTCTCCGTTTGCAATCACAACTGAAAAAAAGGTGGTAGTGATTGGACAGGAAGAAAAGGAAAATCAGATCCCTTCAGCAGTAGCCTCAGAGGAAGAAAAAAGATTAGCAGATGAGCCTGTTTCGGAAGTTCAGGAAAACGGAAGTCAGATAATTTTGAAGATTACAACCTTTTTTGTAGGGTTACTTTTGATCCTCATTATTGGTGCAATTATAGTGAAGAAAAAAGGACCTGAACAATGAGACGGGATATAAAAGATAGGACAGAAGGCATTATGTCTTCTGTTATCACTGTTTTTAAAAGAAAATTTTAAAAAAAATACTGTTAAAATCCCTTAAATCAGGCTCATTAACCCTTCCTGAAGTTCGACTTCCCCCCTCCACCAGCTGGAAATTTTAGAAACAGCTGCTCTTGAATCTCGGACATCGCCTGCTCGTGAGGGGGCATTTACTATTCTGCTGGAAGAATCGGTTAACTTGACAATATTCTCGGCAAGTTCCAGAACTGTTACGCTCTTTCCCATAGCTACGTTGAAAACCTCACCATCACCATGCTCAAGGGCTGCCACGTTTGCCCTAACTACATCTTTGACATGCACAAAGTCCCGGCTCTGAAGCCCGTCTCCATATATGACAAGATCCTTTCCTGCCTTTGCCCTCTCAAGAAAAATGGGAATGACAGCTGCATATGGAGATTTTGGATCCTGGCGAGGGCCATAGACATTGAAATAACGTAAACACGTAGTGCGAAGCTCATGCGTTTCATAAAACATCCTTGCCAGGTATTCAGTGTCTAGTTTGGAAATTGCATAGGGAGAAGCTGGTTCAGGATACATATCTTCACGCTTTGGAAGAACCGGATTGTTTCCGTAAACAGCGGCCGAGGATGCAGTTATAAACTTATCGACTTTTGATTTAACGCAGGCCTGCAATACATTGAGAGTTCCAAGGGTGTTGACCCGGAAAGCCTCAGCAGGGATCTCACAACTGAGAGGTACGGATACAAGGGCAGCCTCATGAAAAACACAGTCCATTCCTGAAACCGCTTTTTCAACTGAGGAAGGATTACAGATATCCCCCTGAATAAACTCAATATTTTTATACTTAGGAATATTCTTGAGAAAACCTGTAACTAAATTATCCAGAATCCTGACAGTGTGTCCCGCTTCTGCAAAATATTCAGCTATATGGGAGCCTATGAATCCTGCTCCCCCTGTAACCAGCACTTTCATGTTTGCAGAAAGGAAAAAATACAAAATAAAATTTTCGATGGATATTTGAAATTTCTGAAAAGGATTTAAATATTTTAGAGAGATAAAGAAAAATGGCTCAAATTAAAAGAAAAGTCTCTCAAAGAGGGAAAAATATTTCATAGAAAAAGGTATTATGATAAAGGGGGAATCAAAAAAAATTGCGGAACTAAGAAGATTGTTAGAAAAACCAAAATCCGATAAGTGGAGCAGTCTGCACTCAAAATTGGGGATTCTGAATATATAAAGTATCAGAAAAAATTTTTTTTTAGATATAAGAAGGCAAATTGGCTTCTATTTTCCTGCAACAGCATACCAGGGCATTTAATCATGCTTCAAAATAGACACAAAATAGAGAATTGATGGAAGGCTCACCTAAGTGTAAATTCAAAGAAAATAGAGTATCAAAAATTTAATCTGTGATAAAAATGGCCGGAAAAAGACAACTTCCTCTGGACCTGTTGCTTATTGCAGGTCTTGTACTTCTTACTGATATTTTCGTACTTGTGCCTGTACTTAGTGGGAACTTCCTGAGAACATATCTGGGTGTCGTTCTGGTACTTTTCTTACCAGGGTATGCCCTGACTGGAGCTATCTTTCCAGCAAAAAGAGACCTTGATGGAATTGAAAGAGCTGTTGTTTCTTTCGGACTGAGTATTGCCGTAATTCCAATAATTGGATTCTGTCTGAACTATTCTATCTGGGGGATCAGAGAAATTCCCGTACTTACAGGAATTTCAGCTTTTACTCTCCTGATGTGTGCAGTTGCCTACTATAGAAGAAACCGGTTGCCTGAAAGCGAGGTTTTTGAGATTTCGTTTAAAGCTTCTTTGATGAACGTGAAAACCCAGATCCTGGGAAAATCTGAGTCTAAAATAGATCGAGTCCTTGCGGTCTTTCTGGTTTTTATGATTCTGGCTTCAGTGGGTAGCCTGGCCTACATAATAGGAGCCCCTAAAGAAAGAGAACATTTTACTGAATTTTATATTCTTGAGGCCAACAAAACAGCTGGAAATTATCCTACAGAGTTTGTAAAGGGGGAAAATGGGACAGTTATTGTAGGAATTGTTAATCATGAATACAGGCCAGTAGATTATACAATGGAAGTAAGGCTTGAAAATAAATCCCTGCCGCTTCCTGAAAATCAGAAACAGATAAGACTTGAGCATAATATGTCCTGGGAAGAGCCAGTTACTTTTACCCCTCCCTTTGAAGAAAACAATATGAAGTTGGACTTTCTGCTTTTTAATGAAACCGACAAGACAGTGCCTTACAGAGACCTGCATCTGTGGATCAACGTTACTCAGGGGGCCTGAAAATGGTGGTATCGGACTTTTCATCTTCAGAGCTGGAAGGAGGACAGATTTCTTTGCCGGAACTTGGGAAAATGTTTAAAACGTCAGCAGAAGAAAAAACTGGATTTCTGAAGAAAATATATTACGCAGGATTCCCTGCATTTGCAGTTATTTTAGCGGAACTGATGATCTTTGGAGGACGATTAAAAGAAGCCTCAATAATTTATACTCTTCTACTTCTAGTCCTCTCATTTTCAACCGCAGTTACGAAAAATAAGGAAATACGCAAAGTCCACCAGGCGTTTTTACTTCTACCAATTTTTCGCCTGGTAAATCTTTCAATGCCTATTTTTCTCAAGACTGACCTTTACTCGTATATCTTCATTTATGCACCTCTGGCAATGTCGATAATAATTGCTACTGCTCATAAAGATTTCATGTTTGAGAAAAAAAGAGATATCGTCAAGAAGATATGGATTTACTTCCCATTTTCTATTGTTGCAGGCCTTGCTTTTGCAGAAGCTGAATACCTCCTGATAGGGTCCAGAGCGCTTATCCCGGATCTTTCACAGGCAAACCTACTGGGATTCATAATTATAATGGTATTTATTGTAGCGTTGATAGAAGAATCTATTTTCAGGGCAATCCTCCAGACAAGGCTTGAAGAGTTTTTGGGCCCTGCAGGAGGAATCTTGCTTGCAAGCCTCCTTTTTGGAGCAATGCACTCCGGATATGGAACCCTCTATGAAATGCCTTATACCTTCCTGGTGGGATGTTTCCTCGGATATTCCTTCTATAAAACCCGGAGTCTAACGCTTGTCATACTGATTCACGGCTCAATAAATGTGTTTTTGTTCGGGATAATGCCTCACTTAGGTCCGGGACTGGGTTTCTTATAAAAAGAACACGGTTTACTGTGTGTAGTTTTAATAAATTTGGTTGACATAGCTGAAAAACAATAAAGAAAATCAGTAAAGATATAATTGAGACTTCAGGGAACAAAATATATTGCAGCTACGGATTCAATCTTGAAAGAATGGGGTGAAAACTCTATTTATTTAACTTAAAGTAGAATTCAAGATTAACATAATGAGACTACCTTCACCTAACTACTGCTGAAGTTTTAATAGGCTTGACTTTTCCTTTTAATCCCACTTTCCGCAGTAAAATTTCGTATATTCACAATTTTTCCTGATATCGATTTCCAATTTAACATGAATTTATTGGGCTTTCATGTAGGAGTTCAAAACAGATAAATGGTGAAGTTATGAGCCAAAAAACGATAGCATTCAATTTTCACCAATTTTTTTAAATTATCAATTATTTGAATAAGTGCTGAAAACGCTATCAGGAAAAATATTGGTTTTAAAAAAATACTGCGGAATGTAGGTTTAATAAATAAGAGAAAGGCAAATGACCTGTTTTCTTCTTCCGAAGGTCCAGAAAATTATATAATATGCTTATCTATAAAGAAAGCTACTATTTTTCGTAAAAGAAACATCAGATTTTTGGGGAAATTATGGCAAACCATGCAGATCGATTCTGGGAAATTGATTGTCTGCGAGGACTTGCCGTTCTTCTAATGCTTTTGTATCATTTCCTTTATGATCTTGATTTCTTCAGGCTTGCAGATATCCAGCTCCGATCTGGAGTCCTTTTGTATACAGGAAGAGGGGCAGCTTTTCTATTTATTCTTATTTCTGGTGCTGCTCTTTATATAGGTCATTCCAGAGCACTAAATAAAGAAACTGCCGAAAATAAAAGAGAAAAATTTTCAAAATATTTTAAAAGAGGGCTCAAACTTTTTTTTATGGGCCTTATAATCACAGTTGTAACAGGGATTATTTTTCCCGAGGAGTATATTGTTTTTGGGATTCTCCACTTCTTTGGAGTTTCGGCAATCCTTGCATATCCCTTTCTAAAATATGGAAAAGAAAATCTTCTTTTTGGACTTTTCTTTGGATTTACAGGACTCTATCTAAAGGAGAGAACATTTGGATTTTCAACTCTGCTCTGGCTGGGCTTTACGCCCGAGAACTTCAGGACTCTGGATTACTTTCCTATATTCCCCTGGTTTGGAGTATTGCTTACAGGAATTTTCATCGGAAACTTCCTGTATACAGGTGGAAAAAGACAATTTAGAATTCCCTCTCCAGGAAAAAGCCTTCTCATCAAATTCACCTCAAGTATAGGGCAGCATTCTCTGTTCATATATTTCATACATCAACCACTTTTCATCGGGTTTCTATTCCTACTCGGAATACTGGCTCCAAGCATATTATGAAACACTCAAAAATAAGTGAAAACGAGGTTGAGACACATTTGTGGGAACACGGAAGGTTTTAACTTCGGCCTTGGCTTGCCTTCAATTATTTTAGTCGATCAGAAGATTTTACCTTTCCAGATTAGAATTACCCCCTGAGCATGCATATTCTTCAGGACTCTGGTAAATTCCATGGAAGCCATTTTGTTAGCATCTGGTTGAGATGGGAATGAAAAATACATGGATATAGAACTTATCTGTGGAAGAATAGTTTATTCTCGACTAGAAAATATATGACTACTTTTATCACCACTTTCCAGATTCACTTTTTCAAGATATGAGATAAATTATATATTCCTAGAATGTATTTTTCCTTCGTCCTCGCGACTTTAAAAAATGTCGGGAAAAGCAAAACCTGCTGGTTTTATATATTATCTAGCATACGTTTTTAGATACTCATCTTCTTGAAGTGACGTAATGATCACTTTTTGCTGACATGAAAAAATGATCGCAGATACAGGATGAAAAGAAGATTTCTACATACCAATCTAACAAAAGAGCGGAAAATGTAGAAATCAAAAGCAGAACCATGGAGAAAAGAAATGTATCTGGAAATTGCAATGCTTGCTTACCTCGTAGTTCTCTTCCTGACCCTTCGAGATATCAGGATTTTTAAACGAACAGGGTATCGTTCCTATAGAAAGGGTGCTATGAAAGGACTTGCAGCTTCATCCCTGATCCTTATTGGAGCAATTATTGTTGAGGCAAAACCGGATCTTGGCCTGCTTATTATATTAATAGGGCTCTTTATCAACCGCAAAGGCGCAAGAGAAAGTGTTTTTACGAAAGCAGGTACTCTTGACAGATTCCTGGGGAAAACTGATTATGTGAGAAAAAGAAAATAAAAAAGTACGCGTAAAAAGGACGATAGAATAAATGTAATAGAGAATATACTCAAATGTCATGCAGTGTACATATACTGATGAATAGCAGTATCATTGATACAAAAGATATATATTTAAATTAATATAGTGAACTAATTACGGACTCATCACATAATTTAGCGAAGGAATGATAAGCCTCACAGATTCAGGGAGATAATGACCCCAAAACTTATAAATCTCAAATGACCTATTAGTCGACAAAATCATCATCACTTAAATTTTTGCATCCAGTTTTCACTGAATTAATCAATCGGAAAAAAGAAGACAGATATCAAGAAACTGTTTTTCCGTATCCTGCTTCGCGTTATCTAAAATTAACAGGAAGACATGAAACTAAATAAAAGAAACTTGAATAACTGGAATTAAAAAACAGCAAAAAACAGTAAGAGGAGATACGATGGGAAATATAAGACAGACAAACATAAAAAGAATCGCATTGAAACTGATTGAAAACCACGGAGACGTATTTACAAAGGACTTTGAAACTAACAAGACCCTTGTGACAAAATACACAACCATTGAAAGCAAGATTATAAGGAACAGGGTTGCAGGCTACGTCACAAGAAAAGTTGCACGTATGAAAGTATACTGATTAAGAATTGAATAGAAAATTTACTTCCGGGACAAAGGCGGGGAAATCGGACATGTTTGAAGGAGCAATGCCTGCTCTGATCACTCCTTTTACGAAGGACAACAGGATTGACAGGGAAGGCCTACAAAGAAATATTGCATTTGTTGAAGAAGGAGGAGTCTCAGGGATTGTGCCTTGCGGTACAACCGGAGAATCAGCAACTCTTTCTGCACTCGAGCACGAAGAAGTGATCGATATTGCAGTGGAGTGTTCAAAGGTTCCTGTAATTGCAGGTACAGGCTCAAACAATACAGAGGAAGCCCTCCAGTTTACAAAACATGCCGCAGACTCGGGTGTTGATGGCGTGCTTCTTATTTCTCCTTACTACAACAAACCGAACTCTGCGGGTCTGATTGCACACTTCAAGAAGATCGCAGAGGCTGTAGATATCCCTATGATCCTCTACAATGTCCCTTCCCGTACAGGGCAGGACATGCCAGTGGACGTAATAGCTGAACTTGCAAAAGCAGAAAATATCGTAGGAATTAAAGAGGCCAGCGGAAATATTGCAAAAGTTTCCCAGATTCTGGAAAGTACCGCAGATGAAGATTTTGTAGTTCTTTCGGGCGAAGATGGACTGACCCTTCCGATTCTATCAATAGGAGGAAGAGGAGTAATATCTGTTGTTGCAAATATAGTTCCTGATAAAATGTCCAGAATGGTGAATGCGGCTCTTGCTGGAGACTACGAAACTGCAAGAAAGATCCATTTCGAAATTGCTCCTTTGATTCGTGCTCTTTTCCTGGAAACAAACCCTATCCCTGTCAAGAAAGCTGCGGAGCTTATAGGGCTTGCAAGTGGGCATCTAAGGCTTCCACTTGCACCACTTAGCGAGACAAACAATGTAAAACTTGCAGAAGAACTCAGAAAACTGGGGGTAATGGAATGATTAACGCAGCAGTACTTGGAGCCTGCGGTAGGATGGGTTCTTTAATTGTGGAGAATATTACCAGTTCTCCGGATATGCAGCTTGTTGCCGCCTTTGACATCAACAACTTTGGGAAAGATGCAGGAGAATTTGCCCACGTGGGGAATCTTGGAATTCAAATCTCGGACGTAAGGGATCTTGAAGCTGTCCTGAAAAAAGCCCACGCCGATGTTCTTATTGATTTTACGGCAGCAGCCGCAACTGCAATTAATGCTCCTGTAGCCGCCTCCTGCGGCGTCAACCTGATCATAGGAACCACAGGTCTGACTCCACAACAAAGAGCGGTAATTGAAGAAGCGATCCTGAAAAATCAGGTACGTGCAGTTATTTCTCCAAACTATTCCGTAGGAGTTAACGTCTTTTTCAAGATAATTAGAGAAGCTGCTAAGTATCTTGCTGATTACGATATCGAGATCATTGAAGCCCACCACAACCAGAAAAAAGATGCTCCAAGTGGGACTGCACTTAGGGCAGCCGATGTGATTAGTGAAGCTCTGGGCGGAAAAGAATACGTTTACGGAAGAGAAGGTATTGCTCCCCGCGGAAAAGAAATCGGGATTCACGCAGTCCGTGCAGGAGATATTACAGGAGATCACACAGTCCTTTTTGCAGGCAATTCCGAAAGGATCGAAATTCGGCATATGGCCCATTCCCGTCAGATCTTTGCTAAAGGTGCAGTTCGTGCAGCTGAATGGGTATGCGGACAGGAACCAGGAATATATTCCATGGACGATGTACTCGGCCTGTAAAAATAAAACTTTAGAAAATAACTAACGTGTCGGCAAGAGAAACCTGGACTTTCTCTTGCCACCTTAATATTGAAGGCCAATATCAGATATCTTTATCCATTTTTTATCTTTTACCTTTTTGAGGTGACTCTGCGTTTAAGTAAAACTGTATACTTGTTATTCTAGATTTAGTATCCCGTATTTGCTATGGTGGTTTTTCACAGGTCAACCAAAAATATAAATAATATTGAATAGGAAATAAGATAGTGTTTGCTCGTAGATGCTCAGTCCCTGAAGCCTAAAAAACACATTCCCATAATAGCGCATTAAGTATTTACTTGCAAACAGAGAAATCAAAGTTGCGCTGGCGCACCCCGCTGCAAGCAACGGGGTATGTTCGCGCCA
>CAZLNG010000124.1:0-10626 GCA_964560735.1 uncultured Methanosarcinales archaeon | reverse complement strand
CGTTGGAATACTATCTGTAATAACCTTGTATGCTTCAAAGGTTATGTTAAAGATCCGGTCTTGTGCACTAACCTGATTCGAGTGTTTGAATGAAAAAAGAGGAATTGAAAGTGGTTACTATTTTTAATAGTTGATTAAGTTGGGGTTGGTTTTTTAGGGATTTTTAGATGTGAAGGAGGGTAGAGGCTGACGCAGTCGAGTTGTCTGCAAGCTTTGAACTATCTTCTCTTTTGATATATTGGTTTTTGTCTTTTCTCCAAGTCAGAAGTGAGAATCGAACTCACATAATTCCGGGTTGCAGCCGGAAGCATAGCCACTCTGCCATTCTGACGTGTATGCAGTGTATTTTAATAATACAATATAATATTATAATTATTATAATTATTAGCGTTTTTATTCAAAAAGAATGGCCTTGAAAGAGTTTTTGGGGCAGCTCATATCCAAAGTTGTTCTTAATAGGGGGTCATGTGTGTCGAGAAGTTCTGCAGAACTGAAGCTAAAAGAAAAGAGGTCAAATAACAAAATATCTGACATATATACAGGTTTAGTTCTGCTTTTAATTATTAGTGGCATTGCCTTGGCATACGAGAACTGGATAGGCCATGCCTTGATAGGAATTATTAGTCTTATGCTGATGATCTATACTCTTACAACTGGAGCCATACTTAGAGGAAGGATAAAGAGAAGCAAGAGAAGTTCAGGAAATATCTTTAAGTTTCATAAAAAAGGTGGTATTTACTTTGGAGCCTTCATCTTGGGATTATTCATATATGGTTTCTCAATGAGGCTATATCATGGAGAGGCAATATTATCCTCTGTTCACGGAAAGCTGGGCTTGATTATACTTTTCATTGTGGCTCTTCAGCTTATCCCAAGTCTTATTTTGAAAAATAGAGACAGGTATAGAGAATTGCACAAAATAGTGGGATACACTCTAGCGCCTGTCCTTACTATCGATGCCAGCTGGGGTTTACATAATGGCGTAATTGGTGGGACAAAAAGCATAGTCCTCTTGCATTCGATATCTGGAGGCCTTGTTGCCCTTGCTGTGGTCTGGATAATTATAGAGATTCGATATCCAACAGCCAAATCGATATATAGGGTCAAGATAGCAAGCTATATGGCTGCATTCCTGCTAACTGCAGGATGCTGGATTGTAGGAGGATATAATTATTTAACGTCCTATGGTTCTCAGGTAAAACCTGTAATCATAGCAGGACCGTATCCCTGGGCGCACGAAATTGTAATGGAAGCAAAAGAGCACATTTTTGTCTTTCTCCCCATAATCGCTTTCGCTTTGTCAATTACCCTATCCACTCTCGATAGAGAACATTTTCTGAGTGATGTTAAGTGCAGGCGTGGTCTTACAATGATTTCCTTTTTGGCACTCTTTATGGTATTGCTTATGTTTCTGATGGGGGCAATTATATCAGGTGTTGGACATATGGGGAAGGGGGCTTAAGATGAATAAATCAGCTACTTTCATCGCATCAGCTACAATTACTATATTTTTAACTGGATGCATCATTATTGCACATGATCTCTCACCAGATCTTAAACAATCACTGGCAACACTTACAGGTCATCATTGGACATCAGTAAGCATAATAACTATATTATTATTTGCGCTGTTCTCAGGACTCTTGCTTGGTTTGAAGAACGCAAGAAAATTCCTGAGGGTAGGGGATATAAGGCTCTGGTCGACTGCCCTAATGGTTGTAACTCTGATTATGATACTGGGAATCATTGGTCAATTAATCGCTCGCTATCTAGTGAATTAAGATTAGTACACAGGATTGAGTCGGATATAAAACGGTTTCACTATTGTGAGTTACTATTCAGGAAGCCTGCTCTATCTTCGATAAAGAAGGTAAGGTAGCTGTTTTTAATTGAATATAGAGGTTCTAGGTGGAGTTAGAAAAAGGCAAGAAGGTTTGGCGCGAACCCTACTCTGGAGTGCGCCAGCGCAAATTTGATTTCTCTTTCCTTTTTGCCATAAACCCAGCGAAAATATTGTGGTTGTATCTTCCGTGACATCTAATTATTTTTAAAATTCTTACGAATTGAATTTAAAAAAATCCTAAATGTATCTCTATTTTGGAATCAATGAGCAATCATAAAAAAGTGTAATTGTAAACTCATAAGAATAGAAGAAAGATAGTCATCGATTCAAAACAAGATAATTTTGGGTAACATGGCCCCTCGTGTCTTGAAAAGATGACTACAATTTATTATTTCATCCTTAATTTCTTTCAGGTTCAGTGGTTATTAAAATATCCCGGGCCCGTTGAAGCCGCCGTTGAGGTCGCCGTCAAACCCACCACAGCCTCCGCCACCTATGGCGCAGACTCTACGAATTACGGTTGTTACGCAAGCTGCCCTTCCCCCACAGCCTCCGCCGCAGCCGTTACCGAACAAGCCGTTGCCGAACCAGCCATCACCGCAGCCTCCACCGCAGCCTCCGCCACAGCCGCCAACAAAGCCGCCACAGCCTCCGCCGCAGCCAAATCCATCAAAGCCTCTGCCTCTTCCAAAGAATGGAAATCCCATATTTTTACCTCCTTACAATACTATTTTAAAATTCTATTTTTATTTTATTTTTTATATTTATTTTGACTTTCATCCGTTTTGCATATCAGAGAAGACAAAATTTTAAATTTTTCTAAAATTAGAGTGTTAATTGTCTAATCAAATATTTTATCAGCCTTCTCCCAAGTTTTTATCAACACTTCCCCAAAATCTGTTTTATACTTTTGACAATTATTATGAGAATTATTCATATTATCGATTTTCTTTTGGAGAGGAATAATTTTTATTCTAATTGCCAAAAAGTGTATCTTAACATATAATGTTAGCTATATATATAATCACTAGAATATATCTTACTTAATATTAATGAGTCTTATAAATATAGGTGAATCCTGTCTCTACGTACTTAAATTTTGAACAATAATTGAACTAGAGGCGATTTAAGAGGAATATGATTGGCTAATAGAGGCTCTCAAATTAGAATTTTGGTATCCTCTTCAAACTGATGGGTAAAAGTAAATTTCGAATATTTGCTGAAAATATAAAAATTTACCCAAGTCTAAAAAACAGTATCAATCGACGCATTATACTTTAAACTGTATGACAAAATTGTTGCATATTTTTCCGGTTGGAAAATTCTCCCTTGAATTTGAAGAGGATACAAATTTAGGTCTTTTTGTTTTAGAGGCTCTGTGGGGTTTGGAAGAAACTAGATTTTAGCGCAGCCTAAACTTTGCTTTCAGCAGGATGCGCCAGCGCAACTTTGATTCACCAAAGTTGTAGCTGAATTTTGTTCAGAATTTAACAGTAATTATTATAAAATATCGAGATAAGTTATAAAGTATTTAATATAAAAATCTGATTTGATATGGGGGGAAAATATGAGAAAAGAACTTGTTATTTTGATAGTTTTGTTCGGCGTATTCCTAGCTATAGGATGTGCAAGCAATAAACCTACAACTCCGGTTGAAAAAGCAACTCCGGTTGAAAAAGCGACTCCAGTTAAAGAGGTAACTAAGACTACTATAGTAGGTAACAACACTACTGCAACTAAAACCACTATAGCAGGTAACAACACTACTGCAACTAAAACCACTATAGCTGGTAACAACACTACTGCAACTAAAGTAGTAAGTATAAATGAACGAAAAAAGGAGATGATCGAACAAGCTGAAAACAACACAAGCAACGCTGGAGTAATCAAAGTAACTCCTAACACAGGTAAATAAATAATTAAACTGGTAACTCGGGATTCTCCCTTTAATCCGGAACTCGTTACGCTGCACTTCTGTGTTATGGTAGTATATTTTTAAATGTATAGCGATAGTTGTGAAATTTTAGCCAGAAAACGAGAACAAGCGTAGCTTCTTTTTTGTAACCCTTTCACAAACCCAAATCAAGCACATATAATTAGTGTCGTGTCAATAGTAAAATGACGTATAAAACCGGTTAAAACAATTCATAATCGTTAAATTCGTCAGGATTGACGCGACATTGAAGTCACGTACAAAGGCCAAGGCTATCGCTCGGATAAGGATGGATCAAATATATCCCTGACGGCTCCACAGCATGATTAAAACGAGTAAAATGACCAATCTGTGTCAGCACTTTCTGTATAACCTTCCGACTATGGTTTCTCGACGTTCCAGATCTGGAACATCGGGAGGTTTCTGGAATAGATGAAGGGTTGAGCAGGACATCTATCCAGAAGGAACATACCTAAAAGCCACATTAAAAGGCCAAGGCTATCGTTTGGGATTAAAGTACTCCAGGCGTGAAGGCTTTGCCTTCATATCCTGTGTAGCGGCTCCTAATGCTGATAGCTGAAATCCCAAGTGGCCTTCCCTAAAATCAAATCCAAAAGAGTATGTTTAATATCCTAGAAGATAAGCACACGCTCGTAGCGAGCTTCAAGGCACATTCAGGATAATTATATCAGGAGCAGCTTTTTGGGATAAGAGACTATCCGAAAAGTCAATAATGGCATGTTATAAAAATGACCACAGTTGAAAAATTTTAAATGGTTTTGAATACATTTATTTATCGTGTTTTGTTTCGCTACCCTTTCCACCATTTCCCTTCTCATTGCCAGTCAGCAAAAGGGTAGCGATCTACTTCTTACATTTATTACATCGGGAGCGCGGAGGGTCGCGAATACCCCATCCTTTACAGGTTGTCCGACAATTATTATGAATAATATTCATTTTCCCCCTCTTTCGATTTAAAGGCTTTATACACCTTATTCTTTGCATGTTTTTCCCATGAAATTGAATTGTCGGACAGCCTGTTTAAGGTGGGATGGCCGCACGCAGTTTGATTTTTACTCAATGATAAATTAAGTGCAGTGATAGACTCACGTATAAATATTAGAAAGTTATTTTATGTTCTAGTATTTTGTCTTTCTAATATTCCGTAATATTGCTTGTCTGTATTAATAATTATCATAAATACTCATATATTCTGAAAAATTCAGAAACTTTTGAAAAGTTTAAATTAACCAAATGAGGTTCACTATGAATATAAAACAAAAAGAAGAAAGGCTGATTATAGCAGTAATGGTCTTTGTGTTAATCTGCCTTTTGTTATTTAGTTCGGTGGCATTCGGGCAAGTGTCAGACCCAATGTGTGGTGTACATGGTACAGTTCATTATAGTGATGGAAGACCACTTCCGTTAAACGACTCACTGAATGCAACTGACATAATGGTGGTCAATAAAGACACCAATGAAAATACAATATTAACGACCAATGAGACTGGGTTTTACGACTCCGGTATGGTCTACGAGCCAGGAAACTACTCCGTATATGCGATTTACGAAAATACTGTTGTTGGGAGTCATGATGCTACTCTTACTAGCGGTTCTAATGTACTTGTGGATCTGACAACCTCAAGAGTGTCAACGAACTAAAATATTTTTGAGCCTCATTTCATCTAATTTTTGTAAATACAATTTTTCTAATTTCGAGCTTTTTTAGTTTACTCTCAATTAATGTAAGTGATTCTGGTGCAAAAAATCTGGCTTTGCTACAAAACCAGAATAAACATTCGCAAGTAGGAAAGTTAATCAATCTCATCACTAGGATAATAGTACAGAAAGGTAAGAATTATGGTATCAAACTGTGGGGATATTATTTTTGCACCACAACTCTCCATGCTATCAAAAACATTAACAGCTCGGTGGACAGACAATTTATTAAATATAAACGATTTTATTAAAATGGGGTAATTTACTATGAGCGAAATCAAAATTGGGGATAAAATTCAGGATTTCAGGTTAAGAGACCACAAGGAGAAAGAAGTGCACCTCTGTGACTTTGCTGGCAAGAAGGTGCTCCTATCATTCCATCCGCTTGCCTGGACAAGTGTGTGTGCAGAACAGATGAAATCACTTGAAAAAAACCATGAACTGTTCACCAGACTGAACACAGTGGCATTTGGCATAAGTGTGGATCCCATACCGTCAAAAAGAGCATGGGCCAGGGAACTGGGAATTACGCACATCAAGCTCCTTTCTGACTTCTGGCCACATGGGGAGGTTGCCAGGACATATGGAATATTCAGGGAAAAAGAAGGGGTCTCTCAGAGAGCGAACATAATTATCGACGAGGAACAGAAAGTCATATTCTTCGAAGAATATCCTGTACATGAACTTCCTGATATGACAAAAATAGAAAAAGCTCTGAAACAGTAAAATATAAGAGGCTGTCTTAAAAATCAAACCATATCTACATTTGGATAATGGTCATTGTTGATTTTAAATACAGACTGTAAATTTGTTAAGTCTGAATTATTCGCTATATGTATAAAATCAAATACATCAGGCGTCATGGTTGAAATTTATAATTAAGGCATTTAACAGCTTAATGTACAGATTTTTAAATCCAAATGCGTAGTTCCTGTTCCAATTGTATAATCAAATTTAATTTTAAGACACGCTCTAAGAAAATTCCTGGATATGGGGAAATCTCCTATGTCAGGAAGGAACTCGCCAGCCAAGATTGAAAAAGGAGAACAGATAATAGGGAAGTCGACTTATTCTCAGCCTCCCTATTAAGTTTTTAGAGCTGCCCTGGTCAATTATTAGACATGTTTTAAGACGCCTTAAATTGCCTTTAAATGGCTCGGTATTTGTTCATGAAGGCAGCAGTCTGGATTTGAATTATGTTCCCAAGATCTTTATGATTCCAGCCCAGTAGAGGCAGAGACAGATGATCAGATTTCAGAAATCGGCTCTTCGCTATTTTTTGTGGGTTGAAAATAATCGCTTAGTTATAAAGTAACCAGGTCAAAAAGAGAAACATCAATCTTGAATGTGATTTTCACCAATAAATGTTCCTAAATTTTGGAGATGCTACTCTGATATTTAGGGGATAAATGTAAGTTACACACTCGAAAAAGCGAAGAGCCAATAAATCTATGTATCAATAAAAAAGGTAAAGAGATAAAGATTAAGTATCTATTTCACTTTCAGAATTCTTCTTTGAAGCTTTCCTCCCGCTTTTGCATGGCTTTCTGCCTTTTTTGTCTTCACTTGCTTTTTCCTCAACTTTTTCAGCGGATTCCTCAAAAAGGAGGTTTGTTAGATAGTTAATCTGACTTATCAGTTCCTTTTTTATTTCCTCAGGGAACTCTTTTGATTCCTGTACTGATCTTAGGGCTTCCTCAAAATAGGATTTTGCAAGAGCAGTATCTTTTTCAGCATAAACAGTTCCAACCATAATCTGAAGGGGAGAAAAGTCTCTGTACTTTTCATTGAACTTCCTGTAGAACTCCTGGATTTTATCAAAGTCTTCTTTTCCCATAAGTTCCAGAAGATAATCCTGCATAAGTTCCATATAATTCGGGCCTTTGTCCAGCAGAAAATCAAATTTTTCTTCATCGGTCATTAAAAAGAAACCGGTTTCAAGTTCATCTGCTACCCTGTCCTTTTCAAAAATATCCTCTAACTTCAGGTCTTCGAATAAGCCTCCCTCTTCAAAAATATTTTCCTCATCAAAGAAATCGTCAGTCATTTCTCTTTTCATGAGGAGCATATCGACCTGAGCCCCGGAAACGCCTATTTTACGTGCAAATTTTTTGAACTGGTTTTCGTATTTTTTCTCTTCGCTTTCTGATAAAAAACCAAGAACATACGTGATCCACTTCACGTATGCCTGTTTGTCCTCCAGCCAGGATCTGTTGTCAATAGCCCACAAAACATAGTCAAGGACAAGGGTGAATTCATGGTCGTAAAGCAGGTTTTCCTCTAGAGGCTCGACCAGGCTTTTTACAATTTCTTTTTCAAGGGGGTTTTCAAAGAAACCTATTGGTTTTTCACGGTTTTTCTTTATATTCTTCAATGCACTGATGACATCTTTATCCGTTACTTTTCTGTTCACGTTGTAGTAATAGTCGGCAATTGAAAATTCGATTTCACTCAGATATTCGCTGTATTCGTATTCTTTATTGTAGATGCTTTTTATTTCCTTTATCTCCGGAGTATCCGGCAGGAGAAATTCAGATAAGGATAAATCGTTTTCAATTAATTTGTTGTTTTCATCAGAATTCATAAATACTGCTCTCTAATTATTGGTTTATATCAATTTCTAATGGCACGGACGGATGAATGTAAATTGTTTTTACGTGGTTGAATTGGTTTTTCATTTAGCACTCTTATTTTAACTCTGAAACAGGGCCAAGCAAAGCCAAATTGGTTATTTATCCGAATCCTCAAATTCACCTGAACTTTCAGAGTTCATACCCCAGTCCTGCTAAATTCTCCTTAATCTTCCTCTCCAGTTCCTCCGACTTCCTGAACTGCTCCGAAAATTCTGCGGTCAGCCTCTCCATTTTCTCTTCAAATTCCTCGTCGTCATCTTCAGATTCTTCAAAACTCACATAGCGGCCGGGGGTCAGGATATAATCATGCTTCTTGATTTCTTCGAGGGTTGCAGCTTTACAGAAGCCGGCGATATCTTCATATTTTCCATTTTCAACTTTTTTTCCACGCCAAGCGTGGTAGGTGTCGGCAATCTTCTGGATTTCTTCATATGTGAGTTCTCGATGGGTACGGTCCCTTAAAACTCCCATATTCCGGGCATCAATAAAGAGAACTTCCCCGCGCCGATCCCGAAAACCTCTGTTCTCTTTATCGCGAGCGAGGAACCAGGCTGGGGCAGTGTCTCGAATTTGCTGTAAATTTGAAGTCAAGTTTTTGTGTATTATGGGAAAATTGATCTTCCGATGTGGAATTTTCTACCCAATAACTTCTTGAGATTTGTGATTTTACAGAACTTATGTTACACTGTCTCTCTTTTTGTGCCTGATAAACGTCCCGTTATTGTATTCCTCAAAAGCAATGCGTAGCTCATCTTGCGTGTTCATTACAATAGGACCATACCAAGCAATAGGCTCATCGATGGGCTTTCCTGATATTAACAGGAACCTGACACGATCTCCTTCAGTTGAAACTTCAATTTGATCGCCATCACCAAAGATAACAAGATCTCCGTTTTCCAGGAAGGGATCTCGCTTCATATCAAAATAGTTGATACCTTCTATCTCGTAGGAAAATGGTTCCTTCTCCTTACAGAAGTAACCTTTCCCCTCTATGATATAAGCTAATACTTTATGTCCGTGTTTGGTAAGATGAGAATACTCTGATCCTGCTGGAACGGTTATATCAAGATATTCTGGATCAGTGACTATGTCTTGAACTGGCCCTTGTTTACCTCCTACCTTTCCACAAATGACCCTGATTTTTGTGCCATTCTCCAACGATACCACTGGGATTTGATCACTTTTCACGTCTCTATATCGTGGCTCCATCATTTTGTGAGATTTCGGAAGATTAGCCCACAGCTGAAATCCATACATCAAACCGTCTGGATCTCCTTTGGGCATTTCCTGATGGATAATTCCACTTCCGGCAGTCATCCACTGTACGTCTCCTGATGAAATAATCCCTTTATTTCCCATGCTGTCTCCGTGTTCTACGTCACCACGAAGAACATAGGTAATAGTCTCTATACCTCGATGAGGATGCCAGGGAAAGCCTTTGAGATAGTGTTCTGGATTGTCGGATCTAAAATCATCAAGGAGCAAAAAAGGGTCGAACATGGGAACCTGGCTGAACCCAAATGCCCGTTTGAGGTGAACGCCTGCTCCTTCAAGTGTAGGTTTACTTTTCAGGACCTTTGTTATCTTTCTAGTTTCAATCATTCCTATTCCTCATTGTTTAATTTTCAAATTAACCCAAACTCTATGATTTATTTATCTAGAAAATGGCTCATTATTTCATGTTAGCTCTATCGAAGAAAAAAATGTAAAGTGGCTGAATCAAACTCAGTCACATGCTCATTCTTTCTCTGCATAACAATCGTTTGGTTATGACTTGTACTTGTGAAAGTCCGTGCTTCAACTAAAAAAATCTAAGTTTACATCAAGCTAATCTGTCTCATCAGCCCAACAAGGTCGTAAAAAAGCTTCTCTTCTATAATCTCACCATTTTTCCAGTGAGCAACTGTGCAAAATTCAACTTCAAATTTCTTATTTGTGGGTGGAATCTCCTTTCCACTAGTCCCTTTCATAGGGTCTTTCATAGTGCCCGTAAATGTTGCTACAGAACATGTCCATTCTCCCTGGCCAAAAAGTACTTTATAAGGTCTGTTTTCAACGTGATTGTCAGGAAAAGTCTTAAAAAATTCTACAGCTTCTTCGTAGTGTGCTTTTCTCCCTCTTGTTGGCTCCGGTTTACCTGGCCAATAGACAGCAGTATCTTCAGAATGTCTCTTTTTGAATGTGTCCCAGTCTTGTGAATTCCATGCATCGTCTAGCGTTATCATCAATTGAAGATTATCCTCAACAGTCACTATATTCACCCCTCAATTAATATAAATCTCGTTAGCGATCTCTCAATTAAAAATTCATTTTCAACTCTTGCTGGAAGTTTAATATTAATGAGTTTTCCCCAAACAAATATTATTTTGAACTAATAAATTACTTTTCTAGCTTCCCTTATTCTACATTAACCTATGGCTACAAAATTAAAATACTGATTTTGTAGGTAACCTTCTCTCCCGCTGTGGTAGGGTATATGATATAACCTCTTCGTTACT
>CAZLNG010000123.1:0-10675 GCA_964560735.1 uncultured Methanosarcinales archaeon | reverse complement strand
ACCACAGATAGTAGAATTTACAGTAAATTCAGCCAATTTGTCACCCTTAATTTTGGTCACTTAAGTTTTTGGTCATTAAGAAAGATAGTTTTAGCACTGAATAGATGTTAATTGGAACCTAAATCACTCCGATTGCAGTATCCCAATGACCTTTTCAAGAACCTCGTCTACTTCTTCATCCCTTGGGTTTCTATCCTTTGTTTTCTTAATCCCTAATTCTGAAATTACTATCTGTAGGCTAACTTTAAAGCCTGCAAGTTCGAGAGTCTTGCTGGCACAGTTTACCGGACAGCCATCAATTGCAATAATCCTGTCAGAAGATTCAGCGGATTTCATGAGTCCTGGAGCTCTGGCTCCTATTCCAGCAGTGCACATAAGATTTCCAATTCCCTGCTCTTCAAGCGCAATAGCGATTTTGTTTGAGATCTGTCCAACATTGGCTGCCCCTGCGCAGGGGAAAAGTGCAACGTTTGCCGAGCCGCATGAACATTTAGTTTCTTCTGCCATTTTTTTTCTCTCCTTCAGATCCTCGTTCAATTTTGAATCTTTTTACAAAAAGCACATATTTTTCGGTTATTTTGCAATCCATTTTCGAATGTCTTTTTCGTCTGGAACTTTGCCCGCAAGTTTTACGTCTCCATCGATAACAACTGCAGGTGTAACCATAACGCCGTAGCTCATAATTTTTTCAATATCCTCAACTTTAATTACTTCAGCTTCAACACCAGTTTGTTTCAGTACTTTTTCAATCGTTTCTTTTGTTTTTTTGCATTTGGCGCATCCTGTTCCGAGAATTTCTATTTTCATACATTTTCCTCCTTTTTCATTAGTTGAACTCTACTTCGATTCTATTTACTAATTTTTAATGCTCTCAAATTTCAGAAGGTAGCAGGTTTACAACAACATATTGAATAGATAACCTGTAAAGATTATCGATACTGCTACAATTGAAACAAAGATCGCAATCAGTTCCTTTTTCAGTACCTTTTTAAGGATAACCATCTCAGGCAGAGACACGGCCGTAACAGACATTAGAAAGGCTAGGGCAGTTCCTACTGGAAGTCCTTTTCCAATCAGGCTTTCAACAATAGGTATCATTGCCATAACGTTCGAGTAAAGGGGCACTCCGATAAGGACAGCAATTGGCACTGCAAGAAGATTGTCTTCCCCTGCATACTTTTCGAGTATACCTTCAGGCGCATATCCATGAAAAATGCCTCCTATAGCGACTCCTATTATTACATAGAGCCATACCCTGCCTACAATTTCCTTTACACTTTCAAAGGCATATTCTGCCCTCTCCTTCATTGTTAGTTTTTGATCTTCCGTACTTTGCTTTCCTACTTTCATCTTATACACAAAGTCTTCAACATATTTTTCAAGCTTAAGAAGACCAATTAGATAACCACCCAGAACACCCAATGCAACTCCTGATATAATATACATCACTGTAGCCTTAAGGCCGAGGGTAGCCCATAGAGCAGCTACAGCGGCTTCGTTTACAAGAGGGGAAGTGATCAGAAAAGCGAAAGTGACTCCTAGAGGCACTCCAGCTTCCACAAATCCTATAAAGATCGGAACAGATGAACACGAACAGAAAGGAGTCACTGTTCCAATAAGAGACGCAAGAACATAATATCTGATTCCTTGCTTGCTTCCGAGAACCTGTCTTGTCCTCTCAGGCGTGATATATGTCCTCATGTAGGAAACAACAAAGATCATTACAGCTAGAAGAACAAAAATTTTCATTACATCATAGATAACAAAATTAACACTGGCAGCGAGGCGCGTATCAGGTGCAATTCCTAACACCTCATATGTCAGTTGGTCAGCAATCCATTGAAGAGGATAAAATATATCAACCATTTTGGATCCTCCTTTATATCCATCATTTCTTTATTGTTACTTCAATTCTCAAATATATCAACATACATTGATATACTGCTTACTATATAAATATTCCCGTAGAGCTCTGAGTATTAATAATTCATTTTGAACACCATGCACATTTACTGCTACCAAAAGACATTTCTAGATATTTTCAGAGAAAAGAACTGCAGATTTACTTAGTGAGAAAAAGGATGGAATATAGAAAGATTCTCTAAGACTTGAAACTAAGTAAAAAAGTTACGATAAAAGAGAACTTCCTTCTCCAGATAAATGGTAGATTGATTAAAAGAGTGAATATTCGGTTAATTTCAGAAGGAAAGAAAAGCAAGAAGATTCATTTCACTTAAATGGAGAATATTGTTATGTTCTCTGAAAAACCATTCAATCCACTCATAACTTCCAGGGAATACAACTCTTAAGTTTTCTATTTACAAAATCTTATTCTTCAAGGACTTCCAAGATTTTCCTGATTTTTTCGTTTTGTATAGAATATAATCTCTTTTTTCCTTCTTTTCTTACTTTAATTATCCCCCAGTCCTGTAGTTTTGCAAGGTGCATTGAGGTGTTGGATTGAGTCTTGCCGATAATTTCTGGGATCTCACACGCACATATTTCTCCTTTATTACCATGTTTATTTTCCCCACATTTACACTCAGATTCAATTAAAGCCTTGATAATTCTATACCTTGTATCTTCGCTAAGGGCCTTAAATAGTTGTAGATTTTCTTCATTAATCATATCAACATACATTGAATGTAGAAGGTATATATACTTTTCTAAAGACAGAAGTTAATCCTGAATTGAATTACCCTTATGAATTTCCAAGATCTTAATCGCTTATAATCCTTATTTCTGCCCTTGTTATTCTTGGTCCCTAACTTAGAGATTACAATATAGTTGTTAGTTGTCATCCTTGAAATCGGCCAATAAGTAGTTTCGTTCGAATATATGGAAAGCCACATATGCCTATTTTATTCCCATCATTGAGGCTTCTATTTTTGAAGTCGTTATCTTTTTATATCATATCGACAGACATAAATATCAATAATTCTTGATATATCTTATAGATTTCTAATGGAGATGTTCTTAGATGGGCAAACTTGGAAAAAATTTGCTTGGTAAATTGGTTGGAAGCGACAAAAGTTGCTGTTGCTGCGGTCCTTCTATTGTAAGCATCAAAAAAATAAAAGTTGACAACAAAGATATGGAAATTGCCGGACTAGATGAAGAATTTGAAAAGCATTTTTCTGCAGGCAAGGCACCGGAAAATATAGACATAGAAGAACTTGTCCGAAACCTTACAAAAATAAATGAAATTCCTGAAGAAGAACTGGAGAAATTCAAAGTCGCAGTACTTAAGGAGTATGAGACATACTGGCAGGGGAAAAGAAAGTAATTATATCTACGTATATAAATATGTAGTGTTGCCATTTACTAACAAACATTTTGTTGTGAGTCGATGGAAATGAATCTCACATGCTCAATTTGCGGAAAAGAGGAAGATTCGTTACTCCGAGCCAATCACAGGGACTTAGGAATTATAAAACTGTGTGTGAAGTGCTGGTCAAAAGAACAGAGCAAAAAGATGCTACTTCCTTTAGAAGGTGGAGGCAGCTGCTGTAGGTAAATTCATGGAAGCTAAAAGAAAATCGGATATGAATAATAGAAAGCGTGAAGTGGAAATTGGAAGATTGGAACGTTTTATTTTTGACAGGGATCAGTTAGAGGTAAGAACGCAGAAGCTC
Organism: uncultured Methanosarcinales archaeon; assembly: GCA_964560735.1. Classification (GTDB taxonomy): domain Archaea; phylum Halobacteriota; class Methanosarcinia; order Methanosarcinales; family Methanosarcinaceae; genus Methanosarcina. Next base: position 7,040 of record CAZLNG010000123.1, on the reverse strand, counting down.
AGTTCTCTGGTAAATGAGCTGGATGAAGAAGCACTACATTCGGAAGCTAGGATTTTTAAAGCCCTTTCAGATCCCAATCGTCTCAAAATTATAAAACTATTAAAAGAAGGAGAACTCTGTGCCTGCGAATTAACTATTGCCCTTTCAAACTCTCAATCGACTGTTTCTCACCATCTTTCAGTTTTGAAGAGTGCAGGCCTGATCAAAGAACGGAAAGAAGGAAAATGGTCTTACTTTCGTCTCTCGGAAGGAGCAGTTATTGAAATACTTAACCAGGCAAAACTACTTTATGATAAATGAGCTTCCAGAAAGTTCTCTTTTTGAAAGTAGTATTTAGGGACGAAGTTGAACCTCTCAAAAACGGTCTAAGCCTCAGAAAAGTCGGGTTTCTGAGAGGATATGTGTCGCTTTCAAGTTTCAAAGAGCTGTAGCTTTCGATAATTTGAAGAAAAAAATAATTTTGAAGGATGATCAAAATGTTCTGGGATAATTTAATTGTGGCGGCCAAGTTCTTTATTGAGATAGCTGTAGAACTTATTGTTTTATTTATTGGAATAACCTTTCTAGTGGGGCTGATTCAGGAGTATGTCCCTGATGAAACCATAAAAAAAGCTCTGGGGGGAAGAAATAAAGTTGTAGGCAGTATTCTTGGGGCAGGATTTGGTGCACTTACTCCCTTCTGCTCCTGTTCAACCGTACCGCTTCTCCTGGGGATGCTTAAGGCTGGTGTACCTTTTGCTGCAGCAATGGCATTTCTTTTCTCGTCACCTTTGCTAAACCCGGTAATAATATCTCTATTTATCATACTATTGGGCTGGAAGATAGCTGCTCTCTATTTTGTCGTTGTCTTCGTATCTACAATTGTTATAGGTCTCTTACTTGACGGGTTAGGCTTTTCCAGTCAGATTAAGCCAGTTGCTGTTGTACGAAATCGCTGTGACTGTGAGCAGGAAACGAATGCGAAGTCCAGAATACAGCGGTCTGCAGTATTCGCATTTAGCCTTTTCCGTCAGCTTATGCCTTATCTACTCTTGGGAGCAGGAATTGGGGCATTTATTCACGGATTCGTGCCCACGGATATCATTTCCCGCCTAGCCGGGCCGGACAATCCTCTAGCAGTTCCTGTTGCTGCAATTATTGGCGTGCCAATCTATATTCGGGCTGAAACTATGATTCCTATTGGACTTGCACTTATTGAGAAGGGAATGAGTGTAGGAGCCGTTCTGGCACTGATAATCGGCGGTGCAGGAGCTAGCATACCTGAGCTGACACTTCTATCATCAATATTCAAGAGGAGACTACTGACAGCCTTCGTTGTGACGGTTTTTTCAATAGCTGTGATTGCAGGATATCTTGCAAATATGCTGACACTATGACAACATTCAAAAAAAAGTTAAGGAATGATGTCAGGCAAGCAGATCAAAGACCAGACATCATTTCCCAAATACCTGGGAGATCCAGTCTTTTATCTCATCTCTGACCATGCGGAAAACCTTGAGCTTCTCTTCTTCGGATCCCACAGCTGAAGCGGGATCTTCAAAACTTTTATGAACCACCTCTCTTGCTCTGGGATATTCTGCCGGAACTTCAAGGTTCATGCTGCAAATAGGACAGGAAACTTTAGCCCTGTCACATACTGTGACTGCCATATCGAAAATAATATCCTGGAATTCTTTGGGAGTTTTTGAGTATTGACTGGAGATGTCAATGCCGATCTCTTTCATAACCTGAACAGCATAGGGATTAACAGATGTGGCACTGACTCCGGCACTGTAAGCCTCGTATCGATCTCCATAGATATCCCTTAAAAGACCTTCCGCCATCTGAGACCTGGCTGAGTTGTGAGTGCATAGAAAAAGAATTCTCTTTTTTTCCTGTGATCTTGTATTTGATACCATTAACTGTTATTGCATACAGTAATTAATCAGCATTGTGACGGTTCTTTAATCCTTTGATAAAGTATTAAAAATAAGGTATAATAAGTAAAGATTCTTTAAGTATTAAAAGAAAATTGGGAATCAGTGAAGTAACCATCAGGAACTGATGACATTCACTCATACTTTTTTCCCATATTTGTCCTGTCTTCTTTTTAGACCCAGGCTTTTAATTTCAGGCTCTCGACTGGCAATTCTCCGTATTGCCTTTTACTGATATCCAAATCTTCATTCAGGATTTCTATCGAAAACCCTGCTTTTTTCAGAAGTTTCAAATAGTCCTCTTTTAAAACAGCACCAGCGATACAGCCTGCGAGCAGACCATTGTCATTTTTAAGCTCTTCAGGTAAATCTTCAAGGAGAACAATATCCGAAATGTACATCCTGCCTTCTGGTTTCAGGACCCGGAAAGCCTCCCTGAAAACCTTTTCCTTATCAGGTGCCAGGTTAATTACGCAGTTGCTAATAATAACATCTACCGAACTATCTTCAACCGGAAGAGCTTCAATATCTCCATGGCGGAATTCAACATTTGAATATCCATATTTTTGAGCATTAGCATGCGCTTTTTCAATCATTTCAGGAGTCATATCGACTCCGATAACCTTTCCTGCATTTCCTACTTTTTGTGCAGCAAGAAAACAATCAAACCCGGCTCCTGATCCCAGATCAAGCACAATATCTCCCGGTTTCAGTTCTGCAAAAGCTGTAGGGTTACCACATCCAAGTCCCATATTTGCATCTGGAGCAACCTGAACATCAGCTTCTGAATAGCCAATCGATTTAGAAAGATCTACTGAACTTGAATCTCCGCAGCAGGAGCCTCCTGGACAGCAGGAGCCGCCAAAGACTGCAATGTCCTGATACTTCTTTTTGATAACTTCCTTTTTTTCATTTGCATCCATTGTTCTACCCATTCCTTATGTTGATATTTTTCTATTCTATCTTTAGCTTACTTTCAGTTATCCTTAGTTTTATTTCTCAACCCGGTTATCAGCAGTCTCATTAACAGTACTAGTTCTGTGTTCAGTTTTACACATAGGACATACTCCTGAGACCTGCTGTCCATCACAACAGGGCTTTACATCCTTAATCCCAAGAGATAGAAGCAAAGCCCCAATCTCCTCGTTTTTAATGCTATAGATGATGTTTCTTCCCTGTTTTTCGTACTTCAAAATACCAGCCTCAACAAGAACCTTAAGGTGTTTTGAGACCGTAGTTTGATCCTTTCTTGTAAGAGAAGAGAAATCACAGGCACAGTAACTGTGCTCCAGCAAGTAAGACAGGATAGTAAGCCTTGTCTCATCTCCGAGAGCTTTAAAGAACTTCACTTTACTATCAAGCATGGTTATATGAGTATATGTGCATATATCCATATATATTTATGGTTATTAGTTCTAAATCATTTAGTTCCTAAACTCATTTTTAAAAGTAATGTCTAATCAAAAAGGATTGAAGATTCTGGAGTTATTTATTGTTAGACAAAAAACAACTTCAAACTGCTGTAGAATATCAGTATACTGGGTGCTCTATTTTCAATATCTTCCAAGATCTGAAAAATAAGTTTCTGGAAGTACCTAAAAGCTCAGAAACTACTAAAATGGTTCTGGTAAATCATATAAAAGCCGACACCCAAAACAATAAAGCCTGCAATCTTTTTTAAAGGAAACCCATATTTTGAAACTTTCTGAAGTCTCGCGGAGGAAAAGTTCGCAGAATAAGCAACGAGAAGCATAGGAATGGAAAAGCCTATTGAATATATGAAAAGCATTAGAGCTCCATACGCAACTTTACCTGAAACTGCAACCATTGTAAGGATGGTACCAAGTACTGAGCCAACACAAGGAAGCCAGACAATCCCAAGGGAGAGGCCAAGTAAAAGGCCTCCGAAAAGACCCTCCTTTCTGGAATTTGCAAGTGAAGAAAAATTTCCAAAAAAATTGAAGATATTGAGGTCAAAGAGTAGTGAAACACCCATCGTGATAAGAAGAGCCTCGGCAAAGACATAAAGTAGATCTAAATAGGCTGTAAGTGTTGCTCCAAAAAGGGAAGTGACAATCCCCATGCTGGTAAAGGAAATGGACAGCCCCAGTACGATTGCAAGGGGCCTGAACTTTCCTTTTTCAGTTGAATAAGCAAAGACTGCCGGAATTACAGGAAGGATGCAGGGGGAGAGTACACTCACTACTCCTGCAAAAAAAGCAGCAACCGGAAGAAAGTCGGAAAACATAGATTTACTCCTTTGTATTTCTGGAGTCAATAGCTTTCTCAAGTGTCATTGAAAGAGTTTCTTTATCAACAACACCCAGGAACCTTGCACTTGATCTTTCAGAACTTTTGCTTCCGTCCTGTCGCATGTACATATATTTGCCGTCCTCGATGCCTGTAATTATACAGGTATCTGGAATTACTCTTACTCCAAATGTTGTCGCAAATTCTGGATACTCTTTGATATCAATAAGCATGATTGAAGCAGAACCCTGATACATTGGAAGAATCTCTGAAAGTATATCTTCTTGCTCCTTACAGGGGATACAGCCCTTAGATCCAAGCTTCAGCACAACGGGACCTTTTATTAGAGCCTTGTCAATCTGACTAAGGTTCGTGACTTCAATCAATTCTGCTTTACTAGCAGAATTATTAACATCAGCTGTAGTTTCAACAGTCCCTGTTTTATCACCAGAATCATTAATATCAGTGCAGCCCAAGCTGAAGAAAACTAAGCAAAAAATAGCTAAAACATAGAGCGGCTTTTTTAAAAAGAGAGTAAATGAATAAATTCGCTCTTTATCCTGTATTTTATTTAGTCGTTTCATTATAATTCTCCCTAATCAGCAGTTACGTTTTTGCTACAAACGATTCTAAGAATCAAAATATGTTGATATATTCAAGTATAGTGAATGATATAAATATTTTACCCAGATTACAAAAGAGCAAAAAGATTTTAAGAATCTAATTGATGCCAAATAGGCGACATGACCAAAAAATTATATTACAGTTATAAATATTAAGTAAATTGCATTCAAGAAACACGCATCAGTTCCTTCAATTAAATTCGGGATTCCAGTTGATAAAAAATGAACATTTCCATATCAACATACATTGACATGCAATCTCAGAGTATGAGAATGGGGAAAATACTGCCAAGTATAAAAAGTAATAAGTTTAATATCAAACGAAATTGATATGAAAACTCTTATTTAGAACAGTTAACTTCTTTTGTTCATGAGTTACTGCTGTCCTGCGGACCCTGAGAAAAAAAAGGAATGGGAAGAGAAAATGATCCAGGAAATAGATTTTCTGGACAATGAGATTAAAAAAGCGAGTGAAATATTCAGTGCTCTAGGGCATCCAATAAGATTAAAAATTGCTTATTTTCTCTCTCAGAGAGACCACTGTGTATGCGAACTGATATTCAAGTTAAATGAGAGACAGAATCTAGTTTCCCATCACCTGACTATTATGAGAAAATGTGGAATTATCGAAGCTTATAACGTCTCTAAATGGAAGTTTTATAGGCTGAACCCAGAATTCAGAGATATTCTAAATGTTATCTCAAAGATAAAGCCACTCTAACAAGGTAAACATGAAAACTCATTTCTTACTTAATATCAAAAGCTGTATGAACAGCTACCATAATTTCATTTACTTGTATTCAAATAATATTGTAATAATTTGTTTTTATTTAGTTGTTATCAACGCAATTTAATAACTATTGGAACTGGGGGAGATTAGTGACTCTTAACAATACTTACCAGACAATTCTAATTGCAACAGATAGTTCTAAGTTTAGTCAAAATGCCGTGCTTCAAGGAATGGAACTTGCAAAATTAGTGGGTGCAAAGGTCTATGTCCTTTATGTTCTGGACAAAAATGCATATGCTCTGCCTACGTTAGAAACACCAATATATCTAGGTTCTAACTGGGATGTCGTAGAGGAAACTTTACTTCAAGAAGGAAAGGATGCTATTCAATATGCAAAAGATGTTGCACGGAATAAGGGAATAGACTTTGAAAGTGTGGTTATAGAAGGTAACCCGGCTAATATAATCCTGGAATTTGCTGAGCAGAAAAAAGTAAATCTGATAATAATGGGAACTCTTGGTAAAGGTGGGTTAGAAAGATTTTTGCTTGGAAGTGTAACCGATAAGGTGATAAAGCATTCAAAGAGTTCTGTCCTTGTAGTAAAAGAATAAAATTAGAATAAATCAGGTAAAGTAATGAAAATTTAATAGATAATAAAATTAGGTTTTCAGTTGCCACAGCAACAGTTACAGTCATCTTCTTCTTTAATATCCTTCTCAAAGATTTTATCATATATGTTTTCTTTATAAATATTAGTCCATCCTATTTGTGAACCCGCAGCAACAAACATTGCGACTGAAATGGCTTCTGCGATCTCCTCCTTTGCTGCTCCTACAGCAATGGCTCTTTGGGAATGTGTGTCAACGCAAAACTGACAGCGCATAAGGACCGAAGAAGCGACAGCAATTAATTCTTTTGTTTTAAGGTCAAGAAAAGCATCTTTAAAAATGGAATTTCTCATCTGTCCGAAAGCTTCCGCAGTTTCAGGCAATATTTCGTTCAAAAATGACATATCAATACCTCCTGCTTAAAAGAAATATTATTACAATTAAGATGAATTAGAAGTTAGAAAGTTTTTAGGTGTTTTATTCACCTTTAATGACCTGGTCTTCTGCAGAAAGCAGAGTTCCATTGCATACTACTTCCTCGATTTTCAGGCTTATACGTATAAAGTAAATCTTCTTCCTCATTCTTTGGATTATTTTCAGGATTTTCTTCTTCTAATACTACGTCGTTCTCTTTACTACTCATGTTCAATCTCCTTATTTATTGAGTATTTAAAGTTTATATAATTAAATAGATACAAGTTTTAAAAATCCAGAGGACGAGTATCAAGAGTAATTGATACGTTCTAGAACAAGTGATAGATCTTGAGTGTAAGTTGATATTTTTACAATTAACGTAAAATATAATCTATTAAATTCAAAAACCATGTTTGAGAGTTGCCCAGCCAGGCCAAAGGCGCCAGACTTAAGATCCGGTATCGAAGGATTTCGTGGGTTCGAATCCCACCCCTCGCAT
>CAZLNG010000122.1:0-10788 GCA_964560735.1 uncultured Methanosarcinales archaeon | reverse complement strand
AAAGAGATATTTATAGTTTGAAATTTGCGGAATAACTTGAACTCCGCCTCTATACTGAGATTATCTACCCCGTTCAACGTATCGAGATTTAGCTTCCTGCAGTACATTAACTGCGGTTTCGAAATCTTTCCAACCAATAACTTTTACTTTTTTGTCTTCTAAGTTCTTATAAGTTTCAAAGAAGTGTGTAATTTCTCTTAATAAGTGAGGAGGAACCTGGTCGATTGTTTCGATATGATTCCATAAAGGATCATTTTTTGGGACACAAAGGACTTTTTGATCTCTTCCTTTGTCGTCTTCCATGTCAAATAATGCAACAAGATGTACTTCTATTAAACAGCCCGGAAATGTAGGTTCCCATGTTAAGACCATTGCATCTAAAGGGTCGCCGTCAAGGGCCAGAGTATAGGGGAAAAAACCATAATCAGAAGGATATACCATTGAAGAAAAAAGCATTCTGTCGTACTTAATCACTTTTTTTTCTTTATCATACTCATATTTGTTTCGGCTTCCTTTTGGAATTTCAACAAGTACACATTCGACTGCTCGTTCAGTCATATCATCACTCCCTGTTTATTGACTATTTGTTGTTAATTATTGCAAGTGGTATCTGCTCTGACAAGGTTCTTATATTAAAATATGACCCCATATGCTTAATCTTATTGATGTCTGTAAGAAGCAACAGAAAAAATGTGTTTGAAAGATTTTTCCGGCATCTTCCGGTGGTTTTTCCGGACAGGGCAGCAAACATTTGCTGTTCTGGACTTCAAGAACAAAAAACAAGTATATAAAGGCGATTCCTGACAAAACCTTACTGAATTCCTTTAAAAACTATGAAAATTTATTTATACTATTAAGTAAGAAATAGATTACTTATGTCTTTGAATAAATAAGGGACTGTGCGTCCGAATAGAAAAACCGGAGAAGTTAAGGAAATTACAGAAAAAAGGCGTATGAAGCCAGTTATCATTTTTTTCTGGCAGTATTATATGGAAAACGATAATAGGAAAAACAATATGAAAAACAGACTATTGATTTCTTTCGATGAATCAGGCATCATAAATTAAGAATAGAAGAAAGAGAAGGTGAGAGTCAGACCAGAGAGGAAAGATCAGAGCCGTCTATCTGCGCGTGAGACACATTGCTTAAATAGTTAAAACTTGTCGATAAACAAATTCGAATTAACCTCCTAAAAGTCTGTTAAGCAATTTAAACTGCAAATAACAGGATTTGCGCACTAAAACTATTACCTTTATTTTATGCTGCTGTTTTTATATTCGACTGCACAAATCCTGTTCTTGCAGAAAGATTATCTGAGTAATTGCCTGAATGTTCCTGAAAAGGAATAATAAAGAAAAAAATGAAGAAAGAAATGGGGAGACTTTCTCAAATTCTGATACAGCAGTTAATTCTAAAGTTTGATACTTATATAATGCGATCTCGTTTAATGACTTTAAACTATGAATTCCAACAATTCTTTGAGAGGAATATTAAAGGCCTGAATAATTAAAGCAGTTTTTAGAAAAAAATATAACATACGGCTAGAAAATAATGTGAGCCAAAATGAGGAATCTGCCCCTAAAAAACAGATTTTACTCTTTTTTATGACTTTTCTGATCATTTTTATTGGTATAACAGGATTCGAAAATTCCAGGAACTATATAAAAAAACATGATATTATAAGATAAATATTTATAATACGTTTTGAGTAGTTTATATCAAAGTAAAAATAAAAAAAGACAACAGTGGGGAAGCACATGAAAATTCGAGTAGTTAGTTCAAGAGAAGAAATCTTTACGTTAAATTCGAATGAGCGCATTGTTCACCTTGCCTTCAGACCGTCAAACAAAGACATCTTTGGACTTGTTGAAACCTGCCCGAAAATTGAGGTAATTCAGGTCCCTCAGTCTTACAGGCGTACAATTTCAAAATCCATAGAGATGTTCCTTGGAATGCAGAGAATCAATCTCATAGAAGGTGATGTCTGGGGACACAGGAAAGATATAAACGAATACTATGCAATTCCTTCTTCAGTAATTGAAAAGATAAAGGAAATGAAAATAGAAGGAAAATCCATTAAGGATATTGAAGCAAAGGTTTCAAGGGAAAGCAAACTTAATCATGAAATGGTGGCTTATATCCTGACCAAAGAAATTCCTGCCTGAGTTAAGAAAGAAAAGAATTCGAGAAATTTGAGTTGGGGATTAGGATTTATAAAGAGAAATTATAAAGAGACTTAATTCATCAAATCTCTTTAAATCTAATTTCCAACTTTATTTATAATTTGAGAATTCCTGACTTAACCGGGGCTAACTTACTTATATCTCTTTTGTCTCATAGCTATTGAATCCATTTTTGTCAAGAGTAAGGATTCTAAGTGTCTGTCTATTTTCGCTTCAATGTATAAGTTTAATGTCCTGCTCTTTTAACAGACAGGTTTTTAGGATTTCTGTGATCGTGAATCTGGTAGCTTACTATCGACAGGTCGACATGTAATTTAATGCTTTCTACGGATCACGCTTTTGAAATAATGTTATATAATCGTACATAGTTGGTAGGTTTACATTTAGTCAAATATTAGTTCCTCGAAATAAACTTTAATGAAAAAGTGATTCAGTATGTATATAGCCCGGGAGAGCTGAGCCACGAACTAACCGGTTTTAAACCTTATATACAGTTAGTGAATGTTCAAAAACTGTATCAAGAAAAATATTTTAATTTTTAATGTCGACCTTTTGAATGTAAGTTAATTCGCCCCAAAAATTTGGTTTAGAAAAACCCTGAAAAAAACCTTGCAGAAACTGAAAAAAATTCTCAGATTCCAATCTAATTCTCAAAATCCAATTATTTGTTCGATCTACCGGCTAAAAGGAAATACCTTAGTTAATATTAGTATTGATTTTTATAGTATTTAATTAGATAATTTAATAATATTCATTGAAAAACAGACACAGGAGAGGATCTCCAATAAGGGGTTACTTAACTTGAGAGAGCTGTTAATAATCTGGGATTTTTAAATAACATTAGAGAATGCTCAATCGGGCGGAGATCTAACGGATTTTCATGGTGAAGGATATGGAAAACCAGAAAGAAACCGATTATATCCTGCCTGGAAAGGCAGAATCTTACTGGATGGCAACTACGCCGGAATCCAATTATCCTGCTCTTTCAGGAGATATTAGTGTGGATGTGGCAATAATGGGGGGCGGAATAGTTGGGATCACCTCAGCCATTCTTTTGAAGCAAGCTGGAGTTTCCGTTGCAGTTATTGAAGCCGATAGAATTATTTCAGGGGTTACTGGCTACACGACTGCAAAAATTACGTCTCAACATAACCTGATATATGACAAGCTTGTTTCAAATTTCGGGAGAGAACAGGCTAAACAGTACGCAGAATCAAACGAGGCGGCAATCGATAAAATAGAATATATAACTCGTTCATGGGATATACCCTGTGATTTTGCCCGCAAGCCTGCCTATGTTTATGCAGGTTCAGAAGATTCTGCACAAAAAATTCAGGATGAAGTCAGAGCAGCCAGAAGCCTTGGGCTTCCAGCCTCTTTTCAAGAGACTCTTCCGCTGCCTATTGAAACTTATGGTGTGATCCAGTTCAGTCACCAGGCACAGTTTCATCCTCGAAAATATCTCTGTGCTCTTGCCAGAGAAATTCCGGGAGACGGTTGTCATATCTTCGAAAAAACAAGGGCACTGGGTGTTGAAGGAGGGGGCCCTGTAGCCGTAAAAACTGATAAGGGAACCGTAAGAGCAGATAATGTAATCCAGGCAACTCACTATCCGATTGAGGACAAGCCTGGAGAGCTGTTTAAAAAGTTGCATCAATCAATGTCGTATGTGCTGGGCGTACGTATCGAAGAAAAGTTTCCTGACGGAATGTTTATAAATGCCGAGGAACCGGCAAGATCCCTGCGTTCGCAGCCCTTAGAGGGAGATGAACTGGTACTTGTAGTTGGGGACGGGCATTCGACAGGACACGAAAATCCGACTCATGAACACTATAGACACCTTGAGGAATGGACAAGATCAATCTATAAAGTAAGATCTTTTGACTATCACTGGTCAACCCAGGATGTCATGTCTGAGGACAGGATACCACTTATCGGCAGACTTACTCCAGATAGTGAACATTTATATCTTGCAACCGGATTTCAGAAATGGGGTATGACAACAGGCACTGCGGCAGCAATGATTCTTACTGACACGATACTTGGCAAAGATAATCCCTGGAAAGAAGTGTACGATCCTTCAAGGTTTGGAGAATTATCCCAATCCCCTGCTGAGGAGGAAATTTCCAAAATTAATCCAGGTAATGGCACTCTTATTGAAAAAGGAGAGGAAAAAGTCGCAGCATACAGAGACCGCCAGGGTGCTCTTTATACCCTTAATCCGGCCTGCAGACATATGGGATGTATTGTCTCGTGGAATGATGCCGAAAAAACCTGGGACTGCCCCTGTCACGGCTCCCGCTACAATGCAAAAGGAGAGGTAATTCAAAGCCCTGCAGTTTACGGACTTCTGGGGAAAAAAATTAGAAATGAAGATAGTTATCCTCGAGAAGATAAAGATTGAATACAAACAGAGAAATCTTCAATGGAAAGTAGGAAGAGACACATTAACTGAAAGTTATATTCTATCCTAAATACTACTATCCTGAACACTTGTGGTCAGGCACTTGCAAACAGTTATTTATGATAATTAGAACCCCCATATTTATAGTACCTTGAAGAAATAAAAACTCATGCCACCAGAAAACAAAGCTGGAACCCAGTTCAAAGAACTTACGTGGAGGGATCTACAGGAATGGGCTGGAGAGAAAGCTACTGCAAAGGGAATCAAATACCAGGAAGAAGGAAGGGTAAAGGAGATTAAATCTACCTCCGAGGGCAGCCTGGTCGCCCGAGTAGAAGGCACGAAAGAATATTTCACCGAAATTTTTCTGAAAGACGGGAAGCTGAGTTCTATTTGCACCTGCCCTGTAGAATACAACTGTAAACATGGGATTGCGGCTGTACTTGAATATCTTGAACAGATAGAGCAGGGAGAAGAAATTCCTGTTATTGAGAAGAATATTGAAGAGAAAGATCCTCTTGTTGCAAGAGCCAGAAGAAGATATGAGGGATATGAACCCTCCGGGATCTACGAAGCTGACGAATCCTCAATCAAGACACTCCGCAATTACCTTGAACGGCTAGAAAAAAAGGAATTAATCGAGATATTACTGTCATTTGTAAACGAAGACTCTGAGCTTGAAAGATACCTCAAATACAGACAGGATCTTGAATCAGAGAATACAGACTAAAACAATTGAAAGCCTACCCCAAACTGGAAAAGCCCTGTAGAGAGACAAAAATTACGATTACTAAAGTTGTGAAGATAGGTGAAAATGAAAAGACAAAAAACTCAAGGGAATAGAAGCAAAACCGTTAATTTGGGTAAAGGCAAGTTTATATAATATAAAATTACATAAATAAAAATCAATTCAGATTGATTCTTATTATAAACCCAGACCAGGCTTTGAAATTAGTTATGTAAATAAAGCCAATTATCTGGACAAATCAATAGTCTGAAAAGTACAAAACTAAAGGTACAAAAACGAAATAAGGAGTTCAAAAATAATGCCAGCAAAAGTTAACAAAGAAGAATGTACAGGCTGTGGAACCTGTGTTGAAGAGTGCCCGGTAGAAGCAATAATTATAGATGACAATGAAGGATGTGCAGTTGTAGACGAAGAAGAATGTGTAGACTGCAGAGCATGCGAAGATGCTTGCCCTATAGAGGCTATAAAAGTCGAAGAAGAATAACCTTAAGAGCCAGTCAATACTGCCTCAGATACTCAAATTACCTTAACTACTCAAGGCTTTTTGCAGATAGGAATCGAGGTATTCAGAATTTCAGACGGATGGAAAAGGAGAAAGCCAGGGAGTATTCTTAGCGCTTAAAAACAGACTCCCATTCCAATTCCCTATTTTTCAGAAATCTTCTGTTTGCTCCGCTTGAAGAGGGAAGAACTTTTGTTTCATACCCCATCTTCTTTAAAATCGGCTCGTATCTCCCAGAGGTCTTTCCATTGAAACATATCAGTCTTAGCTTTGGGGTTATTTCTTTTAATATTGAAAATTGATTTATTACTTCATCCTTTATCTTTGAGTCTTCACTTCCTTCCCTGTTTCCTGCTTTAAAAACATCCCAGAGACCTATCCTGTGAAGTTTCAGGGTTTTGAGCCTGTTTTCGTAATCCATTTCCTGAAGGCCTTCTCCGATCGAACGACCGAGAAGTCTCCAGAAATCGTTTCCAGGATGCCCGTAGTACTGGTGCTTCCTGAGAGATACATCCCCCGGAAGAGATCCGAGAATCAGGATTTCAGTATTGTTGTCAACGACCGCTGGGAAACCTTGCTTTATCATTGCTTAAGATAGCTCATGCCCAGGAATATTTTAAGTTTTAGGAGATGGAATAATTTCATATGTGATCAATTTTTTCTGACATATCCCTATAATAATTAAAAAGTTCTTGCCCCCAGCAAAGAGCACTTTTTTCAAAGCTCACCATCTCGTGATTATAGTATCTTCCGTCTTTTGAAATCATGGATAAGGAGATAAAGCGATCAGTAACGATGCTTGAAGCCAGCTCAATTTTATTGTCACAGACAAAGAGGCATGTATTTTCCATACTCAGGAACTCCTCTACCTCTTTCCTGCAGTCAGAAACCAATTTCCTGAATATTGGTCTCTCAAGAACAAGAGATACTTTAATTCCCCTTTTTGCAAGATCCAGATAGAGACCAGGATACCCTGGACGGAAAAATGAGGAGATTTCCATAACTGTTTTGGATTTATAGAGTGGATTCATAATTTCTGGAGGGTAGTCAAAAATATGAGTCCTTTCAGGCACAAGCTCCTTACAACTGCCAAGTTCCCCAATTCGGTCCAGCAGATGAAGAGGAAGAGTATGTAAGTTCTGCCTTGCCCAATAATCGTGATTTTCATCAAAGACTTTAAAAGTGGAGAGAAGAGGCTCCATTTTGGGAACAATAAGCTTACCTTTTACCGAGAGTTCATAAATATCTCCTTTTTGTAACAGCAGCCCGTCCTTGAGCAGGATTCGGATTTGAGCCATAATAGGGCTTGAACTGACTTCAAGCTCGGTCTTAATTTCTTCAATTGTTTTTGGCCCGTCCTTCAGGAGCAAAAGCAAATTCTTCCTTTTGTCTGAAAAAAAAATAGTGTCTATTAATTGCAATTCCACACTCATTCAATTCAGCCTCCGAAAAGGGATTCAGAAGTTTATCTGGAATTAACCTGGTATCTGAACTTAGCTTAAATTCGCATAAAACCTGATTTAATCTCAATGCAAGCTGAACAACATGGTTTTCGAAAGAGATCCGGCTTCCGATGGGCATCCAAAGCTGTCAATAGCCGTTTCGTCATCGACATGCCATGCTCTTGATTTATAGAATTCAAAAAGTTCTCTGGCCCAGTTCATAGCCTGAGGTTCAGAACAGTACATGTAGTCATGATAGAATCTCCCGTTTCGGTCAAAAAGAGAGATCATCATTCCTCTATCAGACACGAAAAGTTCAGCTAACTTGACTCCGTCATTGCAGACAAAAAGTTCTGTATTCTCCATCGAAGCAAATTTCCTTATTTTCCTTTCGTAATTGTGCAGAATCTTTTCGAGCACTGACTCAGTAAAAATAAGAGTTACTTCTGAATCCAGCCTCCCTAGTTTCGAATAAAGGGGAAGGAATTCAGGCCTGTAAAATGAGGAAAATACCATAAGATAGCTGGAGGAGGAAAAAAAGTCCAGAAGTTTGGTATCAGGTTCAAAAATCTGACTCGGATCTCTTTTGACCAGATTGCAGGCTTTCAAGTCGCCAATTCTTTCAAGAAGATATTGAGGAATTCCGTTCAGATCATGTTCAATCCAGAAATTGTCTTTTTCAAGTAAAATGAGGACATTGACAAGAGATTGAACTTTTATAAAGACCCGATCTCCCATATCTGTCAATTCATAGCTACCGTTTTTTTGAATAACAAGGTCACTGTCTGTAAGCCTTTTTATCTGGGGCAAGATAGCTGTGGGAGAAACATCAAGAAGAATTTTAATTTCTTCCATTGTCCGGGGTTTCTCTCCCAAGAGTAAAAGCAGGTCTCTTCTTTTCTGGGACCGAAATACGACATCTATTAACTCAGGTTGCATTCAAACCACCTCTATCTTATCTTTCTGTAAATATAGAATATCTGCATAGTCTGACACTAAAAAGTCCTTCCAAACACAAATAAAAACTCGAGTTTCAATCTGGTCCTGTAAGACATGAACAGAAGGGAAAGTTTGTGCCATATTTGGAGGTAATCGATATATTCATTTATATAAAAGAATTTGGATGAATAATTTAAAACGTGAGGAGATCTAGCCAACATAATTCGAATAGTAAAAATGAAAAGTATAGAATAAAGAAAATAGCTGTCAATTGCCGTGATTCCTGGAAGAATAACAGTTTAACAACATAGAGTAAAAAAGTATGTAGGACAGAAGGACACATAAAGAACATTGAAATTTTTGAAAGGCTTTATCTTAATAATGACATTGTTCAAAAAAAATGGGAATGATCTTGAACCTATTCTCTTTAAAAAATTTAGAGAAACAATAAAAACAATAGCCTCAAAAAATTGAGGTATTTATATCAAAAAAAGCGAGTTAAAAAAATTGAGAGTTAAAAGTATCGCAATAAACTCAAAATTTCAGACCCCAAATTGCTCTGTAAAACCCAGGAAAAAATTTCCGTCGCTTATGGTATATGTGATGATTTCCCCTAATAATGCTTGTAACACGTGTCAGGATTCGGACACGTAAATCAATCAAAAAGGAAAAAGTTCCGGTTAAATAGAAGAAATTCTTTCAAAGGTGAATACCGCAGAAAATCCGGAGTCGGATTCGAAAATCAGATAAATTACGGATTTTTCTCAGGGTAGATACCACCGAAAGAAAAACTTCACGGAGGTTAAACCGGAATTTTGCGCTGCCGAAAATTTACGGGAACTGCAGACCCGAAGCGGTAACGACCTTTTTGCTGAAAATCTAAATGGAGGTTTAGAAATATGTTGGACTTTACAGAGGCAAGTCTGAAAAAGGTATTAACCAGATACAATGTGGCTCTGGAAAAGGCAATGACGCCTGAAGAAGCCGCAGAAGAGCTCTATCCCAAAGACGAATTAATTTACCCAATCGCAAAGGCCATCTTCGAAGGAGAAGAAGATGACGTGATCGAGGGTCTCCAGGCAGCAATCGATGCAGGCAAGGACCCAATTACTCTTATCGACGATGCTCTCATGGTCGGTATGGGTGTTGTCACAAAGCTCTACGATGAAGGTATCATTTTCCTCCCCAACGTCATGATGTCTGCTGACGCCATGCTTGACGGTATCGAATTCTGTAAGGAAAACTCCGAAACTGCTCCTGAAACAAAGGGAACTGTTGTCTGCCACGTTGCAGAAGGTGACGTCCACGACATCGGAAAGAACATCGTTACCGCTCTCCTCAGAGCAAACGGCTACAATGTAGTTGACCTCGGAAGGGACGTTCCTGTGGACGAAGTTATCACTGCAGTTGCTGCAAACAACCCAATCATGGTCACAGGTACTGCACTCATGACCACCACCATGTATGCATTCAAGGAAGTTAACGACAAACTCCTCGAGAAAGGATACAAGATTCCATTCGCATGCGGTGGCGGCGCAGTTAACCAGGACTTCGTATCCCAGTTTGCACTTGGTGTATATGGTGAAGAAGCCGCTGATGCCCCCAAGATTGCTGACGCAATCGTTGCAGGTACTACAGATATCGCAGCATTAAGAGAGAAATTCCACAAGCACTGAGGTGAGTTAAATGGCAGCAAAAAGATTCACTAAGATGGCATACGCAAGCGCAGACGAAATGACCTTCGGCGTAGCCAAGCACCCAGTAAAGGCAGGCCTTGGCCTCGAGATAGGTGAAGGTTACACAATTCCTGAAGTTAACTATGCCCCTAGACCTGAAGCCGGTGCATCCAAGGAAAAACTCGTAAAAGAATACGAGAGAATCACCACTGACATCATGGCAAGAATGGTTCAGGTCGGCTTCCCGGCAGTTATCCTCGAAACCGAACACGTCCAGCAGATGTCCAACAACCCCTCCTGGGGAGCAGAAGTCGCACACGCCCAGAAGACCATCATGGAAGAATACCACGATGAATATGGTATAAAGTGCGCACTCCGCCACACAATCGGTGACATCCGTGAGAACAGGGACTTCCTCCAGCTCAGAGGCGACAAGTACTCCGTCTTCCTCGAGGCCTTCGAAGAGTGTGCCAAAGCCGGTGCTGACCTGCTTTCAGTAGAGAGCATGGGTGGTAAGGAAGTTTTCGACTACGCAGTTCTCAGGAACGACATTGCTGGTATGCTCTACGCAATCGGCTGTCTCGGCTCCATAGACATGGAAATGATCTGGTCCGACATTGCAGCAATTGCACAGAAGACTGGCACTGTTGCAGCTGGTGACACAGACTGTGCCCAGGCAAACACCGCAATGTTCATTGGCGGCGGACTGCTCGACAAGAACCTTGCCCACACCCTCGCAATCCTCGCAAGGGCAATTTCCGCTCCCAGGTCCCTTGTTGCATACGAATCCGGTGCAGTAGGCCCAGGTAAGGACTGTGGCTATGAGAATATCATCATCAAAGCCATCACCGGTATGCCAATGACCCAGGAAGGTAAGACCTCAACCTGCGCTCA
>CAZLNG010000121.1:0-10798 GCA_964560735.1 uncultured Methanosarcinales archaeon | reverse complement strand
AAGGAAATAAAATTATTGTTGACATAGAAACCCCATGTGAAAAGATAAAGAAATTTTCTCACATGGAAGTTCCCATGATGGAAATTCTGGATATAAAGAATAACTACGTGATTGATAGAGCACAGGAAGCCCAGTGTTCCTCAAATTGCCTTGTACCCTGTGCAGTGCTCAATCTTTGCAGAATGGAAAGTGGTTTCCTTGCAAAATCTCTGGTAAAAAAGGCAGGTGGCATCAGTATAGATTTTAATGAAGTTTAAAAAAGGAAAAATTTTCCTTTTTTCATTTAATATAATATTTTAAGAGCTTACCCTTTCTTAATCTTGGACATTACATTCTGCTTTACTTCATTTTCATATTTCTTCCAGCTGTGTTCATGAATCTCGGGCATGGAAAGTTCCGGGGCTTCACTCCTTTCCTTTCCGCTGCAGGAATCGATTGCCTGTTGAATGGCTTTAGGGTCGGTTGTCCCTACAAGGTCAATGAGTTCAATTTCCCGGAGAAAGCGAGAGATTGCAGTAGCCGGAATTTCGTCAAGATAAGGTATCACTCCTTCCGAACCGATAATCTTTTTTGACCCTCCGAAAGTCGAAACCCCATTTTCGGCAAGTGCAAGCAAGGACTGCCCGGCAAAGTGGTCGCTTTCCTTCCCGCAGACTATCAGGCAACTGATATTGGGGTTCGAGAGCACATTAACTATCACCTTCTCAATCCCGAAATTTTCCGTAAAACAGGTTCCACAGATGGCGTAGTTTTTCAGGTTCAGGCTTTGATAATCAGAAGCGAGGGTTACTACTGCTACGTGAGATTTTGGGTCTCCTACTATATAATCACCGGAAGTTACAGGCCATTCCATGTAAAAGCACCTTTTCTTAGTAATTCTTCAAGTTAAAAGTTTTTCTTAAGTCCATTTTTGATAACTTGTAATTTTCTCTTAATTTGTTATTAACTGAGATATCAATTTCTGTTTGACTTTACGAAGTTGAGTTATGTGTAAGTCTACATTTTCTATATTACCGATGCTTCTTTCTGTTGTTTTCTGCTCCCTTTTTATTTTTCAAACATGCAATTCTCTCATTCCTACTCCAACAACTAGTAGATTTGTTTCCATAGGAGGATGATTCCAGCCGTCAGGAGAAACAGTCTTTTTCTCAATTGAGATCTCAACCTGGTTGCCACTTAGTCCACAATCTCTCATATAGTCTTCAACAAGTTTTTTTCCAATATCGGTTGCCGTCTCCAGAGCTTCTGAGTAAGTATCAAATCTCAGCCTACTGCCTGGAGCAAATATAAGGAAATCCTTGTCTGGAGACATGAGACTTGCTGGCCTTATGAGAATTTCAGCTCTTTTGATTCCTTTTCCTACAAGTGCTCCAACTGCATTTCCTACCTCAGCATGTTCTGGAACTAAGATATCTGCATCAATCAGCTCTCCTAACTCCTTTCTATGAGCTCTAACAGGTCCCCCAAGCAGGACAACAGGAACTTGCAGTTTGAATTTAGCAGGATAGTTCCCATCCAGAATCTTCTCAATGGATTCATATGGAACTCCTGTCAGGATGTATGAGAGAAGATGAAGTGCCATGTTTCGTGCAACTTTCTTTTTTACGACAATACAGAGTTCTCCCGGTGTCATGCGCATAAGTCTTGCAAGCCTTTCTGCACCTATACGTGAAGCTTCTTCACTCCAGGCTGTATATTCTCCTAACACATGAAGAGCGTCGGTAGGTGTGAAGCCAATTGCCTGAACAAGGCGTTTTCTGATAAGACATTCAAGTGTCTGAGGATGAACATTTTTTCTTATAAGGGCTGAGATTTCGAACACAGAAACCGGTTCTTCCTCTATTGCCTCCAGCACTTCAGCTTCTGCTTTACTTAGCTCCCCTGCAGCGTATCCAGATCTAACAAAGAACTTTGTGGGTTGGATGTTCTCACAAAGATCTTCTCTGGCAGGCATGGGAGTTCTTTTGAGATTATTTAGAAAATTAGGATACTTTATTGCAGCGACTGCAAGTGGTATAACTCTCCTGGGCCCTAGGAAGAGTTCCCTGTTTACGGTCCAGATATGGCTATCTCCACCTGTAGCTGTGGTTTCCATCCTGATCGCCCTAACGCGAGTCTTCCAGCCACCTACAACAGCTCCCTCGTCGCTCAGATCAGGAACACCCATACAGACTGAAGAGATATCCGTACTTGTGCCTCCTACATCAATTACGTCACAGGTTTCAAGTCCGGAAAGATAAGAAGCTCCAACAAGACTTGCTGCCGGACCTGAGAAAATAGTTTCTATTGGCTTTTGAAGTGCATCTTTGATTCCGACCACTGAGCCATCACATTTGAGCATAAGGAGCCGAGCATTAATTCCTCGTTCTTTAATATCTTTTATTATGGACTGAACAAACTGTCTTGTTATGGGGATTAGCTGTGCATTCAGAAAAGCTGTTACTGCCCTTTCGTAAGCCCCCAATTCTTGAGAAAGCTCGTGTCCACAAACCACAGGCAGTCCTGTAAGCTCAAGGATTAAGTTCTTTGTTTTCAGTTCATGTTCTGGGTTCCTCGTGCTGAAATATGATGAAACAGCAAAAGCAGAGACTCTATCCTTAACCTGCAGGGCAAAATTCTCAATAGATTTCAAGTCGAGAGAAGCTTTTTCTTCCCCATTATGGTCATGTCCACCTACAACAAAAAGTACGTATTCAGTTGGTAGTTCTCGTTCAAGAGGATGATCTCCTATAAGAATCATGGCCACTGGAAAACCGGTACCCTCAAGAATAGTATTGGTAGAAAGAGTTGTAGAAACCGAAACTAGCTTTATGTTTTTAAGATAATCAGGATTCAGGCCGTCTATTACGTTTTTGATGCCAATGTGTAGATCTGGGTAGGTAGTAAGTGCCTTATTTGAATCTACAATGACGCCATCCGAGTCTCTAACAAGCACTGCATCGGTGTATGTGCCTCCTGCGTCAATCCCCAAGCTATACTGCATGTTAAAACAACTCCTTTTTTGCTATTTTGAGGAAATTATGATATTCTTTTATTTTGTCTATACTCTTGAATATGTTGTGATATGTCTTTTAGCAAGAAAGGCAACAAAACAAGAAGAGGCTAAATCCTCCAAAATAAGGATATGCCTCATGTGTACAGCTTTAATTGATTGTAAAAACTATACTGCGCAGACTATTTCGTTGTTACCTCAGGCGCGGTTAAATTCTTAATAATCAGCAAAATGTGAGATTTATTATTCTCCACACATTTTGAAGGAAATACAGTATTTATTTCTCCAGTAAAGCGCGACATTTACAAGTCCTATCATAACTGGCACTTCAATCAGAGGACCTACTACAGCTGCAAATGCCTGTCCGGAATCAATGCCGAAAACCGCTACTGCTACTGCAATTGCAAGTTCGAAGTTATTGCTGGCTGCTGTAAATGAAAGAGATGTTGTCTGTCCGTAATTTACTCCCAGTTTCATAGAGATAAAAAACGAAACTGCAAACATAACTACGAAATAGATTAAGAGGGGAATTGCGATCCTTACAACATCTAACGGTAGGGTAACAATGTATTCTCCTTTTAAAGAGAACATCACAACAATAGTAAACAGTAGAGCATAAAGTGAGATACGGCCTGCTTTGGGAACGAATTTTTCATCATACCATTTGGCTCCTTTTGAGGGGCGCAGGAAATAACGGGT
Source organism: uncultured Methanosarcinales archaeon (assembly GCA_964560735.1). GTDB lineage: Archaea > Halobacteriota > Methanosarcinia > Methanosarcinales > Methanosarcinaceae > Methanosarcina. The sequence goes on along the minus strand of CAZLNG010000121.1, from coordinate 7,107 downwards.
TAAAAAGCCAGCTGCGAAAGGAATTCCAAGGTAGATCGCAACACTCTGGGCAACTTCTCCCATAGAGACATCTATTTCCATGCCACTAAATCCAAGCCACTCAGGCAGCACGGTTATGAAGAAGTAGGCAAAGATAGAGTAGAATACTAGCTGAAAGATAGAGTTGAAGGCGACCAGAGCAGCAGCATACTCATTGTCTCCATCTGCCAGAGTGTTCCAGACAATCACCATAGCAATACATCTTGCAAGCCCAATTAGAATCACACCTACCATATACTCGGGATAATCTCTCAAGAATACAATGGCAAGTATAAACATCAAAATAGGGCCAATGATCCAGTTTTGCAGTAAGGACAAACCCAATACTTTGTGATTCTTGAAAACCTTGCCTAATTCTTCGTATTTAACTCGTGCCAGTGGAGGATACATCATAACTATCAAACCAATGGCGATAGGAATTGATGTAGTACCAATAGATAGGCTCTGTAAGAATTCTGCAAAGCCAGGGAAAACGAAACCTAGAGCTATACCGATAAACATAGCTAGAAAAATCCAAACAGTTAAATAACGATTGAGAAACGATAATTTAGATACAACGGACTCTTCCATAATGACCATCTTCTGTTTTAACTAAAATAATTATTCAGTTAGCTGCAAGATCTTCCACTTATTTTGAATTTTTCCAATAAAGATAAGTCTTCTTCACAAATGCTGATTTTTCCGATTTCATTATTAATGATAATTGAGAGAAACGAATACTTTAGAAAAATTTCATCATTAAGTCGGTAATAAACCCACTGAGATTTCTTTTCGGAGATGATAATTTTAGCCATTTTTAATTTGTTAAGATGTCTGGAAACATTGGATTGTTTAATTCTTAGAACTGCTTCAATATCACAGACACATAATTCACCGTTTCGTAAAAGATTCAGTATCCTGAGTCGGTTTTCATCAGCCAATGCCTTGAAAATCTGTACAATATCCGCGGCATCACCACCATTATATGAGTATATGCAATTATACTCATATGGTATTTAAAATTACGGTTTTATTATTTTATTGCTCATTATATTGGAGAGTTATCTCCAGAACCATGATTCATAAGCAAGATTAATTGAATGAGAAAATCTTCTTGTTTTATCACACAAAAATAAACAAAGAAGAGATAAAATAATTATCCTTAGTATATCACAAGACAAAATTGAAGAAATGAAATGACTGTTCCTCAATTTATTGTCTGCTTACTTTCATTTAAAATGTGTATGCATGTTTACAGTATTCCATCATATCCTTCAAGAAAACAGCATAAAAGTTGTCCGGAATTTTAACTTTTTCTCTGCCATTTATTCCTCTAGCCTCGAGATCTTCCTGACAGGCATAAACTAAACACCCTGGTATTTCCTGTATACCGGAAAGCAGGTGATAGACTCCATCTCCCGCAAGGTAAAGCCTAGCATTTCCGGAACGAATCACCAATTTAAGACACAATTCTGACCGCGGGTTAGATGGAGGTTTCGTCAGTAGAAATACATCATATTCTTCTTGCACACTATTACCTCTTTTTTAAAATAAGATAACCGAGTCTGAGTTTTCCATCTCTTCAAGAAAATCCTCTTCGTCTACAAGTTCTATAGTCTCTATAAGAATTTCACCAAAAAGTTCCCTTTCAATCAGTGAGGGTTCATGCACAATTACTCTCAATTCTCCATATGAGTAGAGAATATCTGAAAGGGTTGGCACTCCAAGCTTTGTGCTATCCTGGTCAGCAGCTGCAAGATAAACTCCATCTCCATAAAGTCCAAGAACCACGTTTGTTCCTGTAAGACTTACTGCAGCCGCATTCAATGCTCCGAAGGCTTTTTCACTACCATATGGGGCAGTGTCCAGTAAATAGAAAACTGAGTTCATAGTTCAGACCTCGTTTCTGGAGTTTATTTTGAGAGTGAGATGACTCTATCACTCTTTTTCAGCATTTCTGCGAGTTCGTAAAGACTGGAGATCTTTATTCCGGGAAGGTAGTCTTTGCAGTTACTTCCTTTCAGAGTGTCCTCTTCTGCGATATAACCTCGTGCAGCAGCACACCTTGCACATGCCCTGATAACAGCGCCTTTCTCTGCCAGTCCGGTGAAGAGTTCACCTGCATTAGTAAAAAAGGATGGATTCTGGCTTTTTTTGGGTATGTGCACTGCATCCAGGTAAAGGAATATATTCACATGATATTGTTTAAGTGCTTCTTCAGCTAATTTGCAGGCGATTTCAGCGTATTCGGAGATATAAGGGCCATCAGTAAGCACTATTGTTAGTGTCTTCAAAATTTCCTCCAAACAGACTATGTTTTAACAAACTATATTTTATTAATAGTTTAGATGTAATTAACCAAAACCTCAAGATGCTCTTGATTATTTACGTACTCCGGCTCTTTAAGGGGTGTGCACAATTCCAGAGCTGCCTGTCTAGCCATAAGCTTGATGGCAAAGCTATAACATCCCTGCTCACCGCAACTACCACAGTTGGTTTGGGGCAGGTGTTTATAGATCTCCATAAGGTCAAACTTTACCTTTTCTCTGGGAGCTGGAGCTTCACCTTTTGCAATAGCCTCATTGATAATACTCTTCAGTCTTTCAAGCTCTTCTTTAGCTTCATTCTCATTTTCAACCATTCTGATGGAGACTTTCCCACTACCGTAAATAGTTGTGATGATTTCTCCTTTTTGAATTATCAAGCTATCTTTTCTATCTGAATAACTACTTCTTTGAAAGAGTGGTTCAATGAGTTTCAAAACTCCACCAGGAGGTGGAGTTATATTTGCACTTATCCTGAGTCTTGAGGCATCAGCTATGCAGGGCAAAACCTGTCTGATACTTGCAATCTCTATTGGTTTTGCCTGTGAGAAATCAGTGATTTCCTCAGGATTTGACTCTTTTTTACCTTTCAGGAAATTCCTTCCATACTCACTTAACTTTACAGTTTCTTCTTCTAGCTCGATAAGGCCCGCATCTTTGAGAATCTTGAGATGAAAATCAAGAGATGACTTTCCAACTATCTCTCCGATTTCCCTGGTACTTCTATCGCCGTTTCCCAAGAAATTAATTATTTTCCTCCGAGTACCATTTGCTACAGCGAAATTTACCAGTTTTGTTTCACTCGCGTTTTCTGGCACGTTTAACACCTACTCAAAGTTAAAGCTCAGGTTTTCTAATCCTAGTTACAGAATCAGAAGCCTTTGTTATGAGCGAAATTGACCTCTCCAAGACCAATTCATCCAGTAAATGATCTATGAACTGGTTTTATAAAAACCCGAAAGTTAAATATCAAGAAAGGCTGATGTTGAAATTATTTGGTTAGTTTATTGTATAAAAAAGTGGATAGTGGACATTAATGTAGTAAAGTGAACAAAAATTTATCCAGATCCTCCTTTTAATATATAATTTTGTTCTTAACATCTCTAATTACATAGATCACATTTTTATAGACTCATTGGATCAGATATAAGCAGTTAAGACCTGCAAATGCTCCTGATTGAGTGCATATTGCAATTCTTTAAGTGGTGTACATTTCTCTAGAGAAGCTTCACCACTCATCAACTTTATTGCAAAGGTATAGCAGCTCTGTTCACCGCACTTTCCACAGTTAGTCTGAGGCAGATACTTGTAGATCTCCATAGGTTCTACCCTAACTTTTTCCCTGGGAGCTGGAGCTACGCCTTTTGAAATAGCCTCATTGATGGTATTCTTCAAGTTCTGAAGTGATTCTCTGGCTTCACCCTCACTTTTTATCATTGTCATGGTTACTTTTCCAGTGCCGTAAATAGTTGTAATAATCTCTCCTTTTTGAATTATCAGAGCGTTTATTTTGTCAGAATATTTACCTCTGGGAAAGAGTGGCTCAAAAACCTTAAGGGTTCCACCTAGGGGAGGAGCTATGTTTGCAATTACCCTGAACTTTGAAGAATCGGCTATACAGGGTAAAAGCTGCCTGACTTCGGTAACATCTATTTGTTTTGCCTGAGAAAGATCTGCAGTTTTATCCGTACTTTTCTCTTCTTTTTCTTTAAGGAAATTTCTGCCATATTCGCTTAACTTTACAGTCCCTTCTCCCATCTCAATTAAACTTGCCTGCTGAAGAAGTTTAAGATGGAAATCAAGCATGGACTTCCCTACCTCTCCTCCAATTTCTTCTGTACTTTTGTCTCCTGTCGATAAGAAGTTCATTATCTTCCGTCGGGTAACATTAGACATCGCATTGTTTACCAATTTTATCTCATTGGGATTTCCAGGCATCTTTAACACCTACGAGAGTTGTGAAAGTTTAACTCTTTTCTGACATATTAATGTCAGGCATTCTTCTTCAAAAAATGAAATTTAATTCTCTTAATAGATATGGATCTGGTTCATAAAAACTCACAAGGCAAATATCAAGAAATATTGATATGAAATTTTACAATCTAACTTATAAATTTGTTATCATTTTACCTTTCCAGATATAGTTTTTACAAGCATCTTTTCTGTCAGTTTGCAAACTCCTTAAGTAAGGATGAGAAGTCTAATTAAAAATATAAAGGTACGAAAAATAATATTACTATTAAACTCGGCATTTCTAAATAATTTAAAAATACTTGTAAAGTACTTTAGATTTGAATTCTGCTTCTAAAATTCAGTACTTAAAACGATTAGTCAAATTTTAAACGATAAAGAAGAGAAATATAACTCTAAAATTTTCCGTTTAGTAAAGGTATAAGGTATTCTGGACAAAAATAAATCCGTTTTTCAGTTTCTACACATCCAGAATTTACTCTATTTTAGGACAAATTTTCTTGAGATCTGAAATCATATCAGCCAGAAGTTCAACAGGGATCCCCACAATCATTTCTTCGTCTTCCATTTCAGTGTTACCTCTGCTGCCAATACAACCGACTGAAACTCCTGCTCTGCCATCTTTATACACTTGCACAACACTTTCAGAACACAGGCTTTGCGCTCCTGCAAAACTTGTTTCAAACTTGCCCCCTGCTTTATACATGTACGCCTGGATAAGTAACATAACTTGTTTGGGATTACAAATAATCACTGCGACATCTGGAACAAATGAGGCGTCTTCAAGGGGGGAGTATATTACACTTTCTACTGAGTCAGGTGGAAGGATAGATACTTTTTCCACAGTACGTCGTGCAGCTCCCTGGGTGCTAAATAACTTAAAATCTTTATAATATGATTCTCCACTGAATACCTCTGAAGGTATTTCATTCAGGCCCATTGTGCCAGCTCCAATTTTACACAGCTGATCTTCACCTATGGTATAGAATTCTTCTCCTGTTTTCCTAACTCTGTCAACGAATTGGCAGTGAGTCATACCTATATCTACTCTTTTAATTCCAGCAGGAATTTCTCTTCCTTTAGAAATTAATTTTACCGCAACAGGAGATGTTGTAAGTTGCAGGTACTCAATGAATTCCTGTCCGTAACTGTTTATTTCATTTAAATCCATATTTTTAACTCCGATTTTTAGCTCCTATTTTAACTCAAATTTGTCACCGTTTTTTTGATAGGATATATTGATCTCTATAACTCACTCTGACTTTTCTTGTGATGCTGAAGCGACACTTTTTGCAATGGCCTGGTTGATAATATTTTTCAGATTTAGAAGAGATTCTTTTGCCTCATCTTCATTTTTCATCATTGTGATGGTTACCTTTCCAGTACCATAAATAGTTGTAATAACCTCTTCTTTTTGAATCATTAGAGCATTTATCTTGTCTGAATATCTGCTTCTAGGAAAAAGAGGCTCAAGAAATCTCAGACTTCCGCCTAACGGAGGGGCTATGTTTGCAATTACCCTGAATCTCGAAGAGTCAGCTATACAGTGCAAAATCTGCCTGATCTCAGCAATCTCTATAGGTTTTGTCTGAGATAAATCTGAAGTTTTATCTGCACTTTTTTCTTCCTTATCCTTAAGGAACTTCTTGCCATACTCGCTTAGCTTCACTGTCCCTTCTTCGATTTCAATAAGGTTTGCCTTTTTTAGAAGCTTCAGGTGGAAATCGAAAACGCTCTTCCCTATTTCCCCCCCGATTTCCTCGGCACTCTTATTCCCCGAAGATAAGAGGTTCATTATCTTTTGTCTGGTAATGTTGGCCATCGCATTATTTACCAGCTTTATCTCATTAGGATCCACTGGCATCTTTACACCTACAAGAGTTATGAATTCAATTCTTATTTTTTCCAAATTATTTATCAGTATCAGGTAATATTTCTCTGAGGAAATTTGATTTCTCTAATAAACTATCAGTTTACCTCCTAAGAAACTGGATGCCGAATATCAAAAGGTTGAACGAGGAATGAGATTTGGGCGCGAAAACTCCTACGGATTAAACTCTGAATCTGGATCTATTACTTGGATGGGCAACCCGCGCATATTGATATAAAATTTTATAAAAGTGTAAAAGTACATGAATTATTTAGCGAATTCTTCTCTCAAACCTCATTCTATATGGTATTCCCAGGTTATTTCCATTGTTTTTCTAAACATCGTTGCAATGGGGCAATTATGCATCATAGTATCCTGAATCACTTCAGCAACAACAAGGTCATTTAAATTACCGGAAAGAGTAATTACAAGATGCAGCTTCTCAAAAAAGCAATCACAAAGTTTGCTCCTAGTTCCATCGATCCTCATCGTAAAAGAATCTAGTTTAAAGCCTTTATCGGAAAAACCCATAATCATAACAATACCTACGCAGCTACCCAGAGCCGTTATCAGATAATCTACCGGATTTGGGAATTTACCGCTTCCACCCATAGAAACAGCTGATTCTACAGGAATCTTGTAATCAGTACTGTTTTCTGCAACAAACTGCAGTCCACCTTCATATGATATGGTTACAGGAGGATTATCCCCCGACATTTAAAACACCTCACCTTATTCTTAAATTCTAAAAATTACTGAGATTACTTCGCCTCATTGTTTCAACTAGAATTTCACCCAACAAATAGCCGCCTTTAGAATATATCTTACAATTCTCGCTACGGCTCACCCATGTTATATTACATTATCAAATATTATTACTAAGGGAGCGCAGAGGGTCACGAATACCCCGTCCTTTAGGTCGGG
>CAZLNG010000120.1:2988-10828 GCA_964560735.1 uncultured Methanosarcinales archaeon | reverse complement strand
TGAGAAGGACTTTCATCTTTTGGGCATGTTATTCCAGAATATCATGTGCGTTTTTAGTCAAAGTAACTTTCCAAAAAGAGGTTTTGTGTAATTCTCACAAAACAGAGTTGCGTTTTTTACTAATTACCTACATCCCTAAATTTTAGTGCGAGGAGTGGAATTCGAACCCTGAATATCGACCTGAAGATAATTTCAGAGACTCGCCAGCCTGACTCAAACAGGAGACTAAGCAAAAACAAGTCACGCTGAGATATACAGTTTCTTGTGATCTTCAAAATATTCTCCTTTATTTCTCTGAAATTATGCCGCAACAGAGGTTAGCAAATTTAATCATTATTTCTTTACATCAATTATTTTTCAGACTTTTTCAGCATCAAAAGAACTTATTAGATAGGAAATTATCATTGATTACTCTTTGTTTTGTAATTCTCAATATTGCTATTTTTTTGCAGTTATTAGGTATATTTATATACATCTTCATTTGTGATTGAGTTGGGTAAAAGTAAGATATATAGCTAAAAATCAGCTAACATTCAAATATTAATTTTAATATTTGAGTTGCGGCAACAAATCATTTACAACTTGAATATATACTTATCTATATATTTGTTACCTGAATCAAGACTGGACGTATCATATAAAATAATAAACGTCAAATTGAAATAAAGAAGGAATTAATTTTGTCCACCACACAGAAAAATATCATACGGATTGTACACCTTTCAGACATTCATTACTGTGATGCTTATTTTGTTCCGGAGATTGCGGATTCTATGTTGAACAGCATAAATCTGTCGAAACCTGATATTGTGGTGATTACAGGAGACCTGACAGAAAACGGCTTTTCAGTCGAATACGATGGGGTTAAGCGGTTTATTGACAGGATTGAGTGTGAAAACAAAATACTTGTTCCGGGAAATCACGATTCGAAAAATGCCGGCTATCTGCACTTTGAAGACCTTTTTGACAGCCGCTTCTCTTCACAGAATTTCAGAGATGTCACAGTTGTCGGGGTTGATTCTTCGCAGCCGGATCTTAATGATGGTCACATAGGCAGGGAAAACTACGGCTGGATTAAGGAGGCTTTTTCCGGCGAGAGTTTCAAGATTTTTGCAGTTCATCATCATCTTGTCCCGATTCCTCTGGCTGGAAGGGAAAACACGGTACTTGTAGATGCAGGAGATGTACTTGAACTTCTGAACCGCTGCAAGGTGAACCTTGTCCTCTGCGGGCACTGCCACATTCCACATGTCTGGAACCTGAACAACATGCTTGTGGTAAATGCAGGTACTGTCTGTTCTTCAAAGACCAGAGGCAAAACGACCCAGTGTTATAACCTGATCCAGGCAGAAAAAGAAGAATCAGGCGGAAACTGGAACGTCCGGGTATCCAGGGTCTTCCAGGAAGGAGACATGGAACTTGTAACCGAGACTGTAATGTGATAAAAAATAGCGCTGCAAATCTGAGAATTCAAACGGGGTACGGAAGAAACTTAGTTTCCTCTGCACCGACACTTAAATTTTTAGCATTCAAAATTAGAGTTTTGTATGTTTTTAAAAATTTTGTGATTCTACTTTGTGATTCTACTTTGTGATTCTACTTTGTGATTCTATTTTGTGATTCTAACCAGTAAACTTCTTCCTGCTTAATTTAATTCAATTTAATCTTTCAAAACTTGCCATGCTGGAGTCTTCCCTTCAATTCTTTCTATTTCTCTCCTTTCGGTGAGGTCTTCCAGAATTTCAAGAACCTCGTTTTCTTCAACCTCGATATCGTACCTGTCTTTAAATTGAAGCATTATCTGGGCGACATCAAGGAGTTCATCTCCAAGAATTTTTTCCGTAAAGCCCGCAATGTCCTCATACCGCGCCCATGGATAGATTATCCAGCGCCATTTGATGACTTTTTGGGCATAAAAGTCGGGCACGGAAGTCGAGCAGGTCTTGTGCTGGAGCACTGCAGTTTTTACTTCTGCGGGTTTCAGGCTCCGGATATAGTCCACTGCAAGGGTGAGTGTATCTCCGGTATCCGTCACATCATCAACAATCAGTACTTTTTTTCCAGTTATGTCCACAGAAAGAGGGAAGCGAATCTTTGCCTCTGCCCGCATGTCTGCAGCCCTTCTGTAGTGCTCTATCTTTATTGAAGTAAGGTCACTGAATAGCAAAAAATCGCAAATTAGCCTTCCGGGTACATAGCCCCCTCTCCCGATGGCAACAATCAGGTCAGGCATATAGCCAGCTTTGATTTTTCGGGAAAGAATTCTGGCAAGCCTTAAGACCTCACTGAAGCTTATGAGTTCGCATTTGAAAGAATCTTTATCTGCCTGGGATTTTCCGGACTGCTGGGACTGGTTTTTTATTTCCTGCATCAAATCGCCTTCTAAGCCTTCTGCCCTTTGAACTGCAGGTTCGGAATCTATTGCTCTCATATGACCTCATTTAAGGTGTTCTCTGAGACTTTTTATTTTTTACTTTTCTTTTGATCTTTTCTTTTGATCTTTTCTTTTGATCTTTTCTACCTCATCCTTATTTTATCCTGTATCCTTATTATCTCCCTTAAACCCCTTTAAAGTAATGTCCGGTTGTGTATTCAACCCCTTTTGTACTCAGCTTTCCTTCTTTTCCTGAAAGGGCTGCCTTATATGCTCCTACAATCTCTTTAATTTCCGCATCTCTATTCAGCGAGAGATCAAGCCGAATTACGTCCACTCCGTATCCTTTCAGATTTTTGACATACTTCAGCATGTCAAGCACCTTCGAGTTGAAAATGAGAGTCCGGGTGCCATGGCGCTTTACAGGGAATTCTGAGCCGCTCTGGTCAACGAGGAGCACTTCACTGTCCTTTCTTACGATTTTTCTCTCGATCAGAGGCTTTAAGAGATCATTTTCCGTGATCAACATCATTTCCCGACCGTATACGAAAATTTCGGTCTGGCCTTTCTCCCCACAGGTCTGAAGGGTTTCACAGATATTTTTAATTTCACTCAGGTTAAGTTCGCTTGAAAGGGTTACTCTATACGCCCCTGCCTGATAGAAAGTGCTGGCTGTAAGAGCGTTGAAAATATTGAATTCTTTCTGAGCCACAAAAGGTATGTAAATTTCTTTTGCGAGCTGTGCGGCTCCAGGATCGGAACAGGCTATACTGAAACCGGCATCTCTAACTTTTTCTACGAGGGATTTGATTTCATCGAGTTCTCTATCATGGTTTATCAGGGGAAGCCTGAAGACAAGTTCAGTTCCTTCTGCCTTCATATCCTCAAGGATCTCAGCATTTTTGGGAGCTATCAGCGCTTCAAACCCTGAAATCGGGGCATAAATAATATCTGCACCTGCATCAGCAGCCTCAAAGAGGGAAGAAAGCCCATCCACTTCAACGCTGAGGAGGAGGGTCTTTGAAGAAGTACTCCTGATTTTCCGCCTGTTAATTTCGAAAAGGCTTTCATTTTTGCTGCTGGCTTCACTCTCACTGCTTTTCGGGATACAAAGATGATTGAACTCTTCAAGAAGCGGGTTTTTTTGCTCTTTTTTATAAGCTTGCAACGTTTTCTCAAGAAGAAGCTCTGAAGCCTTCCGCCTCGTATTTTTCAACACGCCGACAGGAATGAAAATCTCGTCATCAGCTTCAATTAAAACCTCAGAAGCTTCAAATGGAGTATCCCCAAGGCTTTCCATTGCCTTTCTTATCTGCTCAATTGTTGTTGGAGATTTTTCGGCTGCCTGAACTATATATTCATCCTCATATTCTGCAACGACAGCTTCCCCTCTTATACTGCTTCTTCTGTGTTTCTCTCTATCTTCCCGGATTTCAACTTTAAACCGCTCTCCTTTTCTGGCACTTACTTTTAAGTTTACAGGAAGCGTTTTTAATTTTGCTTTCTGAAGGGTATCCAGAAGCCGGGTGTCTGTCGTAAGGTAAACCTCATCCCCTCTTTGCACCGCTCTTCCTGTTTTCGAACTGATCTCAAGCCCTACTTTTTCGCCTTTTTTAGCGCTTTTTAAGTGCTCACCTGCAATTGTGCTTATGCCTGTTACTGCAGAGCCAAGCATCCTTTCCCGCGTGAAGATGCTTATGCCATCTTTTACCTGAATGTCTTCATCCAGCCGGACTGTAAGTTTTGTATTTCCTTTTGAACGGGAAATGTCAAGGACTTTTCCCAGGAAGGCTCCGTAATTTGAGCTGTATTTGGGGTGGGCTACTCCATTTTCCCCCATTATGAACCCTTTTGTGAAGCCTCTGTAGAAGAGCTTTGCAAGCTCTGCTTCTCTTGATTCAAGCTCCTCTTGTGTTGGGTTTTCTCCTTCTTTACAGATTTTTTCAATTACTTCCTTATAAGCAGCAGCACTCGCTGTCACATATTCGGGCTTTTTCATCCTGCCTTCTATTTTAAGGCTTATAACACCGGTTTTAACAATTTCCTCAAGTCCCGTTAGAGTGGAGAGCTCGGCACAGCTTATGGGATAGCTTCCACCAGCATGCCTTTCTTCAATTTCCCTGCCGTTTACCACGAATCTATAGCGTCGCCTGCAGGGCTGAGCACAGGCTCCTCTGTTTGCGCTCCTGTCATGCAGGAAACTGCTGAACAGGCATTTTCCGGAATAAGAGTAACAGAGAGCACCATGGACGAAAACTTCTATTCCCACGCTTGAGTGGTCTACAATATCTTTTACTTCGGTTGTAGTAAGCTCCCTTGAGAGAATCACTCTTGTAGCCCCGAGCCCTGCAGCAAAATCGACTCCCTCTTTATTATGGATAGTCATCTGAGTGCTTGAATGCAGCTCAAGATCAGGATAAATCTCTTTAAGGAGCCTCAGGAGCCCGAGGTCCTGCAGGATAATTGCATCAGTTCCTACTGCATATGCTCGGTCTACTATCTCAAGGGCATGCTGCAATTCTTTTTGCTTTATTGGAATATTCAGGGCCAGATAAACAGAAACCCCATGAGAATGGGCAAGATCGACGGCATCTTCCAGGTCTTCGAGAGTGAAATTCTCCGCCCCCTGGCGGGCATTGAATTCGCCGACTCCAAGGTATACGGCATCGGTGCCTCCTTTAATTGCGCCAAGGAGAGCGTCATGGTCTCCTGCAGGAGCCAGGATTTCAGGAGGATTGCAGGTGAAATTATTAGCAGACATATCAGATCAGGGCATTTTCTTCCGTTAGTGGAAATTTTTCAAAATTGAGAAAAAGGAATGTGAGAAGGCCTATATAAAGGCCAGTAAGCGATTTCAGGCAGATTATTCAAACAGGCATAAGGTCAATTTAATACGTTCAAAGGTCGGTCTAAAACCCTAAACGTGCTTCTTGCATAAAAAATGGATGGTAATCAGTTAAGGGATAGATGACTGATTTTAGCATATTTTTCTCATATCTTTGACAAATGTTTAAATCCCTTTATAACACTAAAGTATATAGAAATTTAATATAAATAATATTATTCTAGTAAATATTAATATCTTTTAAAAAGTATGAGGGTAATTGATAGTTGAGCATTAATCCGAATGCTGCTGACCTATAAAATCAAGCATAATAGGGACTTTTTCTTTACTCTTTTCTTCCTTATTATGTTACTTCTTCCGATTATTCTCACGACTCCTCAATTTTTCTTATCTTCATATTCTTGATTTCCGGGTTCTGGCTAATTTTTCACTAAAGACAACATAATTTTAAAAAATAATTAAAATGTTCTGTAAAAATTTCTTTAGGTAGAAGTCAATAACTTCTGTTTTTAACTCAAAATCAATGACCCACTAAAACAAAAAAGGCTGTAAATGTATAAATATACGTAAATATTGTTTAGTGTATAAAATTCACTGACCAAACTGACTATCTGGTTAATGATTTTACATGTTTGTTACATGATTCACAGGATTCTTGATCTCGTTTGAATCCACTTTTACCCTTTAAATGATGAAGCTTCGTAAAACGAGTTGGTGCTGCGGAACGTAGCATAAAAAACCCATATAGAGACATTTGCAAGTACCTTCGGGATAAAGTATCCTGATTATTTCTGCATCAAAGCAGCTATTATTCAAATTTGCATGTTTCTGAAGCTTCATCAGGATGAAAAATGACTTTATTTGAATTATTAAAAAGGATTGAATCTCTGTCTTTGAGCCTTCTAACAGGCTCTGAATCCTTAAAAAAACAAGATTCTTTAAAAGCGTATAATATTCTCCCTCTATCGTCAAAAATGTGTTTTAACCTGAGAACAGCAAGGGAATTCCCCGAACTTGAAAATCAGGCATACCAGTCCCCCATAAGAAAATTCCAGGTTTTTTTACGCTGGGAAATCTGGAAAAATCAGATGCAGGCTTTAGGAAGTATAGCTTTGCAAAGGATGGAGAATCTGGTATGGTAAGCGATGAGGAAATGAGATTCGGGAACATTTTGAACCTGTTTTCGAGATTTGTACTTCCTGCAATTGTGGGAATTGTCATTGCTGGAATCCAGAGCATAATTGACGGTTTTTTCATAGGAAACGTTATCGGAAGCCAGGGGCTTGCAGGCATCACCCTTGCATATCCTCCTTATGTCGCAATAATTGCAGCAGGAGTAATAATAGGGATAGGGGCATCAAGCCTCACAGCCCTGGAGCTTGGAAAAGGAAACACAAAGGGAGCCCTGAATATTGTAAATAACGCTTTTCCTTTATGTCTTCTTGCAGGCGCTGTTTTTACGATAGGCGGACTTATCTTTTGCGAAACTTCCATCAGCTTACTTGGAGCCAGCGGATCTGCCCTTACCTTTGCTCGCGAGTACCTCAGGATCATTTTTGCGGGCTCGGTCTTCATGATCCTTACAATCGCTCTTGACCCTCTTGTCAGAAACGATGGAAAGCCCAGGCTTTGCATGAAAATCATGATTGCAGGAGTGCTTGCAAATGTCGTGCTCGACTACCTCTTTATCGTGCGCATGGGTATGGGCATGTCAGGGGCAGCTCTTGCAACAATAATCTCCTTTGCTCTGCCTGCATTATTGCTTACGCATTACCTTTTTGGTACAGAGGCAAAGTTGAAAATCAGGCTTAAGACGATGAAACTTAAAATCGAGACCCTGAGACAGATAATTAAAGCAGGTTTTCCTTCCTTTGTAATGCAGATCTCCCTGGCCCTCGTGCTCTTCGCACACAATTATATGTTAATAAAACACGGTTCAGAGCTTGCGGTTTCAGCCTACGGCATAATAGGATATGTTTTTTCAATTTTCTATATGCTCTTTGAAGGAGTAGCTCTGGGAGCTCAGCCGTTAATTGGCTTCAATTACGGGGCTCGCTACTATAATCGAGTTTCAAAGATCCTTAAACTGACAGTGCTTTCCTGTGCTCTGATAGGAACTTTCGGGTTTATGCTGCTTTATTTTTTCCCTGAAAGTGTGGTGAAAATTTTTAGCCAGGATGACTCCGAGCTTCTGGGAGTTACACTTCGAGGCATGAATTTTTTCATGTTCTCTTTGCTCGTTGAAGGTATCGTGCTGCTCACTTCTATTTACTATCAGTCAATAAACAGAGTTACAACAGCACTTTTCATAAATCTGGGAAAGATCTTTGTCTTTCTATTTCCTCTAATGTTTATCCTGCCCTCTGTCTTCGGGCTGGATGGAGTCTGGGCTGCATCGCCGGCAACGGAATACCTGATGTTTGTGGTAGTATTGGGCATGCTTTTCAGGGAATTTAAATTCCTTAAGCATGGAAATGCAGAACTTAAAGAGAAGTCCAGGCTTATTACTATCAGACACGCTGAAAAAGTAGAAGCCTGAAGAATTAACTTCTCATCTCTCCTGGTTTTCTCTTTTTTAATGGACAGGCAGTTTTTCAGCTCGTTCCAAAATCGTCTGGTGA
>CAZLNG010000120.1:0-2888 GCA_964560735.1 uncultured Methanosarcinales archaeon | reverse complement strand
TTGATTGATTGATTGATTGATTGATTGATTGATTGATTGATTGATTGATTGATTGATTGTTCTTGTAGGAAGTAATTTACTTATTAAATGTTTTATATATTTTATATGGATAAACTCTCTCTGCAGCTATTATACTGAATTGCATGACATTTTTTTATTAAAAATAATATTAAATTATAATGGCTACATATATATTGCACATTATTAAAAAAGTGAGAACAAAAACGAAAATGATTTATGATATTGATGTTTTTTTAAACAGTATATTCTTCCAGCAATTAATTAGAGATATTTCCTCAAAACAGTAACGCTTTTTTTTATATGTTGTTTTTAAACAATTGTATTTGGGGAGTTTATAATATTAAACTATAAACTTTAATTTTTTTCTTAGTATGTGGGAAGAGTATAATTTACGAAATGAAAAAGGAGATAGACATGAAAATAAACATCAATACAAAATATGATATAAGTATCGTAAAAGCAACAATAGCTCTCTGCGGACTTCTAGTTCTGTTTATGGTACTGGGCTCTCCGGTAGCAGTGGCAGAAACCACTACTCAGAGTCCTGAAGTTGCTCCAATCAGCGAGGAGTTTATCAATTATCAGAATAAAGAAATTCCTGTTGAACCGGAACCATCCCTGGACGGGCATCAGGCTGGTCTTGTGCCTGAGCCTGTTGACCTTGATTATCTCAGTGATATTTCTGTTGGAAAAGAGTCTTTCCCGGTTTCCTATGACCTGCGAACTCTTAACAGAGTGACCCCTGTAAGGGATCAGGGGAGCGCAGGGACTTGCTGGGCTTTCGCAAGCTATGCTTCTCTGGAATCGTTCCTGAAGCCGGGAGAAAACTGGGACCTTTCGGAAAATAACATGAAAAATCTGCTTTCTTCTGCATATTCGGAAGGGTTTGACCGTGGTCCCAATGATGGGGGAAACAGATTTCAGGCAGCTGCCTATCTGACCCGCTGGACAGGGCCTGTAGATGAAAGCGATGATCCCTACATTGCTTCTTCAATATCTTCTCCAGAAGGCCTGCCTTTAAAGAAACATGTACAGAATGTTCTTTTTATTCCGAAGAGGACGGGTTTCCTGGATAATGAAGTAATAAAGTGGGCAGTCCAGAATTATGGAGCTATATATACCTCCATGTACTATAACAACACTTTTTATTCTCCTCTCAACTACAGCTATTACTATAATGGGACCTTAGTACCTAACCATGCTGTAGCCATTGTAGGCTGGGATGACTCTTTTGACAGGAATAAATTTACCGAAGTTCCTCCAGGAGATGGGGCATTTATTATGAAAAATAGCTGGGGTTCAGACTGGGGAGAAAATGGATATTTCTACGTTTCTTACTATGACTCAAAGGTAGGCAATGAGAATTCTGTCTTCACAGCTGAAAACACAGATAATTACGAATCCATCTACCAGTATGATCCCCTTGGATGGACTAACAGCCTGGGATACTCAAACGTTACTGCATGGTGTGCAAATGTCTTTACTGCAAGATCCGATGAAGTCCTCAAAGCTGTAGGTTTCTACACGACAGACTCAAACTGCAACTATGAAATTTATATTTACACCGATCCTGTATCCGGTCCAGTTAACCAGGCAGGTCCTGTCCTCTCAAAAAGTGGGAGAAGTTTAACTGCAGGCTATAACACAATTCCATTAGATTCGGATATTCGACTTACAACAGGCCAGAAGTTCTCGGTCGTTCTGAAACTTACAAACTCTGCATATAAGTACCCGATAGCTATGGAAAGACCCATTACAGACTGGAGCAGCAAGGCAAAAGCAAACTCAGGAGAGAGCTTCATAAGTGGTAGTGGACAAACCTGGAAAGATATTGTAGGGTCCGGGTCTTATCCAAATACGAATGTATGCATCAAGGCTTTTGCGGATCCGGTTTTACTTCCTGTAGCAAACTTCCGCAGTGATGTTACTGAGGGATATGCTCCCCTGACAGTGAAGTTTGATGACTTATCGGAAAATGCAGCTGGATGGAACTGGGACTTTGAGAATGACGGAAACATCGACTCTACAGATGAAAACCCGGTTTATGTTTATGCAAATCCAGGAAGCTATACCGTTAACCTGACAGTAAGCAATGAAAATGGCACTGACTCAAAACTGGGCACAATAAACGTTTCGGAAAAACCAATAATGCCCGTAGCAAACTTCAGCAGTAATGTTACTGTGGGGTATGCTCCCATGACTGTACAGTTTAATGACTCATCGGAAAAACAGGTTTCATTGAGCTGGGACTTTGAAAATGATGGAGTAATAGACTCTAACGTTAAGAATCCAGTGCATCTGTACTCAGTTCCGGGAACCTATACTGTTAACTTAACTGCAATCAATGGGAATGGCACCGATTCAAAGCTTTCCGCAATAACCGTTTTAAAACAAACACTGCCTCCTGTAGCCAAGTTCTACAGCAATGTTACTCAGGGTTATGCTCCCCTGCCGGTACAGTTTACTGACATCTCGGAAAATGCAACAGAAAGGTACTGGGACTTCGGAGATGGAACACACTCGTCAGCAGTCACTCCAGTTCATGTATACCAAGCCGGAAAATATGCAGTCAGTTTGACAGTAATGAATGGAAACGGTATGGATACGGAAACCAAGAGCAAATATATTACAGTTACCAAAAAGAAATGAGCGCAAAAAGAACGAATTTAAAGAAATGATATCTTAAATTAAAAAATCAAATTAATGCGGCTCTCATACTTACTCATACTAAATTTATTGGTATGTTTGAGCCGCGCCAGTCTTTTTTCGATTAGGATGTAACTCTAAAAGTTTGAAGATTTGCTTCCATTCATTTATTACAACGGGAGCGCAGAGGGTCACGAATACCCCACCCTTTAGAGGCTGTC
>CAZLNG010000119.1:0-10912 GCA_964560735.1 uncultured Methanosarcinales archaeon | reverse complement strand
TTTTAAATCTATTTTTAAATCTATTTTTAAATCTATTTTTCAGTTATTATCCCACTTTCCGCAAATGTCGTTACAATTTTCACAATTTTTCTTTCTAGCGTTTTTCTGGAAACGACCTCGGCTATTCAAATAAATATTTTTGAAATGTCCTCCAATTTTGCCCTTTTTGCCTTTAATAAAAGCTTTTAGCCCCAATTCTCAAGGCTTCAGTTGAGATAATAACTGGAGAATTTTTGAATAATTCGCCAAAATCAATAGCAGGAAAAATATTGTTTTTTGAGAACATCTATGGAATGTCGGATTATTTATGTTCACATATTTTTTGTTATTTTTCGTAATGAGTTATTTTTGATTATTTTTTCTGTTTAAAGGAGTTTAGTTTCTACAGATAACTTTTTTATATAACTGTTCCTTATTCTCAACTATGGTTCCTTGCAACAAAACTAAGGCTTTGAGTTTTTTCCTTCTCATTGTACTTCTGTTTGTCCCAATGGCAGGTGCAGCCTCGAATACAGTAGAGATTAGAGAAGCTGACCTCTATAAAGCCCCTGCTAGTCCTGCTGGTGAGAATGATCTCTTTACAGAGTTAAGTAAAAAAATGGAACATTATAACGAAAACTTCGAAAAAGTTCCAAAAAGTCTCCAGAGGTTCGTTGGAAGCGAAGAAATAGCCGGGAAAGTTAAACTTGATAATGGCGAAATGTTATATGTGACTTTACTTATGAGAAGTGGAAAAGTAGGGAAGTTTTACAAGTATGACACTTCTACAGATCCGAACTCAGCATTCGGACCTTCCATAACTGTGGAAACTGATGAGCAGACTGTAAGAGAAATACTTGATTCGAAGGATTCTTTGAAGAAAGCTATCGAAAAAATGAACGAGGGTTCCTTCAATGTGAAACCAGAAGGATTCTTCCGAAAAACAGCTCTCTGGACATTAAGACAGATTCATTCATAAACTTGAAATAGAATTATTATTGGATACCCTTTCCCCTTTTTATGGGAAAGGGCCTTCTTATATTATGTTTGATCTTTCTTATTTTTGACCTTATTCTATGGAATTTAATAGCTTTTAATCCTCATTCAGTGCTTGACCACTTCACCCGGATATGTGCATCTTCCTTTTTCCATAATCACACCGATATTTATACTGGTATTTATACCGGTATGCACATCATCTCCCATAATCACTCCGAGTTTTCTTCTGCCAGAATCTAGAATTCTGCCTTTTACCATTACTTTTATATTTTTACCATCGTGGCGGAGATTTGCAACTTTAGTACCCGCTCCGAAATTACATCGGTGTCCAATAACACTGTCTCCTACATAACTCAGATGCCCTACATGAGTACCTTCCATAATAATTGTATTCTTGATTTCAACAGCGTTTCCGACTCTGACACGATTTCCAATTGCTGTGGAAGGACGGATAAAACAGTTGGGCCCTATATCACAGTTTTCCCCTATTACAACTGGGCCTTCAATATAAGAACCATTTCTGATAAGAGCACCCTTTCCTATCAAAACTTCCCCTTTTATGGTTGCATTCGGTTCAACAGTACCTTCACAGCTTCCTTTAAGGTCTTTCAGGAGATGTTCATTTGCTTTCAGAAGGTCCCAGGGATATCCTATATCTATCCACCTCCCTCCAAGGGGACTGTAACCTACAGCAGCCCCACTATCAATCAACATCTGGAGGGAATCCGTAATCTCGAATTCTTTTCTCACCGAGAGAGAGGTTCTGGCAATGAAATCGAATATGGATTCTCTGAAGAGATATACTCCGGCATTTGCAAGGTTAGTCGGAGGATTCTTAGGTTTTTCTATTATCCTGACAACCCTATTGTCTTCGGTTTCAAGCACCCCAAAGTCAGACGGGTTCTCCACCTCTTTTACGCAGATAACAGCTTCTTCTGTTCTCGAAACCAGAGTTTTTAAGTCTTCCTGTCCTATAAGCATGTCTCCGTTAAGTACAAGAAAAGCCCCTTCAACATGCCCCTTTGCACAACCTATTGCATTTGCAGTTCCTAACTGCTCCTTTTGCGGGACGTATTCTACACTTACCCCCCATTTACTTCCGTCCCCGAAATAATCTCTTATCTGATCCTCCAGATAACCTGTAATAAAAACAAATCCTTCAATTCCTGCTTCTATAGCTGAGTTAAGGATATGCTCAAGGATGGGTTTATTTGCAACCTGCAGCATAACTTTAGGACAATCAGAAGTAAGAGGTTCCATCCTTGTGCCTTTGCCTGCCACAAGGACTACTGCTTTCATTTAAGCGCCTCCTTAACGATTTTTTCAGCCATCCCAAAGAGCTCATCAACATTTTCCCGGGCTTCAGCTGTAATCCTCACTTTTGCCTCTGTACCCGAAGGACGGACAAGTATCCATCCGTTATCCATTTCCACGCGGATGCCGTCAATATCAAGGACTTCTCCCAGAGGCGCGAGTTTTGTTTTTACCTTTTTCATGAACTCTGCCTTTTTCTCATTAGGGCAGGGGAAAGCTTCTCTCTTTGTGGCATATCTGGGAAGTTCTTCTCGAAGCTCGCTTAATTTCCTGTCCCTTACAATTTCAACCAGTTTTGCGGCTGCGTAAATCCCATCCGGACAGTAAGAGATTTTCGGGAAAATCCAGCTTCCTGAAGGCTCGCCTCCGTAAATGGCTCCATACTGCTTAATGCCTTCCGCAACGTAGACATCTCCGACTCTCGTTCTTACTATTTCAGAGCCTGCAAGGTAATCATCAACCATCATCGAGGTGTCCACAGGCACAACAACCTTCCCTTTATCACCTGCACACTCAAAAAGCCCGAAAATTGCAAGCATTTCATCTCCAGAGACGAAATTGCCTTTTTCGTCTACCGCCATCATCCTGTCTGCATCCCCGTCATGCGCTATTCCGAGATCAGCTCCGAAATCCACAACAGCTTTTTTGAGGAGAGACAGGTTTTCATCTACCGGCTCCGGATTTCTTGCAGGGAAATGGCCGTCAGGTTGAGCGTTCAGGGTTATTACTTCACAACCCAGCTCCTGAAGAAGATAAGGACTTATCGTACCTCCTGCTCCACACCCACAGTCCAGCACTATTTTCAGGCCGGAACTTCCTACGAGCTTCTTGATCATATTCATATGGGCTCTAATGGCATTTCCATCCTCTTCGAATTTGCCTATTAGATTCCAGGGAACTCGGGAAAAATCATTTTCTTCAATAGCCTTCTCAATCTCTTCCTGCTGGGCTGAATCAAAAGCCATTCCGTCAGGATTCCAGAGTTTGATCCCTACATATTCAGAAGGATTGTGGGAGGCTGTGACCATCACACCGCACTCGTAATCTTTTGCCGCATATGCAAGAGTTGGAGTGGTTACAAGGCCTACCTCCGTAACATCACAGCCTGAAGCGGTAAGCCCTGCTATCAGAGCATGTTCGATCATTGGGGCCGAAACTCTTGGGTCTCTCCCGATAACCGCAGTTTTTTTCCGGCTTCCCAGTACGAGCCCGACCTTAAGTGCAAGTTCGGGTGTAATTTCCTTATTTGCTATGCCTCTTATTCCTGAAGATCCGAAGAGTTTCATGTATCCCACTCCTGCGTTTACGAAGTGTATTATTCTTGAATTGTCTTGATGGTTATTTTTGTAGTTAAGATTTAAATTTCTAATATATCTTTTCATTTAGCGGTCTCAGTAATTCACTATTTCATCATTCTACTGTTACGCTTTTTGCGAGGTTACGAGGTTTGTCAATAGAACAGCCTCTGGCAAGAGCAGTATAATAAGCAAGTAGCTGCAGGACTACAACACTGAGAAGAGGAGCCAGCAGTTCATCACTCCGGGGAACCCTGAGAATAATATCTGCATACTTTCCAATTTCAGTATCTGTATTATCGGCTACTGCAATAACAATCGCATCTCTTGCTTTCACTTCTTTTATATTGCTCAGCACCTTATCGTAGGTCTGCCCTCTTGTTGCAATTGTAACTACAGGCGTACCCTTTTCAAGCAGGGCTATTGGCCCATGTTTAAGCTCACCTGCAGCAAAACCTTCTGCATGTAAGTATGAAATCTCTTTTAACTTGAGTGCCCCTTCAAGGGCAATAGGATAGTTCAGGTGCCTGCCGATGAAAAAGTAGCTTTTTGCCTGAGCAAAGTTCTCTGCACATTCTTTAACTGCTTCTTTCTGATTGAGAATTTGCTGAATCTGGCCCGGGACCTTCTTGAGTGCTATAATAAACCTCTTGACATAATCTGGGCTTAACTTGCCCCTTGCCAGAGCAAATTTTACGGCAAGTAAATAGAGAAGAGCAACCTGGGTACTGAAAGTCTTTGTCGCTGCAACTCCGATTTCTGGCCCCGCTCTGGTATAGAGCACACTATTGGCTTCTCTTGTTATAGTACTTCCTACAACATTAGTGATTGCAAGAGTTGGGCAGTTGTATGACATTACCTCACGCACAGCTGCAAGAGTATCTGCAGTTTCTCCAGATTGGGTGATTGCTATAGCAAGAGTTCCTTCATTCATAACAGGGCTTCTATACCTGTATTCCGAGCAGATATCTATATCACAGTGAATTCCTGCAAGCTGCTCAAAAAGATATCTTCCAAGCAGTCCCGCATGCCAGGAGGTCCCACATGCCAGAATCTGGACTCTTGAAAGTTTTCTTATATCCTCGTCGCTCATATTAAGTTCTTTAAGGTATATTGCCCCTTCAAGTTCCGAAACCTGACCTGCAAGTGTATTGTGAATAGCACTAACCTGTTCATGAATCTCTTTAAGCATGAAATGTTCGTAACCAGCTTTTTCAGCAGCTTCAAAATCCCATTCTATTTTTTCTATCTTCTTTTCCCGTACCTTTCCTTCCTTATCAAAGACCACCACACTGCCCGGGGTCAAAACTGCTGTTTCAAAGTCATCTACAAAAATAACATCTCTTGTGTAATTTAGAAAAGCAGTCACATCTGAAGCAGCAAAATTTTCCCCTTTTCCAAGTCCTATAACAAGAGGACTGTCTTTCCGGGCAAGAAATAGCTTTCCAGGTTCTTCTGCCGAGATGATTCCAAGAGCATAAGAGCCCTCAATTTCGTTCAGAGCCTCTCTGAGCCCGGTAAAAATTTCGCATTTTGCTTCTTTTCCTCCGGGTCCCCCATATATGTGTTTGTGAAGGAGATGTGCGATCACTTCAGTATCTGTTTCGGATTTGAACTCA
This sequence comes from uncultured Methanosarcinales archaeon, assembly GCA_964560735.1. GTDB lineage: Archaea > Halobacteriota > Methanosarcinia > Methanosarcinales > Methanosarcinaceae > Methanosarcina. Next base: position 5,706 of record CAZLNG010000119.1, on the reverse strand, counting down.
TATCCTTCCGAAGTTAGCTGCTCTTTTAATGTCATATAATTCTCTATGATCCCGTTATGTACAACTGAAACCTTACAGGGATTTCCAGAGTTATGCGGATGGGCATTTATTGTGCTCGGTCTTCCGTGGGTAGCCCACCTGGTGTGTCCTATTCCTATATTGCCAGCTATTTTTTCTGGAAGAAGAGCCTCGAGGTTCGCAATTTTACCTACTGATTTGTATGTATCGATGCCGCTGCCCACAACCGAAATACCAGCTGAATCATATCCACGATACTCGAGTTTTTTAAGAGATTCTATGATGACAGACGAGGCAGAATTCTCCCCTGCGTATCCTACAATTCCACACATTTTTTTACCCCTTTTCGAAATTAAAGGACCACCGAATGACGAGGGAGGTCTTTATAGATAGTATTTCCAGACTCCACCTGACAGTCGACAGCTATCGTTACTCCAGCCTTTACAAGCACACTGTTTCCAATCCGGTTATCGTCTCCAAGGATTGTACCGAGTCTGGGAGCTCGATGAAGAATTCCATTCATGCTGATCATAAGACCATCTTTTTCTTCAACAAAGAAACCTGAACCAATAGTATTATTGCTACCAATTACGGAATTCGAAATCTGCCCGTGTGAATATACTCTGCAGTCGTTCATTATGATACTGTTCTGGATTTCGGTAAAAGACCGGATAGATACATTGTTTCCTATTGTTGTAGAAGGCAGAATCACAACATTTGGACCGATATCACAGTTATCTCCAATAACAGCAGGACCCACGATGTAAGTTCCAGAGCGGATCTTCGTATTTTTTCCTATTGCTACCTTTCCCCTTATCACGACTCCCTCTTCCACCTCTCCTTCAACTTTTAAATTTTTGGCAGAGTTCAGGACAATAGCATTTGCTTTTAACAGATCCCAGGCATGGACAGCATCCAGCCATTTTGATTCTGTCGAGACAGCATTAACATCTTTTCCCTCATTGATCATTATCTGAAGAGTGTCAGTTATCGCATATTCTCCGTTTTCAGAAATAGGAGTTTTTTCAATGATCTCAAAAATCTGTGGCGTAAAGACGTAAATTCCGGTATTCACGATACGGCTCACATCTCCAGGCCTTTTCTCCAGAATCTGTGTAACCTTTTTTCGTTCTTTTAGTACCACACCGTAACCTGCTGTATTTTCCATTCTCACTGTTAAAAGACTGGCATCACCTTCACAATTATTTAAGAGATCGGCTATGGTTTTGGGTTCAACAAGGTTGTCTCCATTCAGCACAAGAAATTCCGAATCTTCAGGGCTGATGAACCTCTTTGCCTGCTCGATTGCATGGGCAGTACCAAGCTGAGCTTTCTGTTCAATATAAGTTATTTTTACTCCGAAGTTAAGTCCGTCTTCAAAATAGTCCATTATGCGTTCTTTTTCATACCCAACAATTAAAATAATTTCATTTATCCCATTTTTTTCAAGAGAATCGATAACATGTTCAAGAATAGGTCTGTTGGCAATAGGAAGCATTACTTTTGAACGAGTAAGAGTAAGAGGCCTACAGCGCAGCCCTTCTCCTGCTGCAAGGATAATAGCTTTCATAGACTTAAAGAACCTTTTTTAGAATTTATACATTACCTTTGGAAGTCTCTACAGAATAAATTTAACCTAAATATATATAGGATGTTATATCCGTATATTTGGTAGCTAACCATAAAAAAGTTTTGTTACTAAAATTAATAAGAGAGTTCGGACATAAGTTATAATCTTTTTTCATAAACTGCGAATTCAAATTTGCGCAATATCCTACACTTTTATTATATCAGGAAAATCCAAAAATATGGAGCCCGAATATACTAAAAATATAATCAGTGATATCATCCCTCAAGCCATTAATAAAGCAGGAACTACAGAACTCAACCCGAGTCAGAGAGTTGAGACTACTTTCAGATTATTTGCCGCGAGTTAAATTTTCAAGAGAAACTTCTGTCGCTCATAGAGGCAGGCGTTTATAATTTTCAAGTTAGAGGAAGGTGCGCCTACTTACACTATTGTCAGGACTGGTCACTTCAGAGAAGTCCCCAACTTGAATATTTTTATCCAATTGTTTCTTTAGTATTTTTAGGAGGAAGATATTTAAGGTGAAGCCCTAAAAACAGCATTTATATGTTCGATCTCTTTTCAAAATTTATCCCAAAAACGGAGGCAGTTATTTCCTAATTATATATTCTTCGATTTTGCATTATTCGCAGGACTTCCGTAAATATTGAGCCATAATAAGTTATAACTAGTATCGAAAGTAAATTTACCAAATATATCAAGAAGGGCAAAGGTATTCAAAGAATTTTCTTTTATATGTGAGGGATCTAACTGAAACTTTATTTTATTGTGGTTTTACTGCTTTTAGCCTCATTTCTGGGAAGCGGCTGTGTGGAGAATATTCAGGACGAACAAAATACTACACAAAATCAAGAAATTATTATAATAGGGACAAAACTTTTCCAGGAGTCCTATATTACAGCTCATATTGTTTCATTGTTGCTTGAAGATAAGGGATATAAAACTGATGTAAAAGAAAATCTGGGAGGCACGCTTGTAAATTATGAAGCTCTGAAAAAGGGAGACATTCAATCCTACGTTGAATATACCGGAACCATTTACAGCCAGATTTTAAAAGAACCGCCCCTTGGGATATGGGATCCTGCAGTGGTGTACAATGAATCCGAAAAAGGTATGCTTGAACGTGATGGAATAGCAATCGCATCTCGCCCTGGTTTTGAGGATGCCTATGCCATAGCTGTTAATAAAGAGTGGGCTAATGCCCACGAAGTTTCCAACATAAGTGACCTTGCTCCTTATGCACCTGATATGATAATAGGAACTGACCCGGAATTTGCCACAAGACAGGACGGACTCCCACAGATAGCCCGAGTTTATGGGTTCACATTTAAAAGTTACAAGTCTATGAACCCGGGGATCATGTATGCGGCCATAGAAAATAAAGAAGTAGATGCAATCAGTGCTTATACCACAGACACACGCAATGATCTTTACAGGCTGAAAGTGCTTGATGATGACAAGAATGCCCTTCCTCCATATGATGCGGTTGTTCTTGTTTCCAGGGACTTTTCACAGGAAAATCCAGAGGCTATGGAAATTCTTGAACAACTTAACGGCAGGATCGATCAGGACACTATGAGGCGTTTAAATGCGGAGTATGATATTGACGGAAGAGAAGCAAGGGATATTGCCCACGACTTTCTGGTAGAAGAGGGTCTTATTTCAGCCTGAGTTTGTCAGGCATGAATTTGGGATCTGCATATGATATCCAGAAAGCTTTTTGACCGGATTGATTCCTGCCGGCTTGAAAATATTACAAAGCAGTACGGAGACCATTTTGCCGTCAAAAATCTGAGCCTTGAAATTCGAAGAGGAGAACTCCTCATCCTTATTGGGAGAAGTGGCTCAGGAAAGACAACGTTACTGAGGATGATTAACCGGCTGATTGAGCCAGATTCGGGCAGTATCCATATAAATGGAATAAATATAAAAGAGCTTGATCCTATCCAGCTCAGGCGAAATACAGGTTATGTGATTCAGAGTATAGGGCTTCTTCCCCATCTTCGAGTTTTCGAAAATATAGGGCTTGTTCTGAAACTTGAGAACTGGAAAGAAGAAAAAATTAGGGAGAGGGTAAAAGATTTGCTAAATCTTGTTTCCCTTCCTCCGAAAATTTTCATGGATCGTTACCCTCACGAATTAAGCGGAGGTCAGCAGCAAAGGGTTGGACTCGCCAGAGCTATGGCCATGAACCCTCCTCTTTTTCTTATGGACGAGCCTTTCGGGGCGCTGGACCCCCTTCTTCGGGTACAGCTACAGGACGAGTTTTGCAAGATAAAAAAAGAGCTTGGAAGAACTATTATATTTGTCACCCATGATATCAATGAAGCTTTCAGACTGGGGGACCGTATTGCGATCATGGATAATTCCGAGCTTATCCAGGTGGGAACTCCCGAAGAGCTGATATTCTCCCCGGCTAATGAGCTTGTTGCCGAAATAGTGGATTCAAAAAAAAAGTACAGACATATCGATGCCTTGAAGGTGAAAGATTTGATGCAGCCTCTGGACAAAAGGTATTTTCTCTATCCTGAACTTTCTGCAGCCTCGGCTCTGGATCACATGACAAAGGAAGGGCTTGAAGTCGCTTTCCTTTTCAAGGATCCGAAAAATGCAGGCAGAATAAATTTAGGTGATATTTTAAAAGCCGTATCTTCGGGAAAAAATCTTGAAGAAATTTCGAAGCCGCTTATCCTATTCACTCCCGAAACTTCACTTCTTGAGGCTCTTTTACGGCTCAAAGCAAAAGAGGAAATAATGGGACTGGTCCTGGAAGGTGATAAACCTGCAGGAATCTTTTTTTCGGACAGAGTACTCAAGAATCTGATTTAAGCTTGAAGTTAAATCCTAACAGGTGGTCAACTGGCAGTTCAGAATTTTAACGAGATTGTTACGGAAATCACGAGGGTGTGGACTTCTCAGTTACTTTCCTTACGTACACTTGAGCACCTCTATATGCTTTCTGTTTCTCTTTTCTTTTCAATACTGGCAGGTGTGCTTATCGGTTTTTTAATCTACAGAAACGAGAACCTTGCAGGTAAGGTCCTTAACAGTTTAAATGTCATAGAAACGATTCCTGATGTTGCCCTCCTTGTACTCCTGCTTCCTGTATTCGGAATAGGAGCTGGACCAACAATAGTGGCCTCTATTCTTTACTCCATCCTGCCTATTGCCAGGAATACCTATACTGGCCTTTCTAACGTACCCGGAGAATACATTGAAATTTCCAATGCACTGGGATTAACACAGAGAGAAGTGCTCTTTAAAGTTCGCTTTCCTCTATCCCTTCCTTTAATTGCAGGCGGAATCAGGATTGCAGTAGTATTTACCATGGGCGTCGTAACTCTTGGAGGGCTGATTGCCGCAGGCGGGCTTGGCGCTCCTCTCCAAAACGGAATCCAGCTTTATGACATGGAGACAATACTCGTCACTGGAGCCTGGGTCGGAATTCTTGCGGTAATTCTGGACGGGATTGCAGGTACCATAGAAAATGTTATTAAAGCGAGGTACGGGAAATGGTCTTAAACTCAGAAATCATGGAGGCAACACTTGAGCACCTTTTGCTCGCTTATACAGCTCTCATTCTGGGAATTATTTTTGCTGCTCCATTGATCTTCTTTTCCCTGTATAACGAAAAGTTAGCCTCATTGATAATAAAGTTTTCAAATCTTGTTCAGGCGATCCCCAGTTTTGCAGTTGTGGCTCTTGTTGTGCCCCTTCTGGGGATTGGCTTTTTGCCTGCGGTTATTGCCATAATGCTGAGAGTGCTACTCCCTATTATCAAAAATACATATATCGGGCTCTCTAATGTGGACTCAAAGTTTATCGATTCCTCAAAAGGGATTGGGCTAACTGAATTTCAGATAATCAGATACGTGAGACTTCCGAATGCATACCCTGCTATATTTGCCGGAATAAAATTTGCCGCGATCCTTGCAAACAGTATTGCAGTCCTGACTGCTCTTATAGGAGGTGGAGGCCTGGGGTCTATGATTTTTGAAGGTCTTACAAATTTCAATACAGCAAAAATCCTGGCAGGAACCCTGCCTGTCATATGTATAGCTCTTTTCCTGGATTTATTCATCTCCAGAATAGAAAGACGG
>CAZLNG010000118.1:0-11249 GCA_964560735.1 uncultured Methanosarcinales archaeon | reverse complement strand
TTAAGGAAAAAATAAGGAAAAATAAGGAAAAATAAGGAAAAAATATTAGACAATTTTTGCTATCTTTTTACTACTGTTTTTTGCGATATTTTTTGTTACTGTATATCTCCCCCGATCTCAGCATATCTGGGGTCAATTTCCACAGCTTTTTTGTATGCCTCTTCAGCCTCATTTTCTCGACCCAGGAAACTCAGGCAGATGGCTTTTCCGAACCAGGAATCTGGAGCCTCAGGATCAAGCTTAAGGGCCTTTTCGTAAGTGTCCAGAGCTTCTTCAAAACGCTTGAGTTGCGCAAGCACAAAACCCAGACTGGAGTAAGCTTCAAGATATTCAGGGTCAAGTTGCGTGGCTTTCGTGTATGCTTCTGCGGCTTCCTCAAATCTCTGCATATGGCTGAGAGTAAAGCCTTTGTTATACCAGACGTCAGCATTTTCTGCATTTATCTCGATTGCCTTTTCAAAAGCCTTAATTGCCTCTTCATACTTTTCGAGATTTTCGAGGTCAATTCCCATGTTGTTCCAGGCATCATCGTTTTTAGGGTCAATTTCCACTGCTCTTTCGTAGGCTTTCAGGGCTTGCCTGTAACTGCCAAGGCTGTCCAGATCAACACCTTTGTAATACCAGGCTTCGAGAAAATCAGGATCAAGTTCAAGGGCTTTGTCGTAAGCAATAATTGCTTCAGCATAATTATTCATCTGCCCGAGAGCTATGCCTTTTCCTACCCAGGCTTCTTTATAATCTGGATTTTCCTCGATAACTTTTTCATAAGCTTTGACAGCTTCTTCGTAATCTCCTGCGTGACTTAAGTTGAGAGCTTTTCCATACCAAGCATTGGGGTAGTCTGGCCTGAGTTCAAGAGCCCTTTCATAGGCTTTGACAGCTTCCCTGTGTTTTCCAGCCTGAGAAAGGGAAAATGCCATATTGTTCCAGAGGTCAGGATCTTCTGGATTGATTCGGGTAGCTTTTTCATAAAGCTCGCGTGCTTCATCATACTTCCCAAGCGTTTCAAGGACTGCAGCCTTATTGTTCAACAGATATATGTTGGTTGGATCCCTCTCAATTGCTTTATCAAAAGACACCATTGCTTCTTTGAGTTTCCCAAGCCTGAGAAAATCCAATCCGCATTCATTAAGTTCGGCTGCAAGGATCTCATTGCTAACTTCTTTTTCAGCCATATCCCCCGAATCATTCAGAACATACATATCTTCGGAAATAGTCCCCTCTTTAGTCTTCCCCTCTTCAGTTTTTTCGTCTTCACTTTCTTTTGCGAAGGTTTCATCCTTTGATTCATCAGAACTCATATTAAAATTTCCCATCTTCTTTTATTTTGTTATAATAAATTCTATTTTCCTATCTAAACCTTTATCATAATTCTTTTTTAATAAATCCCGTGTAGCCTCAGATTTCCTTGCTCGCTATTTACTTAAGCATGCTGTTCGATTATGATCTATACATCTGTTCTTTTGGCTTTTATACCTCTCCCCAAGAGCGTAAGGAAAAATTCCGGAATAAGGAGTCCGAAAGGTAACAGCAGAGAAAAAAATCTGTAAATCCGGCAAACTATGAAATCCAGAAAAGAGGCTGCCAAAGAAGAGAAAAAATCCAGAAAAACAGAGCGAGATCCTGATAAACATGCAACGACCAGAGCCAGAAATTCTAAAACAGCCAGGAACTCTGAAAGCAATATTATTTGATATGGACAATACTCTTTTTGATTTTGTAGCTGCAAAACTCATAGCTTGCAGGGAAATTCTGTCCTATATTAACAGAAAAAAAGGAAGCAACTTCGAAGACCCATCAGAGCTTTTCAGGTATTTCTTGAGGGGAACTTACGGTTTTGAAGATTACGAAAATATCAGAGACTACATGCAGGAAAGAAGAATCTTTACGGCACGAGGCTACAGAAACTGCTGTAAGATCTATGAAAGGGAAAAACTGGAAAATCTTGAACTTTATCTCGGAGTTCGGGATACCCTTTATCAGCTGAAAAGAATGGGTCTGAAACTTGCAATCATAACGGATGCCGATAAGCATCATGCTCTGGCAAGGCTCACAAGAGTTGAGCTTCTGGATTTCTTCGATTTCCTTGTTGCCGCAGATATGACAGGCACGAAAAAACCTGACCCTGCACATTTTATCTTTGCTCTACAGGCTCTTGGCACCGAACCTGAAGAAAATCTGGTAGTTGGTGACAGTATCAGGAGAGATATTTTACCTGCCCGAAAACTCGGATTAAAAACTGCATACGCTTCCTACGGCGACTGGAGGCCCGAAGAAAAAATAGACCCATGTTTTGATTTTAAGCTCAATACATTTTCAGAGCTGCTTGATATATATGAGTCTGAACTGGCAGGTATGCTGTTTGAACAGAAGCTGGAAAAATAGGAATATTTTAGCCGCCAGACCTGAAAATCCTACAAAAACTTTCATCCAACGGCTTTTTCCTGCTTTGACCTCAGATATCTAAGGCTCTAACCCTGGTTGCTTAAAAAGGCTGCTCAAAGAATGTCCGAATATATAGGATTTATATCTACTGCCCTTTCGTAGGCTTCCATAGCTTTCTGGTGTTTCTTAACCCTGTCGTACACAATGCCTTTTCCAATCCAGGCTTTTGTAAAACTCGGATTGATCTCGATTGCTTTTTCAAAAGCTTCAAGAGCCTCTTTGTACTTCTCCAGGTCTCTCAGTGCAATTCCTTTATTGTACCAGAACCTGGCGTTTTCAGGATTTGCTTTTATTTTTATGTCAAAAATCTCCACTGCTTTTTCGATGTACAACTTTGCGTCTTCGCACTTTCCAAGCCAGCGAAGCACAATTCCTTTGTTGTAAAGAGCTTTCCCATTTGCCGGATTCAACTCAAGTGCTCTGTTAAAAGCGTCAAGAGCTTCTTCAAAACTCCTTATTTTACAGAGGCCTATGCCTTTCTTGCACCATTCGCTTGCGCTCATGGAGCTCAGATCATAGCTCTTTTCATAGAGACGGATGGCTTTTTCAAAATCATCCATAGCATCTTCGTATGCCCTCATCTCCCTGAGAGCCATTCCTCTTCTGTACCATACTTCAGGATCCTCAGGGGCAAGAGCTGTAGCTTTCTGAAAAGCATCCAGAGCTTCTTCATACTGCATAAGATCCATAAGAAGTTCAGCTTTGGAGTACCAGGTTTTTGCTTCTGCAGGACTGAGCTCAATGGATCTGTTGAAGGCATCAAGAGCTTCATCACATTTTCTAAGATTTTTCAGAACCATTCCCTTGCTAAACAGGATTTTTGCATTTTCAGGGCTTATTTCCAGAGCTTTGTTGTACGCCTCAAGAGCTTCTCCGAATCTTTTGAGTTCTTGCAGTGCAACGCCTTTGTTGTACCATTCGTTTGAAGTCATAACTTTTATCACACCTTTTTTATATTGCGTTTTTACTCCGTTTACCACATCTACCCTATCAATAACTATATGTTCTTAGAGCATAATATGCCTTCAGGACATTAAATCAATTTTGTACTCAGATTCCTTATCAAAAATAAGGATTGATTTACAGTTACGCATAATAATTTACGTTTTATTCTTTTTTAAAGATTTTGAAATATTTATATACTCTATTATTTTAAAAATAGAGATTAGAAAAAAGGATCTATTAAATTAGTTCCTTAAAACCTGACCAAATAAAAACATGTTATATTTTTGCCGACATAACTGGTTTATATTTATGCTGATAGACCGGGTTTATGTTGGATTGATATGAACACCTGGTTATATTTATGCATAAAGGATTTTATTAAGTACATGTTGTTTATTATTGAAGAAAATTGTTAAAAAATTCTACGTGAACTGAGATTCCTTCAAGCTCAATTCAGTTTATCTGAGTTGCCAGAAAAAAATCAATTTCGAAAATAAAACAGTAAACTTAGAACCCCTTTTTAGAAAAAGAAAAATTAAGCCCTCTCAGGTTTTTTAAGATCCCGTTTCTGCTTCTTATGCGGGAACTTATAATTTTTATCGAATTTACAAAAATTTTCAATAGAATCAGGCTATAGTCGGCATATACACGGGCAATATACCAAAGATACATTGCAAATAAAATCCAATTTAAAAATAAATAAATGTAGTTTACTAAACATATTAATTCAGTATGTTATAAGTTGATAAAAGATCAGAAAAATCTCTAAACATAAATCTTTAAACATATTAGACACATTATTCTTTTAAAGACTCAGGAAAAAGTCTCTTAGAACAGCTCTAATAAAAGTTTCAGCTTTTCGGAGCAGTCTTTCCAGTTTATCGAATACTGGAGCGAGACTAAAAAAATTTTCCTGTTATATAGCCTATACCTCAGATATCAGATTCGATTACGCCTTAATATCGTCCTCATTCTGGCTCTCAGTTCTGGAGTATTGAAAGGCATAGTGAGATAATCGTCAGCTCCTGACTCAAGGGCTTCCACCTTATTTTTATCCCCCCCTCTCTCACTGAGTATCATTACAGGGATCCACCAGTATCTGAAACTGGACTTAAGCTGCTTGCATATTTCGAATCCGTACATATCTGCAAGTCCTGTATCTACGAGTACTAGGTCCGGTTTTTCATTTTTTACAGCCTCAATAACAGAAAACCCTCTTGGGGCTTTGACGATGTTATAATTTTCAGCTTCAAGGGCCATCTTGAGTGTATCATTAAAGCTCCGTCCGTCCCCCATAATCAGGATTTTCTCTCTTGTATCATTTAAATTTTCAATACGTGTCTTTACAAATTCTTCCGGAACAGAAAGATTACTGGCGATATCTTTCTCACTTATCTCTGGATGTTCTTCAATCAATTTCAAAATTTCATGATCAAGATTTTTTTCGTACATTACCCTCCACCTCAATACAGTATATATTTCTTAGGTATTAAACATTTCTAAATTATTTATTCGAAAACAGTCTATTAAATTAGATACAGTATGGATGGAAAAGAATTCCTTCAAAATTTAGAAGATTTTGTATGGATAGCCTGGCTTAGCCAATAAGGAGATAAGTTTATAACCGTAAATAGCAAGTTAATATTGGAAATAAAAATCACTTCCGGAGAACAGCCACCTCTGAGATGATAACAATGGATCCACTAGAAAAAATCTTTGGAAAAACTGCACAGATGACGGTGCTTAAGAACTTGATCGAACACCAGAACGAATCAACCTACCTTTCGGGAATAGCCGAGGAAACTGGCCTATCTCACTCCAGTGTGTCAAGAGTTATCACACCTCTGATTGAGTCAGGCATAGTAATCGAAAAACCTCTGGGTAAACAAATCCGGACTTTCCAGTTGAATATGGAAAGCGAGGCAACAAGATTAATAATAGATTTCTATAATAAGATCAACCAGATGGTAGATTAATCCAGAAAATAAAGAAAAAAAGTAGAATTAAAGATGGAACAGAATGCTGTTCCTTCTTTCCAAGCTTTACATAATTAGCTGAGCTTAAGATTATTATCAGCCGGAAACAACACTTTCGCCAGAAAAGGAGCTTATTTATAGCATATTTTTTCTGTACTCTCTTCTTTAAGGCTCTCTATGTACTCATTTGCAGCAGTTGCTGCGAGTGCCCCATCGCTAACTGCTGCCACTATCTGCCAGATGGGGGTATCACGACAGTCCCCTGCAGCATAAATGCCTTTCTCTGAAGTCTCAAGTAAGCGGTTAGTTTTGATAAATCCTTCCCTGTCCTTGTCCACATTAATGATTTCAGTGTTTGGCTTGATGCCGACATAGATGAAAACCCCATCTACACCCAGCTCGCGGTTTTCTTCGCTGTTGAGTTCCTTATAGATTATTTTTTCTACTTTCTTAACTCCACCGCTGCTCCCGACGATTTCCAGAACAGAGGCATTAAGAATGAATTCAATATTTGGAGTTGCAAAAGCTCGGCTCTGAAGAACTTTTGAGGCTCTCAACCTGTCTCTTCTATGGACAAGATAGACCTTCCGGGCAATTTTTGAAAGGAAAAGAGCATCCGTAACTGCCGAGTTCCCGCCTCCGACTACCACAATGGTTTTGTTTCTAAAAAAAGGTCCATCACAGATAGCGCAGTAGGAAACTCCTTTACTGACAAGTTCTTTTTCCCCTGGAACATTGAGATGCTTTGGATTTGCGCCTGTAGCGATTATAACTGCTCTTGATTCAAGATCTCCACTGTCTGTGGAGACAATTTTCTTTTCCCCCTCAGAGCGAACAGAGAGGACGTCCGTTATCTTTGTTTTGACCCCGACTGCCTGAGCGTGGTTTTTGTATTTTTCCATTAATTCAAGCCCTGAGATTGAGGGAAAGCCAGGGTAATTTTCTACGAGATCTGCAAGAGCTATCTGGCCGCTAATTTCGCTTCTTTCAAGAATTAGAGTTTCAAGTCCAGAGCGCACGGCATAAATTCCAGCCGCCAGCCCTGCAGGTCCTCCCCCTATAATTATCAGGTCGTACATAATACCTCCGGAGAATCATTATAATATGTAAAAAGTCAGGGAATTGGCTCAGCTAATGCGGGCGATAGCATCGGCTTTTTTTGGAAGGCCCGTAAAAGCTACATCTCCATCAATAATGGTCGTAGGGACGCCAACAATGCCATATTTGTCTATCAGTGCCTGGCCTTCTGAAGTTTCCACATCAATTTCCTCGTACTCAAAATCATACTCAGCTTTTAGATCTTTCCAGAACCTGCGAGCTGCTGGACAGGCAGTACACCAGCTGGCGTGAACAAGTGTAACTTTAACCATTATAAAACACCTCTAAAAACTGCAATTGTAACCCAATTCGTAATATCAATTTCCAGATATAAATAGTAAGAGTATTCGGTCTCAGGAAAATAAAACACGGGTATTGCCTGGAACAGGCCTGCAGCAAAAAGTTTTAAGATAATAAACCCCTAAAGCGGGCTATGCTCACATTCATAGGGCTGGGCCTTTTTGACGAATACGACATTTCTCTAAAAGGACTTGAAGCTATAAGGGAATCTGACCTGGTTTATGTGGAGTTCTATACATCCTGTCTCATGGGTACGAACCTTGAAAAAATGGAAAAACTCTATGGGAAGAAAGTCATTTTGCTCTCAAGAGAAGAAGTGGAACAGCAGCCTGATTGGCTGCTTGAGGCAAAAGACAAGAAGGTCTCTTTTCTGACTGGTGGAGATACCATGGTTTCTACAACCCATGTGGACCTGCGCCTGAGAGCTGAAAAGTATGGGATAGAAACCCGCCTGATTCATGGAGCTTCCATTGCCTCGGCTGTTTCGGGGCTTACAGGGCTGCAGAACTACCGTTTTGGAAAAGCCGCAAGTATTCCTCACCCTTATGAAAGCCGGCGAGGCACAAGGGTTGTCTCTGAAACTCCTTATGGGATCATAAAGCAAAACACTGAAATAGGCCTTCACACTCTGATCTTTCTGGATATTGATAAAGAAAAGGGATATATGACCGTAAACACGGCACTTGATCTGCTTCTGGAAATTGAAGAGAAGAGAGGAGAAAAGCTCATCAAAGGGGCTGTTGCAGTTGGAATTGCCAGAGCAGGCTCGGAAAAACCGGTCATAAAAGCTGATTATACAGAAAAACTAAAAGATTTCGATTTTGGAGAACCTCTTCATATTCTTGTAATCCCTGGAAAGCTACACTTCCTTGAAGCTGAAGCACTTGTGAAACTGGCAGGAGGCCCAATAGGGCTTATGGAAAATGTAGAGTAAAAAAACTAAACGAATTAACCGCTAAGCAGCTTTTGTGGTGACCTGGATGCCTGCTGATTTGAATGAGAAAGTAAAAAGATATGAAGACATGTTAAAGCGAGCTCTAAAGAAAGCAAAATACGCCCCTATCCCGGAATCTCATATGTATGCCGTTGCAAATGATTATTATACAATGGCTGAGGCGTACTACAAAGACGGTATTTATTTTCTCGAAAATGGAGACCCTGTAAATGCCCTCGCCTCTTTCAGCTACGGACACGCCTGGCTTGACGCCGGAGCAAAACTCGGGGTTTTCGCAGTTGACGACGAAACACTCTTTACCATCTAAACATTCCGAATAATATAAAAATCACGGTATATCAGATAAGAGTATATCAGATAAGAGTACGTGGGAAGGGTACGTTGCAAAAATGAGGTTCTTAATAGAAGAATTAAAAAGTAGACCGAAAAAGTAAAAGCTTAATTGAAAAGCCGTATAAAAGTAAAATATAGGCTATTTGGAATAGAAACAATTTATATACTTTATTCTATTCTTTAGGTTCGATAGTAACTATTCCCGCTCCGGGAATATTCTCAAAAAACGTGTATAATTGAAATTACGGTGGATAATTATGAAGAACTTTCATGTGGTACTTGAAGCAGCTTGGTTGGTTAGAGACGTAAAGACAGCTGATGATGCAATAGGGGTAGCGATTTCCGAAGCTGGAAAGCGCCTGAACCCTAAGCTGGACTTTGTTGAGGTCGATGTGGGGACTACGTCCTGCCCTGCATGTGGTGAGCCTTTTAGCAGTGTTTTCATAGCAGCAAACACCGCTCTTGTAGGTCTTATTTTTGAGATGAAGGTTTTTGATGCTGAATCTGCAGAACACGCGGAAAGGATCGCAAAATCGGTTATAGGGAAGTCTCTCAGGGATATTCCGTTGACAGTAGTCGAGGTCACCGAATTTGAGCGGTCAGGTGAGAAGGGCGAACAGCAGCAGAAGAGCAAAGCAGGCAAATAAACAGGTTAATCTAAAAACCTGTAAAAATACTCAAAAGAGAGTTGACAGAACACCAGGTCAGCTATGCCCTTGTCTTATCTTTATGTGCTTAAAAAGTGTGTAGCTGACAGGAGAGGATCTGTTATTAATAGAAGCCAGTAAAAGAAATAATTTTTTTCTGGCAGTGTTTACTGGCATTATTTATCTGAGTATCAGGATACACAGCCCAAAGTCCCTGGACTCCTTCAGGACCCACAAAAAAGAGGATACTACAATGGATAGGACAATTTCCATCGTAGGGCATACTGCCCTTGATTATATTGTAGATGTTGAAAAAATAGTGGGGAAAAACGAATCTTCCCCTGTTATTGATTATGAAGAATACCCTGGAGGAGGGGCTGCAAATATTGCAGTTGCCATCGCAAAGCTTGGGGGAAAAAGCCAGTTAATTTCTCCGGTAGGTACGGATTTTGCAAGTTCGGGATATGAAAAAATCCTTACAGACGTGCATGTTGATCTTTCCCGCCTTTACAGGCTTGAAAACCAGAAAATTTCCAAGGCCTTTATCTTTACGGATATGGAAGGAAACCAGACCACTTATTTTTACTGGGGAGCATCTTCGAAATTCAAAGAGCTGGAACCCGAACCTGCAGATTTTGTTCATCTTGCAACAGCAGACTGTGTCTACAATGCAAAAATTTCACAGATTGCCAATTTTGTATCCTTTGATCCCGGCCAGGATCTTGTTACATATTCTAAAGAGAATCTTGAAACCATCCTTTCTCATACTGATATCCTCTTTGCGAACCGGCATGAAATCCAGAGGGTTATGGAAATGACCGGAAAGAATTTCTCTGAACTCAAATCACTTATTGATATTATTGTAGTAACATACGATTCCAAAGGCAGCAGAATCTATACTGATGAAGAAGAATTCGCAATTCCTGTGGTCTCTGTCAAGGCTGTGGATCCGACAGGCGCAGGAGACGCTTACAGGGCCGGTTTCCTGCTTGCTCTTACCAGAGGATACTCTATTTCTACATGCGGAGAAATCGGGTCAACAGTAGCCTCTTTTGCAGTACAGGCACGGGGCTGCCAGACAGATCTTCCAACCTGGGAGGAAATGGAAGCCCGTTATGAAGCCAATTTCGGGAAGCTGAAAAAGTCAAAAAGTATATAAAATATTACATGATGATCAACCAATTATAACCCGGAAGTACGAAAGCATTATCGAGACATGAGAGGATACTGATGAAACTAGCAGCACTAATCTCCGGTGGCAAGGATTCGGTTTTTGCCATCCACAAGGCCCTTGAAGAGGGACATGAGGTCACCCACCTCATTAATATTATTCCCGCAAGGGACGACTCCTATATGTACCACTCCATCAACCTCCACATGGTAGAACTGATTTCTGAAGCCTGCGAAATTCCGTTGGTTCAGCAGCAGTCCAGTGGAATTAAAGAACTTGAACTGGATGACCTGACTCTTGCCCTCAAAAAAGTTAATGTAGACGGGGTATCCGTAGGTGCTATTGAATCCCAGTATCAGGCAAGCAGGGTTCAGAAAATCTGTGATTCCCTCGGGCTTAAAGTCTATTCCCCTCTCTGGCACAGGGACGCTGAGGAACTCCTCCATGAGATGGCAAAAGTACTGGATATTCGAATTGTGCGGGTAGCAGCCGAAGGCCTTGACAAATCCTGGCTCGGACGCCCTATTAATGTCAACTCGATCGAAAACCTGAAGGCCCTCAACCGCAGATATATGGTTCACATGGCTGGAGAAGGCGGAGAATACGAAACTCTTGTCCTTGATGCTCCTTTTTATAAAAAGCGTATTGAGATTGTTAAGAGTGAAATTGAATGGGAAGGAGATTCTGGTTCCTTAAAAATCCTGGAAGCGAAATTGGTCGATAAAAATTGATTTTCAAGAAGCTTCCTGTAAAGTATTTAACCCCTTTGCAGACATAAAGAATCACTTCAGCTCTTTAGAATGTATTATTCTCATTTATATTTTTCATTTCTTCCCTTCATTTTTATTTTCATTTTTAGTTTATTTTTATATTTTAAACTACTTGTTACTACTCATATCATTTTCAGGTTTGATAGGTATCTGCTATACTGTTCTTTATTCTACGAACGATCTTATAAAAAAAATAGAGTACCGAAATTTGTCCGTGCTATATAGCAGTATACCCGTATTTTTATATATTGGGTTGCATATTAGTTAGTAAGGCATTTGAGTAGAGTCTTTTCCTATTGTAACCTCAGCCAACACTTTTACCCCCTATTCCCCCCACTCCCAAATACTCACTCAGATGCCTAATCCCCAACTCTGTTTTCCAGTATCAATTTTCTCCAAAAAATTTTTTTCTGACAATATCTTTTCAAAAGACGCTTGAGAAGAATTGAGTAAAGGCTGATCTAAAGCAAAGATAACCTGAGAAAAGAATCTGAGAAAGGAAATTCTGCGAAAGGAGAATCTAAGAAAGGAGAATCTGAGAAAGGAAATTCTGCGAAAGGAGAATTCAAGCAATTTTATCTATACAAAGATTGATCTGAACCAGATTAT
>CAZLNG010000117.1:0-11350 GCA_964560735.1 uncultured Methanosarcinales archaeon | reverse complement strand
TTTTCATAATCCATTTTTTGCTTTTAATATCCATTTCTGTTTACTTTCGATTATCAGAGACTCTTTCTTAGTTTAATAGTCTCTACAAAACACCTCTGATAAAAACGTCACCGTAGAAGTTAAGTATTTAGTATTTTGAATCAATCTATTGATCAGACCATGATGAGAGAAATTGTAGTTGAGTGCCCCTCGTGTTCTCCGGAAGAAGAGGTAGGACATGAAGTCCTGAAAGAAGGACAAAGCCCCCTTGTTCGCTGTCTTGAGTGCGGACGGGTGCATGCAACGAAAATAAAAACTCCTAAAAATGTCAGTTTGAAAGCTATAGTCAGCAAAATGGATATTACAGACACCTATAAGACGGAACTGGATTCAGAGACTATCCTGCAGCTGGATGACGAGCTGGTAGTAGATGACGAAGAAAAAGGGGTAGTGTGCCCTATCCTGATTACTGCCCTTGATGCTGGAGGAAAAAGGGTTAACTCAGCTAAGGCAGAGAATGTTGAGACGATATGGGGCAGAGCGATTGATGAGGTAACTGTAAAGTTTTCCGCACAATCAGGAACTGAAAAAACAGAGGTTATCGAAAAACGTTTTCCCGGGGATTATGAATTTGTTGTAGGGGCAGAAGAAAAAGTTGGAAATACGCGCCTTTTTATCAGTAAAATAAAGGTCAGAGATGGGGAGTTCAGATCCAGAAAAGGCGATATCGTGCTTGCAAAATATGTAAAAAGAATTTTTGCCAGAAAGAAGGGGGAAGGTTCGGATCGGCGTGAATTTAGGAAAGGGCCTTGGTGAAGAAATCAAGAGGAGAGAAAAACAAGAAAACGAATTCAAAGAACTGCGCAAGCGCCTCATAGAGAATCTTGAGGGTATCATAGTTGATGAAAAAGTGCTCGAGGCCATGCTCCGGGTTCCCAGACATAAATTTGTTCCGGAGTATGAGCAGAGGGCAGCCTATACGGACAGGCCTCTGGAAATAGGCTATGGGCAAACGATATCTGCCCCTCATATGGTTGCCATTATGTGTGAAATTCTGGAGTTGTCCGAAGGAGACAAAGTCCTGGAAGTCGGTGCAGGTTCCGGATATAACGCTGCCGTGATGGCAGAACTCGTAGGAAAAAGCGGGCATATATACACTGTGGAACGCATAGAACCTCTTGCAAATTTTGCACGGAAAAATATTGAAGAAAACGGGTACGAGAATGTTACAGTCTTACTCAAAAACGGGTCAATGGGTTATCCCCAATATGCACCTTATGACAGGATAGTTGTGACATGCGCAGCTCCCTATATTCCTGAACCTCTGCTGGAACAATTGAAGCCTGGAGGCATAATGGTGATTCCTGTAGGGGAAAGTTATTCCCAGGAACTATTCAGAGTTAAAAAGAACGCTAAAGGCGATACTCACAAAAAAAGAAAAGGAGGAGTCATATTTGTGCCTTTGATTGGCAAATATGGCTTCAGAAAAAGTTAAAAGTCCAGAAAATTCGGTGGGGAAAAAAGACTGGAGAAAGGTTACAGAGGTCTTTTATAATAAATTTGAAAGAATTAAATAAAGTATTAATAAGTGTGAAGTTAACTATTGAGTATGGACATCGATATCTATGAAGATTTTGAAGAAATTCGTGTCAAAGATGTCTATATAGTTGATGTTTTCACAGACCCCACTCCTGTGGTGCTTCTTGAAAATACGGAAGGGAGTATGCTTCCGATATACATAGGTCATCTTGAAGCCCTTTCAATAGGAAACGTACTTAAAAATGTATCTCCTCCTCGGCCCATGACTCATGATCTTATTATTACTCTTTTCGAGCGGCTGGAAATAAAAATAGAGAGTATACTGATCGATGAGAAGGTAGATAAAATCTACTACGCACGCCTTCTGATAAAAAAGGACAATAGTGTTATGCAGTTTGACGCAAGACCAAGTGACTGTATTGCCCTTGCTCTGCGTGTAGGAGCCCCAATAAGAATCAGAAAAAATGTGCTGGAAAGCTCCGAAGTGGAAATGTCCAGACTTGAAGGCGCCCGCGTGATGAACATTTTTGGATAAAAGATACATTATTTGATAAAGGACAAGGGATTTTTCTACCTGACTCGAAGAAGTCCATTCAAAAATAAAATTCGACTGTGTTTGTAGAAACCTGATTTTTGATATAGTTGCTTGAATTATTTTTGCTAGATTTTGTTCATTTTGCACCCTAAACTTGTTTTAAGAAATTAAATCCTATAGATTGCTACGGGCTTCATTTAGATAAGATTTTAATAACAATTAAATTTATTATCCCTTAGATGCTCACCAAAAGAATCATACCATGCCTTGATGTTACCCTTGACAGAGCAGGCGGCTGTGTTGTAAAGGGTGTGGAGTTCGTGGACCTGAAAGAGGCCGGAGACCCTGTGGAACTCGCCAAACGCTATAATGAAGAGGGCGCAGATGAACTTGTTTTCCTGGATATCACTGCTTCTGCTCACGGTAGGGAAACCATGATCGATGTGATTGAAAGGACTGCAGACGAGGTTTTTATTCCTTTAACGGTTGGAGGCGGGATAAGCTCCATTGACGCTATCCGCCAGATACTCAGGGCGGGAGCTGACAAGGTTTCTGTCAACACCTCAGCAGTCAAGAACCCCGATTTCATCAAAGAGTCCTCAGACATATTCGGAGCCCAGTGCATTGTTACTGCTATTGACTGCAGGCGGAACTATGATGTAAAAAACAATCCGGACAAGACCATTCTGGAACTTGAAGACGGGACATCTGCCTGGTACGAGGTAGTAATTTACGGAGGCAGGCAAGCCACAGGAATTGATACAGTACAGTGGGCAAGGAAGGCTGAAGAGCTTGGCTCCGGAGAGATCCTGCTTACCAGTATGGACAGGGACGGGACCTGTGCAGGTTACGACCTGCCTATTACAAGAAAGCTCTCCGAAGAACTGGATGTTCCGATTATAGCTTCAGGAGGAGTCGGAAACCCGCAGCACATCTACGAAGGTTTTTCAATAGGAAAAGCGGACGCAGCTCTTGCAGCAAGTATCTTTCACTTCAGCGAATATTCAATAAGAGAGGTAAAGGAGTACCTGAAAGAGAGAAAAGTTCCTGTAAGACTATGAGATTTCCAGGGAAAATGACCATGAATGCAGTATTCTGGAAAGCAACATAAGGGAAAAAGCACAAAAAGAATTAAACCCCTATTAAAAAGATCATTGGGGAGGGGGAAAATGGAAATCTCGGAATTTCAGAACCTGATGTACGAGCTTTATGCCCACAATGACAGGAGAAGGGGAGGCAAGGCGACAATGCTCTGGCTGGTTGAAGAGGTTGGAGAACTTGCTGAAGCTATCCGCAGAGAAGAACCCGAAAATATAGAAGAAGAGCTTGCCGACTGCTTCGCCTGGATAGGGGCACTTGCCAATCTCTATGAGATAGATCTCGAAAAAGCGTTCTTAAAAAAATATCCTTGTGTATGCCCCACCTGCAGGCAAAAGCCCTGTATCTGCACTGACTGAAAGCTCAGTTAGCGTGTCTGATTCAAGAAATGTTCTTCATTCTATCTTTTCCACAGGATACAGAAGACAAAAATAGTTTTATGATCGTAAGGGTCTGATTTTTAGGAACTCTTTTAATATACACTTCCATATATTTTGAGATACTTTTTTATTTCTTAGAGGCATATCATATTCAGAATTCTTATCTGGATTCTTTATTCACCGGGGTAATCGAAGATGCTAGAAACAGAAACTAGGGAATTTCTTGAGAGTTTGCAGCTGAAGATCCTGAACAATACTGGCGAGGACCTTGTGCTTCAGGCTGAGAAGATCGAGAAAGGAAAATTCAAAAAAGGCCACCAGGCTCCAGCAAAAATAGGAACTTATGAAGAGAAAGGGTTCGAACTCGTTGCATGCGAAGGAAGCTGTGAGGGTGGAGCTGATATTGAGGGATGGGTGAAGTATGGGATAGGGTGTTCGGAAGGATACTGCAAGATGCATTTCCAATACATTGGAAAAACAGACAAAGTTAGCTATTCCTGTGAATGTCATATGCATGATGGGAAAATGCTCTGCGAGGCCTCTAAAGACAAAAAAGATGAAAGGGTCATAACCTGGATAATCGGGCCAAAAGCATAACTTGAAAGCAAACCTGCAGATCTGCCCTCTCAGGTAGATCTTCAATAATTCACTCTTTTTTTCTTATTTTTTACAAAAATTGATACTGAAAATAGATTTTTCCTGAAAATATTTAGCTGCATCAGGACCATCTCACCAGACAGCCCGGACATAGATGCCAAAGTTTAATTAAGGGCAGGCTCTGTAATCCCATCTGATGAAGCCTGTAAAACCGGAACTGCTTGCCCCAGCCGGTGGCATGGAAGCCCTAATTGCAGCCGTGGAAAACGGAGCAGATGCCGTGTACATTGGAGCCCGGGCTTTCAGTGCTCGGGGATATGCATCGAATTTCTCGGAAAAAGAGCTTGAAGAAGCAATTGATTATGCTCACCTCAGAGGCGTGAAAGTATACGTAACTGTTAATACTTTACTTAAAGATGGGGAGATGGAAAATGCACTTAAACTACTTGCCCGCCTGAGAGAAATGGGAGCAGACTCGATCATTATTCAGGACCTCGGACTAATTTTCCTTGCCGGAAAATATTTGCCTGACCTTCCACTGCATGCAAGCACACAGATGACGCTGCACAACAGTGAAGGAGTTGAATTTGCAAAAAAGTCAGGAATTAAAAGAGTCGTCCTCTCGCGAGAATCTTCGCTTGAAGAAATAAAAGAGATTAAAGAAAAAAGCGGAACTGAAATAGAAGTCTTCATACATGGAGCTCTCTGCATATCCTACTCTGGCCAGTGCCTCCTCAGCAGCCTCATAGGAGGAAGAAGCGGGAACAGAGGATACTGCGCCCAGCCGTGCCGCAAAAAGTACAGGTTGTACTGCGAAGAAAAGCAGATCAAAACGAATGGAGCTTATCTCTTAAGCCCAAAAGACCTCAACATAAGTTCAGGCCTTGACGCCCTTATAGATGGAGGGATCGAATCCTTCAAAATAGAGGGCAGAATGAAGAGGCCTGAGTACGTTGCAGGGGTTGTAAGAATTTACCGCCGCCTGATTGACAGATATATAGAAAATCCTGCAGACTACTCTGTTTCTAAAGAAGAGCAGGAAACGCTTACTCAACTTTTTAACAGAAGGTTTACTCAAGGCTATTTTTTTAAAAATCCACGCGGAGACCTGATGAGCAGAGAGAACCCCCATAACCGCGGAATTCCGGCGGGTACGGTTATCGGGTATAACAGGCATTTGAATCGGATACGTGTAAAGCTTTCGAGCCCTCTTCGCCTGGGAGACGGAATAATGGTCGAAAATGCCGAAACCAGACCTGAAGACAAAGGAAAAATCGTATCCGCAATGTATACAGAAAAGGGTCCCGTATACAATGCAGGAGAGGGGGATATAGTAGAGTTTCCCTTTGAGTCAAGAGCGCCATCAGGGGGTACAGTCTACCGGACACATGACAAAAAGCTTATGGATTACCTGAGAAAAGAAAGCGAATCAGGAAGCTTGAAGCCCAAAATCCCCTTATTTATTACCGCAAACGTTACACAGGGAGAACCTGTAAGGCTTGAGGTAAAAGATCTGGATTCAAATGAAGTGGCAATTGAATCCGAATATCTCGTTGAGAGAGCAGAAAAACAGCCCACTTCAAAAACCCAGATAGAAAAACAGCTTTCAAAGCTGGGAAACACTCTCTTTGAGGCAGCTGAACTTCACGTGAGTACCCAGGGGGATATTTTTATTCCTGTGGGACAACTGAACGAGATGAGAACAAAAGCAGTCCTGCAACTTGAAAATCTGCGGGTATCGAAGTGGAAGCGAAAACCTCTTCAAAGCCTGGAGTTCCCTCGACCAGAAGACGAAATCCGTTATACAGAGAAAGAGGGAAGAGAAGAGAAGAAGGAAGAAAAGGGAAAGGAAGAAGAAAATACTCCGGAGTCGGGCCTTATAAGTCCTCTACTTTCAGTTTCGGTTTATTCCCTTGAAGGGCTTGAGGCGGCACTTGCAGGCGGAGCAGACTGCATTTACTTTGGAGAAGGGCTGTTCAGAAGGCCGGAAACAGCAGGAAGAAAAGATAATTTTGCAAATTCTGCAGAGAATCTTGACCTTGTTTTCGAAAAAGCTGTTTTTGAAACGAAAACAGCAGGCAGGAAAATTTATTTCAGCACCCCAAAGATTGTTAAAGATTCCGAAATGAAATTTGTGGAAGAAATCTGCTCTTTTGTAAGGGAACTGGGAGCAAACGGAATTCTAGTTTCAAACCTCGGGACATTGAACTTCGCAAAAGAGAAGAAAATTCCTTTTATTGTAGACAGCCCATTGAATATATTTAACAGCTACAGTTTTGCCCTCATTTTACGGGAAGGAGCTCATAGGGCTGTAATTTCTCCGGAACTTACGCTTGGGGAGGTAAAAGACATTGCTTCTTATGGGCCTGCAGAATGTATTGTGCATGGCCGCCTGGAACTGATGGAATCCGAACATTGTCTTGCAGGCGGGCTGCTAGGAAAAAATAATGGACAGTGCAGTGCCCCTTGCAGGTCAGGAAATTTCAAACTTGTCGATGAAAAAAATTACGAATTTCCTGTGCTCATGGACTATCAATGCAGAATGCACCTCCTCAACTCAAGGGCTCTGTGCATGCTTGAATATATTCCTGAATTTATTAAAAGCGGAGTCTCAAGCCTGAGGATAGAAACTCTCGGAATGGAAAATGCTGAAGAGATACAGAAGGTAACCCGAGCATACAGAAATGCGATTGATACATATCTTAAGACCGGAAAGCAGGAGAAAGAAAAATGTGAAGGAAAGGGTTTTACTGCAGGGCACTATTTCAGAGGTGTACAGTAAAAACCTCAGGGTCTCAGAAAAATATCGAAAAAAAATCAAGAAAATGATTCAAAAGTGGACAAATATGGAAGTAACGGAAAAAATCGGGATTTCAAAAAAGCCAGAAAAGCGTAACCCGAAAATATTCCTATCGGGTTCGATCCGCGGGGGAAGGCAACTGCTGAAAACTTACCGGCTAATGTACGATATCCTGGAAGAAGGGGGAGCAGAAGTTCTTAGCTGGCATGTTGCAGACCCTGAACTGGAGAAAGTAGAATCAAGAATGACAGAAGAAGAGATTTACGCCAGAGATATGAGCCTGCTTGTAAAAAGTGAAGCCCTGATTGCTGAAGTTACGGTACCTTCTACTGGTGTTGGTTATGAAATCTGCAGGGCCCTTGTTCAGGGAATTCCCGTACTTTGCCTGCACATGCCGGATGCGACAGTCTCGGCAATGGTGCTTGGAAATCCAGACCCTTTAATTAAAGTACAGGTTTATCCGAACGAAGATGTACTTAGGAAAAATATTATAGAGTTTATAAGCACTCTTTGAAAAACGACCCAACCTGGCCTGCCTTTTTTAGAGAAGCATAGCAGATTTCTTTTTTAATTTTACAGATTGTAGTATTATCAGGGATCATCACTGTATTATAAAACTCAATGATAATTATAAATAAGTTGAGCTCCTAAATTAGGAGTTATGGTAGTTGGAATTACAGAAATTTCAGTATTGATTCTGGCAATTATATTGGCTTTCGTGCTATATAAAGTCCTTAAGACCGCCACCAGCCTTGCGATAAATGCAGTACTTGGAATTCTGGTTCTTATCGCAGCAAAGGTTGTACTCGGATTTGAAATTGCAATTACCTGGATAGCAGTTCTTATCTGCGCAATAGGAGGCGTTTTCGGGGCACTTATCATAATCGTGCTGAACTATCTGAAACTCGCCTTCGTATAAGGGTAATAAAGCAAAGTAGGACAATTGCAGGAATTTTAAAAGTAAAGGATCGCATATAGGTCTGTGTTTAGAGAATTTCTGGATATAAAAGTTTCAAGGCTTCCGGAAAATCCCTCTTACCATATGCCTCCTGTAAGTTTTTCCTTTGAAGTTTTTTTCTTTTATTACATTTTCTAACTCAATTACTTCAAATTCAATGAAAAGTGACCTTACTTCTTCTTCAGTAAAGTAATGATAGATTATACCATTTTGCCTGACAAAAGTATTCTCTTCAAAAGGAACTGAAGGCTCTCCTCCAAGGCGCATATCCTCAGAGCCAAAGGCTTCGAAGAAAATAATACCTTTTTCGTTGAGTATTCGCCCGAACTCTTTGACAGCACATTCCCTTTCTTCATTGAAAAGGTGCTGAAGCACGCCGTAACATAGAATTCCATTAAAAGCTCGAGCTTTGAAAGGTAGAGAAGAAACACTTGCTCCAAGGTGTTCTGCAAACCTGCCGCTCCTTGAAAGCTGAGCTCTGGAACTGCGAAGGGCAGTCAAGGAAATATCTGCTCCGACTGCAGTGTAGTACCTGGTTAATTCTCCAAGGTATCTGCCGTTTCCAGAACCTGCATCAAGAATCCTGGAATCAGGAAAAAGATAAGCCTGCATGCCCCTGACAGATGCAGGCCCTCCCCATTTAAGGTGGGTGTACTCTTTATCCCAGGCAAGAAAATGCTCTTTTGCAGAGCTTGCCCGAAAAATTGAGTGAGAAGGAGACTCCGGTTTTTCCATATTCATCCGCGTTTCTCAGGGCTGTAGTTTGAAGCTTCCTCAAATCTTTTTACAAGAAAGCCCTGCTCAAAAGAAGAGAGGAACCAGCCGGCTTTGGGACCTGAACTCTGCCCCAGTATTGAGATGTAAATGGCTTTGAAGAGTTCTTTTGGGTTTATCTGCTGAAGAATCTGAGTATTCATTTTTTCAGCAATCTTTTTGTTAAGCTCGGAACCTTCCTCTTTTGCAGAATAGACCAGCATATGATATTCTTCCCCGCTGATATTCTCCCTGGACTCGATAAGAGCTGAGAAAGCTGAAAGGAAAGCCTTCTGGAGCTCAGATAAAGTTGCCGCCTGCACTGGTACATTCTCTTTTACGCTAAATTTAACAAAGGGAGGAGCGTAGAGCTCAAGCCATCTGGAAACGTTGTCTACAAGTTCTTTTATGCATTTTTCATTCTCAATGGAAAAGCCTGAGCGCTTTACAATTTTCAGGACCTGCTCAAAATTTCCTCTGGCAACCTGATAAATAGTTACCATCTGCTTGAAAGGAATCTCAGAATGGCAGATTCCGGTTGCCCGCGAGAGTTCATGAACTCTCTTTTCAAGAATCCCAAGAAAATGATCGTTTTCTCGGAACTGTGCCCTGAGACGTTCGTATTCGTCTACCAGAGTAAGGAGAGGCTGTCCCGGATCGAACTGGATGTGTTTTTCGGGTTTAGTGCGGATAATCAGATAGCGGAGAACCTCTGGAGGCACTACTTCAAGCATATCCGAAATCGAAACGACAACTCCTGTAGAAGATGACATTGCTCCCTGTTTCCCAAGCATAATCCACTCATAGACAACAGGATACGGCGGTTCATGCCCGTAAATTTCCCTTACAATACGCTTTCCGGTATCATAGGAACCTCCCCTTGAAGCGTGATCTTTTCCGAAAGGCTCAACTGTCACTCCAAGAACTGCCCAGCGGGCAGGCCAGTCCACGCGCCATGTAAGTTTTCCTCCTCCTGCCATTGGGACGGTTCCGGAGTGGCCGCAGGCACATACATAGTCTACCGTTTCAGCCTTCAGATCAAAACCCGTAACCTTTGTAGTCGTAATCCTGCCGCATTCATTACATCTGGGATTGAAAGGATTCCAGTCATCTGATACGGTTTTTCCGGAAACCTCTTCAAGGATCTTTGCAATGGAATCTCTTTTTACAAGCGCGGTTTTTATTGCTTCGGTGTACCTGCCTTCCCTGTACATCTTATCTGCCCTGTAAACCTCAGGATTGATTCCCAGGCGCCTGAGAGCTTCAAGAAAAGGCTCCAGAAAGTGCTCGGCATAGTTTGCGCACTTTCCGCAGGGGCAGGGCACTTCGGATATGGGCTTTCCTACATGTTCGGCATAACTCTCTGGAAGGAAAGGATAGACCTTGCGCAGAGGATCATAATTGTCGGCAATGTAGATAAAATCTGCATCAGCCCCCTTATCCAGTAGAGCCCTATAAACAGAATCGGCAGTAACGACTTCTCTCATATTGCCTATGTGAATGTGACCTGAGGGAGTGATTCCTGTGGCAACAAGATGTTTGCCGTTCTTTTTTAACACGTCTTCAGCTATGACGTCTGCCCAGTGAATTGTATCAGCCATAGTTTTCACCAGAATCTCTGATAAGCCTGGGAACAGGTGTGAAAACAGGAAATCAGAGTTTTTTCATGTATCTGCTTACAAATTAGATTCCTGCATATTCTCCTATCAATTAATAAACCTTGGTCTTGAGGAAAAGGAGTCTGAAATTGTTTTCATATTCTGCCTTTCCACAGTAAAACAGACAGAATAAATAAAAAGAATAATTAGACTGCAAAGAGAAGATAATCAATTAAAAACGAATAATAATCACTAAAAAGAGCCAAGAAGACAACTAGAAACGACTAAAAAACAAGAAAAAAAATGATTATAAAAAATAAAAAAAAGAAAAATATAATGGAGGTTTAAAGGCAAATTGTTTAATGACTCTGCAGATTTACGGAGATTTAAAATGGCACATTACAGAGTAAATCAAGTAAATTTGATTTACTAATAGATAGAAGCACCTATAAATATATAAATATTTCGTAGATGGTAGAGTACGGTCAGAAAAAAAGAAGGATTGCAGAACAAGCTAAGTGAAAACAATATATCAGGATAAAAGAGAAGTAAAAAATATCAGCTATATGTACGAAGTAAAAAGAAACTAGAGCAAGATAAATTACCCATAAAAGATAAAAAAATTGAGATTAATTGATAACAGCTATGACCTGACTGCAAAAGAGAAGTTAAAAATTCAAGTAAATAATTATCAAAAATCCTACACTTATTTTTTGAGAAGATGAAAAGTACCTGCCTGAATTAATTAGGTCAAAAAAATTAGTCAAAAATAAAAAAGCAGGGAGACCACTATTATTTTAGAGGAAGAGCTTTTCGGACTTTCATTCAGCCTTCATAACCCGTTTTTAAGCTACGTTTTTTTGAAAGCCCGAATAACTCAGGTCTGTTGGTTATTAGGTCTGTATTCAATTCTTAGACTTATATCTGAGTCTCCCTGCTACGGAGGACAATTCAGGCTGCTGCCTGAATATTTTCCTTAACGAATCTGTTTTCTGAAGAGGTTGCAGGAGTTTATCTTGATGTCGAGCAACTTTTCGATGTTCATTTTTGCGGCAATGCCCTTTGCAGCGCCTGGCACTGAAGTTATGACACCGATATCGAGTTCCTCACGAA
>CAZLNG010000116.1:0-11388 GCA_964560735.1 uncultured Methanosarcinales archaeon | reverse complement strand
TCATCACCGGGCGTTGCCAACGCTCGAACCCGGGTTCGAATCCCGGCTGATGTATGAGCAAATAATTAATAAAGCAAACTAAGAAATGATTCGAAAAAGATCAATATTTTCCTTATAGTTATCTTTCAGACTCCTTTTGTTATCTTTCAGACTTCGTTTAGTTATTTTTCAGTCTTTTTGAATCACGTTTTTTCCGAACAGATTGTGTATTAAAACTTTTTGTTTCTTTTTTGACAAAATAAATAGATAGTCTATTAAAACACCAGAATTTTATAAAAAAAAAAGGTTTCTGAACAAATTTGCTTTTTTGAACTAAAAATTGAATCTCAGTTAAATTAACGTCAATCTTTTTAACGCCATCAGATCCAATGTTAACACACACTCATGATATAGATTCAAGATGGAAAGGGTTACAGATCTGGAAAAAAGATATGTTAACCAGGAGATCGTTAACCAAAAGGTTAATTAAAACATAAAATCATTATAATTATTGGATATAAATCTCGAGAAGTCAAAGAGTGTGATTCTAGAGATCTATCCAAGTATGTTGCAAACCTGAAAAGTCAAAAGGAGATCTGAAAATGACAGGAAAGTTCCAGAAAAGAAATGCAGAACGTAAAGGCATCAGAAAAGAATATGAACTGGAGCAGAAGTTAATTAAGGAAATCGTAGACGAGATTCAGGTAAGCGGCGGTGGATCTATAGATTGAGTAAGAAAGTTCACATAACTATTCAGGCTGGAGAGATTTCAGAACAGATCGTAGAAGTGGCTGAAAGCGCTACTTACGAAGACCTTCTTGATACCCTCGAAATAAATCAGGAAACGGTACTTATATTAAATGGAGGTAATGCAGTTCCTCTTGACGGAGAGATAAGTTCCGACACACTTACAATCCTGAGAGTTGTAACAGGGGGTTGACCTGCCATTAAAAGGCAACCCCTCTTTTATTAACCCCCTTCAATAAAGTTTTTTATTAAACTTTTTTTACTAGACTTCTTCGTTAAACTTGTCTTTTTCTTGCCCGAATTGCGCCTCGCCCGAATTGCTCCTCGCCCGAATTGCGCCTCGCCCGAATTGCGCCTCGGGAGTACGCAGTCCTTTTCACTCGCTTCGCTCGCTCAAGAGGACTAATTTATGGTTTAGCATCTTCTTAGAACTCCGAATTGTGTCTTGTGAGTACATAGTCTTTTCAGAGGTTATGGAAAAATTAATAGAATAATAAGAAGAAACCAGTGGGGTTGTGAAAAGAAAAGGACGAGGTCTGATTTTATTCTGAAACTCAATTGTTGAAAAAGAAGCCAGTAAAGCAAAACTGTCTTAATGATGGAAGAAAGCTCTGATAAATCTAATAAAAGAGTTTTCAGTTGAAGAAAGAGATAAGTGAAATTAAGAGTATTTTATTTCCATAATGGTCGAATTTCCAGGAAGGATTGTCGCCATTATGGAGCTGAACCTGTTGAAAGTCTTCACTTTGAGGGAGGCAGAGGCACCTTTTTGCTCATTACTTTCAGCTTCTTGATTGCTGAGATAGTTGCCTGAGACTCTTTGTAAATTTTGTCTTCATAGTAACTTATGATTTCGTCAACGGGAGCTGCGAGAGCATAAATCTTAATCGGGCGGCCTTTACCAGGCTTTTTCTCCGAACGCACACTGACCCATGACTGGTTACGCATTAGCCTCATTGCAAGACTAACTTCGGGTTGTCTTAATCCAGTACTGATTTCAATTTCTCGGGATGAAGCTTCGTCCACATTCATCAGATATGCCATAGTTGTAGCGACGTTTCTTGACATCCCAAGGTTCCTTAACGTTTCAATAAAAATGTGGTCGTTTTCGTCCAGCACTTTTACTTCATAGTCTTTCATGATAACCCCTTCATACTTCTAATTCAATAGGCAAATTTATCAGCTAAAAAATATCATGGTAATTATTTATTTAGACCTTCAAGAACACTATATATAATCACCCTTTAAAGCCGACAACAACTTCCAAATTTATACACTGTTCATTTGTTTATACAGTAGTCTCTTTCGTTTTGAAGATAATAAAAACGTTTTTACGTAAATAGCGGATTGTTTCCGTTTTAAGTCCAACAACCGGTTATAAAAAACAAATATGAAATATGTTCATAACCAGCTACTAGAGCCCCGTTTTATTAGATTGATGGGATGGACTGTACAAGTTTAGGAATTAAACCTGTATACGTATATAATTAGAAGGTTATTCATCTCCAGAATTAATAATGTACTCATACTATTTAAAGTTGTATATATTAAAAAGGAATTGAAAAACTTTCAATTACGCTTGACGCAGACAAATAGAAAAAAATAATCAAAGTTAGAGGATACAATAATACCTCTACTAGAATAAAAACCTTAAGCCCACATAGAAAAAATATTATAATTCAACTGATTAATAATTTCACTGAAAGATTCAAAAGAAAATTCGATTTAGCCAAAATATAAAATTTTTAATTAAATATTCAGCTAAGATAGCAAATTGTTCAGACAGGATGAATTAAACCCCTGGATTTATTTTTCATTTATCACTCCTCTACAAAGAATTTATCCCCTGAGAAGAATATCTGCCGAAAAAAAAGGGAAAATTATAAAGAAAGAGAAGAAAAATAGACTTATAAAAAAATAAAAAATCTTAATTCCGGATAAATTAGAAATTAGCGTGACTATTGACCAGACCTCTCTTCCTATTTCATACAAATCTCATATTCTTATCATATTACACACTAATTTCATACTGTCATCATATTTCTCGCTAATTTCGTACTGTCATCATATTTCTATAATTCTTAGTAATATCTCTCGATAATCATTCTTGACTAAAGTACTGTTTTAGAAGAAGAGCTGCACTAGAGCCTGTCAAAACCAGAAGGAACACGGCAATGACAAGCCCTTCTATTGTAAATTCCTGCCAGGAATGGACTGATACCCAGAGCCCGCTTCTCGTGACAAAGGTCGAGAAGACGACCAGAATAAAAGATGCAATTGCAAGCACAGGAAGCATAAAACCATACTCTCCATGGCGAGATCTGGATTTAGCATGCAAATAAGCGGTTGCTGTAAGCCAGGGAATTAGAGAGGAAGTCTCAACAGGGTCCCAGGTCCAGTACCAGGCACCCCATCCAAGAACCTCGTATGCCCAGAATGCTCCAAAACCTATCCCGAGTGTAAGAAAGAGCCAGGAAACCCGTATCCAGCCAGTTGCAAGTTCAACCCACCTGTTGTCTTTGAGGGCAAGCCCGGAAATCGCAGCAGAAAAGGGGAGGGCAAAGGCTGCATACCCCGCAAAAAGGAAAGGAGGATGAATAGCCATCC
Organism: uncultured Methanosarcinales archaeon; assembly: GCA_964560735.1. Lineage (GTDB taxonomy): Archaea > Halobacteriota > Methanosarcinia > Methanosarcinales > Methanosarcinaceae > Methanosarcina. The sequence continues at coordinate 8,055 of CAZLNG010000116.1, read as the reverse complement.
AGGGGTTCCGAAGTAGAGGGTTCATCCCCTGCCCGTGAGGGATAGGCAGAACATCTACAAAGGGGTTCCAGTTTGTAACTGAAGGAATTCCCATGCCTGAAAAGTAATAAGTTGAAAAAGGGTTTTTCAATACGAGGAGCAGCAGAAAAAAAGAAGCAACAAAAAGTAAGACCGTTCTCGTAAAAGCAAAAAATCTGGTTTCTCTGAAAAGTTTCCTGCTACCTGTCAAACGTGTAACTGCTGGCATTATGAATATAAAACAGGTCCAGATCAAAAAAGACCCCTCCTGCCCTGCCCAGAGTGCAGAAAGCCTGTAACTCCAGGCAAGATCAGCACTTGAGTGCTGGAAAACATAACTGTATCCGGCGTTCACTGCAAGCAAATGGTAGACGAGCAGAATCGAGGCACTTATTATTCCTGCTCCTGCAGCAAGTTCTAACTTCTCCGAAAGTGACCTGGCTCTTTCATTCCCTCCAAGCAAATAAAATAAAGAAGTAAAAAGTGCCAGCAGCTCGGAAATCCATGCAACCCAGATGAGCACCATTCCTATATTCATAAGATCACCTTCTCGCCCTTCATAGACCTTTTTCTATTAAATCGTTTTTTTCTTTTTCGTGTTCCATAGGAACTTTTTCAGAGGAAAAGCTATGAACACGTTTACTTTCCGAAAAGCTATTTTTCGGGGGCAGAGAGTCCGAAAAGAAGAGGAGCAGAATTCCAAAAACCATTATAAAAAATCCACCCCAGAGAGAAGTCATGAAAGGTACTTTCCGGATATAAAGGTCTACTTTCAGGGTTTTAGAATCTACATACTTTGGAGCGATAAAAAGCTCTTCCAGCAGCCCTCTATGAATATAAGTCTCAGTGTAGGACTGCTTCCATTTGAAATCAGTTATGTACTTTACTTGTCCACTGTCAAAAAATTCATCCCCTCTGTATATATAGAAATCGATTGTACTCGCATAAGCAGAGCCTGAATATCCACCAAAAGGAGCTCCTTCGAGCCCGGACGTAATATTGGTAACATATACAGTGTATCCCATGGGCGTGAATGTAACCTTTTCTCCAGGAGAAAGCACAGCAGAATCTTCAAGACTCATATTGGAGCTGAATACGATCCCTATAAGGAGAAGGACTGCGCCCAGGTGAATAATATGAGGGCTTATCCTCCGGAGAGTTCCTTTCAGGGTTTTTTCTGTCTTTTCTCTGAAAGAAAACAGCCGGTACACCACCGAAAAAAGAGCTGCTGCGAGAAGGGGAAATGATATATTGACAGAAAAACTTGAAAACGGAGAAAAGAAGACAGAAAGCAAAGAACCTGTTACTCCAAGTCCGAGCACAGCAAGAGCTCCTTTTTTCCCTGCAGCTCCAGTCAAAACACATGTGATCATCAGTAGGACCAGAAAAAGAACTGGCAGAGCCGCACGCATATTAAAGTAAGCAGCATCAAGCAGAACTTCTTTTCCTGTACTGACTTTCATGATAAAGGGCGTTAGAAGCCCCATTGTAATAAGAGCTGCAAGTAGCACAAGCGAGAAAACTGTGGCAATCATAGTGCTGCGAACTGTAATAATATCATTGAGAGATTTCATAGAGACCTTGAAAGAGTCAATTAAAATTAAAACTTAATAAAAGAAATACAATTAAATAGGGTTAATATTTACATAAGCTCGTTATTTAAACATACCCTATAGAATGAAAGACAATTGGAAGGCCGTAAATGGCAGCTGTCAAACTCGTGCTTCATTCAAACTGAATAAAAAATAAGAATGAGAAAGACATAGAAAAAGATAAAAAAGTAAACCTGCCTCAAAAAATAAAAAAGATACAGAGAGTTGATATCACGATCGAGCTCATAATAACAGCATTCTGGCTGATGATTCCGGCCTATCTCCCCAATCCTTTTGCAGCTGTATTTGGCGGCGGGAAGCCAATTGACGGAGGCAGGACATTAAAAGACGGGAGAAGGATTATAGGAGATGGAAAGACCTACAGGGGATTTTTTTCAGGTGTTTTTTTCGGAGTCCTTGCAGGCAGCATTCAGATCTGGCTTAGTTCAAGGGGTTTCGAGATTCTAGGAATTGAGATGCCAGCCTTTGGCCCGGACTATCCCAGTGCCCTTAAAGTTGTCTTTGCCCTTGCGTGCGGTTCGCTTTTCGGAGATATGTTTAAGAGCTTTTTCAAGCGCAGGATGGGCCTGAAAAGGGGGGCTCCCCTTCCACTGGTAGACCAGCTGGATTTTGTCATTGGAGCCTGGGTCTTCACATACCTTACATCGCCTGAATGGTTTGTAAGCAATTTTACTCCGGGAATAATGCTTATCATTCTGGTTACGACTCCTCTGCTCCACTTTACGACAAACATAATAGGATACCTTACAGGGATAAAGAAAGAGCCCTGGTAAGATATTAAACAAGATTCCAAAGGAAGAAAGGAGTCTAAATGAAGATCCAGAGATTAATAGACAATTCCTGAACCACAAAGCAGGAATTACAATATCTGAACCTTCAAAAATTCGGTTTGAGAAGAGTTTGAAATAGTCGATGTTACAAAATACAAATTGTTAACGTAAATAAGGCTGCACAGGTGAGATTATGAGTAAATTGGAAAAAGAAACAAATGAGTTAGAGATGCAAAAACAGGAACTTATAGCAGCCCTCAAAGCTTGCGGAGCTGTCCGGTATGGAGACTTCACGCTTGCCTCGGGAAAGAAAAGCAAGTATTACATTGATATCAAAAAAGCCAGTACTGATCCTAAAACCCTGAAGCTTATAGCCAGACAGGCAGCCCTCAGGGTAAAAGAAATGGATGTGGGCACAGTCGCAGGTGTGGAACTGGGAGGCGTCCCGCTTGCAACTGCAGTTTCTATGGAAACAGAACTTCCACTCCTCATAGTCCGGAAGGCTACAAAGGACTACGGCACAAAGAGCAGATTTGTGGGAGATATAAAACCCGGAGACAGGCTTGTAATGCTTGAAGATGTAACTACCACCGGTGGTTCTGTAATAGACGCTATCAAGCTTGTCAGGGAAACCGGAGCTGAAGTCAAATATATAATCAGTGTCGTAGACAGGGAAGAGGGGGCAAAAGAGAACCTGAATGAAATAGGCACAGAGCTTCTTCCTCTTGTAACGGCAACTGACCTCTTAAAGTAAGTAACTGCTAAACCAAGAAACTTAAAAGTAAAGAATTTTTAAAGAAGAGGATTTTTAAAATGTGAACTGTTAGAGTAAGGAAATGTGCTATTGCACTTTCCTGTACTCAAGTTTCCAAACTACTTCAAACTTCAAATTATTCAAAGACTTTCAGATTTTACCCTCAACCCCTTCAAGAGCTGCAGGGAGGCATTCAAGGACTTTAGAAAATCCTGAGTGATGGAGATTCAATACTACTGCGCCAACAATTTCTTCACGGGTTGCCCCTTCGTTTTTTGCCATCATTGCATGCATCTGTACTCCTCTTGGGTTTCGGTTTGCAGTCTGGATAGCTATGTTGATTAACTGTTTTGTTTTGGCATCAAGTCCTTTCAACGCTTTTTGGGCTTCAATAAGGTCATTGAAACAAGCTGCTATTTCCGGACATTCTTTCTGGAATATTTCATAGGGATTTTGATTCATGCCGTTTATCTCCTTAAAATGAATCTACCGAAAAAAATACCTGCAGAAAAAGGTTACTCTTTTTTATTAGTATGAAATGGAGACCGAATATTTCGAAGAGATAAAGAATTTTTGGATTTTAGTAAGAAAACCTGCATCCTTGGCTCGGGCAAGAAAAATTAGACCATTGAAAAGACCGAGAACAAAAAATCAGAAAAAAAGTATTAGAAACAGGAATTTTTGTCTGAGATTGAAGGCTGACAATGAGAAGATATTTATCAGAAGAAATAGAGAAATAGGAAGTCCCTCAGTGAATTTCCTGATAAATTAATGGTTAATGAAAATATGCTGATTAAGATATATTGAGAGGTTTTTATTGAGAGATTTTAGGGTTGAAATTTACTACCTTTTCTAATCTCATTTCCCTATTAACAATACTAAAACTAAATTTTAATGTTAAAACTAAATTTTAATCTAAAACTAAATTTTAATCTAAAGCTAAATTTTAATCTAATAAAGTAATTTTTTAAGACAAGGAGAATGAAAATGAAGATTTTGCTTATCGGCGGCGGTGGGAGAGAACACGCAATTGCCGAAGGAATCAAGAAAAGCAAGCATAATCCCTCCCTTTATGCATTAATGGCAAAAAAGAACCCTGGAATTGCCGCCCTGTGCGAGGACTTTTTGCTTGAGAAGGAAACAGAAATTGAAAAAGTCATTGAGTATGCAAAATCCAGAAATATCGAAATAGCTTTTGTGGGCCCCGAAGCTCCACTTGCAGCAGGAGTTGCGGATGCTCTATGGGAAGCAGGAATTCCCGTAGTAGGGCCTAAGAAAGCCTGTGCAATTATTGAATTTGACAAGGCATGGGCAAGGAATTTCATGAAGAAGTACGGAATTGAAGGCTGCCCTGCTTATGAAGTTTTCACAGAAGAAAGACCTGCACACGCCTTCATTGAAAAATTGGGGGACGTTGCAGTCAAGCCCTCAGGCCTGACAGGAGGCAAAGGAGTAAAAGTAATGGGAGATCAGCTCCCGGATCTCGAAGCTGCCAAAGCTTACACAAGTGAACTGCTTGAGAAGGGATCTGTGGTTATAGAGGAACGCTTCATAGGAGAAGAATTTACTCTGCAGGCTTTCGTAGACGGAAAAAGCCTTGTTTTCTTCCCTGCGGTGCAGGACCATAAAAGAGCCTATGAAGGCGACCTTGGGCCAAATACAGGTGGAATGGGCTCATATACCGATGCAGGGGAAATCCTGCCTTTTATGCTCCCGGATGATGTTGAGAAGGCAAAAAAGATTATGCAGGCTACCGTAAAGGCGCTTCATGAGGAAACAGGAACAGGTTATCAGGGCATTCTCTACGGCCAGTTCATCCTTACAACAAGCGGCCCCAAGGTAGTGGAGTTCAATGCCAGATTCGGCGACCCTGAGGCTATGAATGTTATCCCGCTGATTGAAACAGACTTTGTGGAAATTATGTCTGCAGTGGCAAAAGGAACCCTTGGAAAACTGCCTGTGAGCTTCAGCCGGAAAGCTACGGTTTGTAAGTACGCAGTTCCTGCCGGTTACCCTGATAACCCTGAAAAAGACAGTGAGGTAATTGTAGGGGATATAGGGGAAGCTTCCGTTTATTATGCCAGTGTTTATGAAAAAGAGGGAAAAATCTATACTACCGGCTCCCGCGCAGTCGCAGTTGTAGGGCGTGCGGAAACTATAGATGCAGCCGAAAAAATTGCTCAGAATGCTCTTGAAAATATCCAGGGCAAGCTATTTTTCAGGAGAGACATTGGCACTGCTGCTCTTATCCAGAAGAGAATAGACCATATGAGAGAACTTAGAGGCTAATTGCTGAAAAGTTCTGCAAGTTCTTAGTGTAAAAATAAGTACCATATGGAACATAAAAAGTACTATGTGGTATAATATGAAGTGAAAGTTCAGCTAGAATGGAAAATTCGGCTAGAATGGAAAATTTGGCTAGAATGGAAAATTTGGCTGGAATGGAGTAGATTCGACTAAATGAAGTCGGGGTTGAAGCGATGAAGAAAGACGTACTTTCGATAACTGACCTGTCCCGGGAGGAGATTTACGAACTCCTTGAATCGGCCGTGGACCTGAAAGCAAAGCGTAAGGCAGGAGAATCAACCGAGTACCTGAAGCATAAAAGTCTCGGGATGATTTTCGAGAAATCCTCCACAAGAACCAGAGTATCCTTTGAAGTCGCAATGACCGATTTCGGAGGACATGCCCTTTACCTGAACTCCAGGGACATTCAGGTAGGCAGAGGCGAAACGATTGAGGACACCGCCAGAACCCTTTCCGGTTACCTGCACGGGCTTATGGCCAGGGTTTTGAGTCATGAAACTGTGAAGAAACTGGCCGAATATTCAAGCATCCCTGTAATAAATGCGCTTTCGGACAGGGAACACCCCTGCCAGATCCTCGGCGACTTTATGACAATTATGGAGTTCAAGCACAGGTTTGAAGGTCTGAAATTCGCCTGGGTAGGGGACGGAAACAACGTCTGCAATTCAGCCCTCCTCGGCTCTGCTATTATGGGAATGGAATGTGCTATCGCCTGCCCGAAAGGCTACGAACCAAAAGCCGAGTTTATCGAGAAAGCAAAAGCCCTCGGAGGCAAGTTTACCATCACGGATGACCCGAAAGTTGCCGCAAAAGATGCAGATGTCATATATACGGATGTCTGGGTCTCTATGGGTGACGAAGCTGAACAGGAGAAGCGCATGAAAGACTTTGCTACTTTCCAGGTCAACAATGAGCTACTCAGTATTGCAAAGCCTGACGTAATAGTCATGCACTGCCTGCCGGCCAGACGCGGCCTTGAAATTACAGACGAGGTTATGGACGGCCCGAACTCTGTGGTCTTCGAAGAAGCCGAAAACCGCCTGCACGCCCAAAAAGCCCTTATTTTAAAATTGATGAGATAAACTTTCATCAATTTTCAACCATTCTTTATTCCAAAAAAGTACGGCATTCCGGAAGTCCAGAGTATATTTCATCCTCAGAAAAGGCTTTCAAGGAAAAAGTATAAAAACAAAGAGCACTACTATTGCTCCTGCAACATAAGCTATATCATGCGAGGGTTGCCCAGCCGGATTAAAGGTGCTGGACTCAGACTTTTCATAAAAGACCAGTTTTATTAAAAAATATAACTAATGTGCGAGAGTTGCCCAGCCAGGTCAAAGGCGCTGGATTCAGAGTCCAGTCTTGTAGGAGTTCGTGCGTTCGAATCGCACCTCTCGCATTAAACTTTTTATTAATCCTTAATTTTGCTTAAGTTGTTTATTTTATAACTTCTTCTGAGTTACGGTAATCCTAGAATCATTTCAAGATTTTGTATGAAATTATTAGGCTTGTATTTTTATCTTAAGATTCGGTGTTCTATGAAGTTTTCTAGATCTTAACATTTTTCAGCTAAATAGTCGTTTACTAATATCTGTTTTAGCTTTCATGATACATTTCAATTCGGGTTTTTATAGTAAATTATAATGCATAGGTTACAATAAAACCTATGCATTTCTCAACCTTATGGAGAATAAGTCTGAACTTGAATTTTAATCAGTTGAAAGTGCCTACGCCATAACAGCAACGTTTATCCTGGAATGTTTCGATTTCTGCTTTTCTAAGGATTATTTTCTGCATTTTTTAGGCCTTATAATTAAAATTTAGCAACATTTTAAGAAAATGTTTTCATTGAGTGCATAGATTTTACAATGAAATTTATGGATAAAATCGAAAGCAAATTTACAGAATAATTGATACACCATCCAAAAATTGAGTTGTATTATTCGCATCCTCCCAAGTAACGCCGTCAGGCTCATTTTCCACTTCATAGTATTGGCCATCAAAAATTTAAACATGGGATTTTGTCCCATGTAGATATTCCTAACTTTCTCTTTTCTTATTAGATCTCAGCTAAAAGCAATCTTAGTTTCTGCTTTTAATACTTTTAAACAGAATAGATATTCCAGTTTATTGTGTTTGCATTCTGTGAAACATTACCAATTTGCACAGTAACTGGATTAGAAACGTTTTGCCCGTTAACACTAAAATTTGTACCCAAGTGCTGTGATCCAATGTTCCAGTTTATTTCGTTTGCATTCTGTGAAAGATTTCCAATTTGGACATTAACTGGAGCAGAAATATTTGCTGCATTTTTAACAGGAGGTTCAGCAGGAAGAACAGGTCCCAAAACAGTAATTGTAGAAAGTTTTGAATCTATACCTTCTATATTACTTACTGTCAAGGTAACAGTATAGTTTCCTGCTACTAAGTATGTGTGTACTGGATTTTGCTCTCTTGAGATAGTTCCGTCTCCAAAGTCCCAGTTCCATTCTATTGCATTTTCAGAGAAATCTGTAAACTGAACTAAAAGAGGTGCAGTACCATTAGTGATACTGGCTGTAAAGTTCGCAGTTGGAATAACTGGATTTTGCGG
>CAZLNG010000115.1:0-11436 GCA_964560735.1 uncultured Methanosarcinales archaeon | reverse complement strand
TCAAAACGATTTTTCTGTCAAAACGATTTTTCTGTCAAAACGATTTTTCTGTCAAAACGATTTTCTGTCAAAACAGTTTCTACTTCTGCCTGAACCTGAACACTCAATAAAAAGAATCTGATTAAGATTAGAAGCTAATTAGAAAGTATCAGTATTCGATTAATTACTGCTGAAAAGAGATATTAAAAGGGGGTGTTGAGCGATTTGAGGGGAGAATATGGGGGTATTTTGGAATGAGAGTTTATACCATGGGGGGAAGGTATGTTTGTTCTGGGAGGGTGGATAAGTCTCCAAAAAAAATTAACCGCTCAACATAGAGAGTTCTATTACTAAGTATATATTTGTTATGAATTTGTTCTACTTATCTAAGTTACCTAACTTTCAAGTAGAGCACCTCTAAAAAATCATTTAAAAAATCAAAAATTATTTTTCATAGATAGCTTAGACGAGGAGGTTTATTAAAACAAAAGAATATGATAACAAAATTGATAAAACTGGTTAGGGTGAAAAATAAAACAGTATCAATGCAGGGTTAAGATTTTAATTAAAAGGAAAAGAGAAAGCTGAGTAAAAAAAGGAGACCAGGCAGAAAGAAAGAGTGTTGACCGAAAATAAATTAGAGTATCCATAAAATAATAAAAATTTATGAGGTTGACTTTAAAGAAAGGTTACATTTTTTTCAGAAAATCCTGACTTGCCTGCCAAGGCCCTGACTAATAGCTCTCTCATAAACCAGGTGTGCAGTTGCAACATCCTGAATGGCAAGACCTGTTGAGTCGAAAATTGTAATCTCTTCTTCGCTTGTCCTTCCGGGTTTCAGGCCGGCAATCACTTCCCCGAGTTGAGCGTGTATATCGTTTTCAGAGATATAGTGCTTGGAAAGCGGAACATTTACCTCTCCCGAATGGAGGGCCTGAACGATGTCATCGACAACAATCTTGGAACGGATCAGGAGCTCAGGGTCAAGTTCCTCTTTCCCTACGGCATCAGCCCCTATTGCATTTATATGAGTTCCTTCTTTAACCCACTGGGCTTTTACGATAGGCTTGCGACTGGGAGTGGTTGTCACCAGAATATCGCAATCACAAACCTCCTCAATTTTATCTTTGTACTGGATTTCACAGGGCACTACTTCTTTCATATCCCTTATGAACCCTACACAGCTCTCTTTTGTCCTGGAAGTTATTTTTACAAGTTCAGGTTCAAAGACCTCACAAAGAGCTGCAAGCTGGGTTTTTGCCTGGTTTCCGGCCCCAACCATCCCTATAATCTTTGAGTCCTTTCTTGCAAGATATTTTGCGGCAATCCCTCCTGCAGCTCCGGTCCGGATATCTGTCAGGTAGGTTCCGTCCATAATCGCGACAGGTGCTCCTGTTTCAGGAGAAATAAGGACAATTAAGGCCATGACAGTAGGAAGTCCACGAGCAGGGTTTCCGGGGTGAACATTAACAATTTTCACACCAGTTATATCTTCTTCTTCAAGATATGCAGGCATTGTTCGCAGGTCCCCATTGTAAGCAGTATAATAGAGATAGGACTTGGGGGGCATCTGTACCCTACCAAGCCCATGCTGCCGAAAAGCTCTTTCCACAACCTGCATATCAGAGTGCATATCCATAACACTTTTAACTTCTTCCTGAGTCAACCACAATACTTCCATAATATAAACCTCCAGCTGGAACCGCGAGCCGGCATACAGCTGAAAAAAATTTTAAATTTAAGAGAAATGATAGGAAAATTCCGAGAGCCAAATGGACTGCCGGAAGGCACATATTGCTATTTTTACCTGCGTAAGTATGTATATATAACATATCTTCACTCATTTAAAGAACTTCCTTTTTAAAAGGAGACACTTATGAAAAGTCTACATGATAATTCCATTGATCCTTCCAGATCCTATCAACTAGAAAAATTGCTTAAGCCTGCAAGGGAGATCAGAAGCATACTCCGATGGGGATACCCAAAATTTTCAACCATCCGTTTTGTGGCTGACCATTCCCAGCTAAATGCAGAAGAGCGGCACATCCTTACAAGGGTAATTATGCCTCCGGAAAAAGTAGTTTCCAGAATTGGTAAAAAAATAGCCTGCAAAGATGTAAGGGGCAGAGATATCCTCCTTGATGGATACAATGTCCTACTTAGTACGGACAGCCTGCTAAAAAACGAACTTATGTGGTTCTGTGATGACGGATATATAAGAGATACCCGTTACTATTTCAGAAAAGAAAAACACGCAGAAGACATTGAAGATGCTCTGGATGCAGTCCTTAAATTTTTTTCCGAAACCCATCCAGAATCAGTCACTTTTCTCCTGGACGCCCAGATCAGCAGAAGTGGGGAACTTGCAGGCTTTATCCGCCGAAAAATGAAAAAAATAGGAATTTCAGGAGATGCCAGTACCTCAAAAACAGTTGATTTTGAATTGAAAGCAGCTGGCAAAAACCTGGAAAATAACCTTATTGTGGCAAGCTCCGACGGAATTGTAATTGATTCGGTTCTGCACGTCGTTGACATTCCTGCCTGTCTGATGGAACAAATGGGGATAGAGCCTGTGAGGCTTTATTGAACTATTGTAAGGCAATTTGATAATTGTCGAGTTTAATCAATTTACTTCATGCACTTCTTTTAGAATACTCAGCCTGTCTGTAAATTTCTTCAGCTTCTGCATACTGCCCCTTCTCTTTTAGCAAATCCCCGTAACCGCACAGGCTTCCGAAATGCCCGGGGTCAAGTTCAAGGGCTTTTTTGTACTGGACTTCAGCTTCATGCCTGTGTCCGAACCTAGAGAGCAGCCCGGCGTACTCACAGTGTGCCTCAACATCTTCAGGTTTAAGTTTGAGGGCATACCTGTAGTGAACCCTTGCCCCATGTACGATGCCATGTTTTGCAAGCAAGCGGGCATAGTAAAGATGGGGCCCTGGATTTTCAGGATCTGCCTTTAAAGCTACTATGTAATGCCTTTCAGCTTCGAAGGGTTCTCCTTTTTCTTCGAGAAGGTGAGCATAACGGAAATTTGATTCAACGTGCTCAGGATTAATCTCAAGAGCCTTCATGAAGTGGTAACTTGCTCCGGTTTGCTCCTTCCTTTTGTAAAGCAGGATTCCATACCTGCAGTGAGCCTCCAGGTTCCTGGAGTCAAGAACAAGAGCTTTCCTGTAAGCTTCTTCGGCTTCGTCAATTCTCTTAAGCCTGAAAAGCAGACAGCCGTAATTGCAGAGGGTCTCGACATGATAAGGGTTAAGCTTCAGAGCTTTCTCATACTGAATCCGTGCATCATTCAGTCTCCCCATTCTGACCAGGACATTTCCGTATCCTGAAAGAGCTTCAACGTTTTCCGGATTTTCCTCCAGTATCTCTTCAAATTCCCTGGAAGCCAGATCTTCAAATCCAAGCAAGGAAGCTGTTTTTCCTGCTTCCATAAGGACATTTTCCCGGATTTTTCCTGAGAATAATGAGGCACATGCCCGGGAAATTACGTATTTTTCCCTGTGCATTTTTTCTCTGTCAAAAATAAGAGATAAATCCAGCAAGATCTCCGCGGGAAGCGAGTGCTCATGCGAGAAAGAAATGACAAACTCAATAGTCCTGTCGAGGTCACAACCCTCGGCTGCAACCTGTTCGATTACACTAAAAACCAGCTTGTCTACAATATCGATCTCCATTTTTGAAAACCTCTGGAATTTGCCTCTATGGTGAATCTATTTGACTGAATATAAATAATTAGCTCTATTAAATTGGACTTAATAAATTAAAAAGAGAGCGCTCCTCAGTATAATAAACCAGACATAAACCAGACAAAATTCTCAGAGTAAAATAGTTTTTATTCAGGAGATATCGTTACATAACTGTTCTGCTTATTACCCTATTCAGGTTCTTTCAGACCCTTTCAACATGTAAACTGTACCGGGTCTCTATGTCATAAGTACCCTCCAGTTCCTTTTCAGTCAGGATTCCCTTTTCTATCAGCTTAGTCAGTGTTTTTCTGTCGACAGACTCAACTATATCCCAGAGATCTCTCTCTATAAGATAGGATTTTAGCTTTTTAATGCGCCAGAGTTTCCAATCCACTTTCTGCCTCCTGAGTTCCACGTTTCCAACTCTGAGTACATCGATATTTTTTTCCCTGAAAGTGTTGAGAATACGGCCTCTCAACTCTTCCCTGCGCTTTTCAAGAGCAGATATAGCAGAGACGAGTTCATCGTATTCGAGCACAACATCAGTCAGATCCATGTCTTCAGGATCCTGCTCACTAATATCAAATTCCACCATCCCACATACCCCGCAGTTTATATTATAGACTCTTATTTTTTCACTATCTTGATTTTAGACCTTGCTATTTATAAGCCTGAGCTTTACTGATGGAATCGTGGAGAATTTGTAACCTTAGTTAAAGCAAAAATTCGGTTAATTCGTACTTTTATACTTAATCTCAATCAATTTACAGCACAGTTGTCAGTACTTTATGGGCCTCAGAAACTTTTATCGGATAAAATATCTCTGTACATAAATAGAGGTTTCATAAAGGCTTGTTTAAGCAGACCTTGAAAATAGGTGATCCCATGGTCTCAGGAAAAATATCCAGCAAAATTGCCGCAAAAGAAGAACTGCGTTCTATCCTTCCGAAAATAGATATTATCTTTGAATCCGAACCTGCGGTGCTTCGAATCAATACTGAACCAGTATTAATCGCAGGAGATATTCACGGAGACTTGCAGGCTCTGGAATTCATAATAAGAATGAGAAAAGAAGCAAACTGTAAAAACATTCTCTTTCTGGGAGACTATGTGGACAGGGGATTGCAGGGTATCGAGGTTCTTTTAAGGCTTTTTCAATTAAAAATCGAAGATCCAGAAAATATTTTCTTGCTCCGAGGGAACCACGAAAGTGTGGAAATGAACCTTTACTACGGCTTTTTTGAGGAGATAGAGTATGATAGAGGTTTTCTTTTAAGGATCAGCCAGACATATGATAAAATGCCGTTGGCTGCAGTACTTTCTGGAAACACTTTCTGTGTGCATGGAGGAATTAGCGGGAACGAAAGCATGAATATTATCAAAAAAGAGGAACCTTTTCCCTATCTCTGGAATGATCCCTCAACGCAGCCTGGACTCACCCGTTCGACAAGAGGTTCAACAGTAAAGGAATTTGGGCCTGACATTGTAGACAGCTTTTTGAAAACTAACAATCTAAAAAGAATAGTGAGAGGTCATACAGCCCTTGAAACTGGGTATAAGTGGTGGTTTGATGGAAAATTACTTTCCCTCTTTTCCTGCCCGGATTATGCAGGATTCAGGAATGATGCTGCTTTTGCCGTGTTTGAAAAAGATGAACTTAACATCTTTGTTTTTGGAACCAGTGAAGAGATTGGAGAAGGTAGACCCCACAACGATGAGATTTGAATTCCGATTTACGACAAAGAGTAAGAAAGATGAAGAGTAAGAACGAAAGTAAGAAAGAAGGAAAGTAAGAAAGAAGAGAATAAAAAAGAAGGCCGGATATGATGTTAGATTGATATAGAAAGCCTGATTAAAAAACTGGGACTTATGGATTTAATCCAGAATAATCCAGTTTTCAGTCATCTTGCTTCCGATATCAGGATCCAGTTTCATGGCTTTCATGTATTGAATTTTGGCTTCGTCAAAACGCCGCATTTTTCTCAGAAGAAGACCGTAATTGTAATGAAGAGGAGGATAATAGGGGTTAAGGACAAGAGCTTTCCTGTATTCGTCTTCAGCTTCGTCAAAACGTCCCATTTCCGAAAGAAGGTTACCATAGCTGTAGTGTCCTTCCGCACTCTCGGGGTCCAGGCTGAGGGCTTTTTTGTATTCCATCTCAGCTTCATACCTTCTACCAAAACGGGCCAGCAGGTTTGCATAATTGGAATGGACTTTTGCATCGTTTTGATCAAGGGCGAGAGCTTCCAAATATTGTGCTTCGGCTTCAGAAACCCTGCCTTCTCTTGCGAGGAGGTTTCCGTAGTTGAAGAGAGTCCGCCTATGCCTTGGATTGAGTGAAAGTGCTTTTCTGTATTCGATTTCGGCTTCTGAAGAGCGTCCGAGGAAAGATAGTAATACTCCGCAGTTGTGGTGAAGGCTTGGGTCCTCAGGATCAAGTTCCATTGCACACCTGTATTCCTTTTCGGCATCCCTGAGTCTTCCCAGTTCAAAGAGCAGGTTTGCATACCCCCCTCTTGCAGGAACATGGTCAGGATCGGAATCAAGCGCCCTTAAGTAACATTCTTCGGCTTCTCTGACATAACCATATTCAGCTAAGAGATAAGCATATCCTGAATTTGCTTTTACGTGCATTGGGAAGGTCTCAAGAACCTTTTTGTATTCGTCTTCAGCTTCCCGGATCTTTCCAAGTTCTAAAAGGAGTTCTGCATATGCACACCTGGCATTCCCATTATCCGGGTTTTCGTTTAGAACTTCCAGATAGCTTGCCTCAGCTTCAAGGGAAAAACCCAGCACATGTGCTGCAGTACCCAGTGCAAAGCAGGCTTCTTCATGGAGTTTGCCAGAAGTATCCATAAAACAAGCTTTTGCAAAAACATATTCTTCCATGAACATCTTCTGCTGCTTGCATGCATTGGAGAGGTCTAACAATACTTTGGGGGAAAAGGACTTTTTTTCCTTGTGTTCCAGAACAAAGTCAACTGCACTGCACAGGTTTCTCTGATCGGATCCTATTATCCCGATAACATTATACACAAAGTCGTCAATTGAATCGAAATCCATTTATCCGGCACCTCAGAAAAGCAAATTTTCTATTTTTGGGAGACAGGTGAAACTATCAGTGTAACATCCGGACTATATTTTAATTTAATAGAATATATTAGTGCGTGAGTATTTCGTAAGAGATAAAATATAATGATAATCTATTAATAGTGCGATAGATAGCGAATATAAGATTATATTAATCATATAACAGGCTATCCCTTTTATATCATTAAATGAAAAAGGTATATTCATTAAAAGACAGAAGTTCCCCACCAGAGGAAATTTTGCAGTAGAAGAAACAGATAGGTTAAAACAAAAAATACAATAAAAAATAGATATGGATTTATAAAAAAATATTAAAAATAATATCATTAACCCGAAAGAAAAGGTTGGATGATGTTCAAAGAAGGGTATAAAGAGAAAATATTAAGATATAGATATTAATAAGAGAATATATAAACAAAAAAAGGCAAAGAAAAAAAAGCTCTAAAATAAAAGAGGGTTTGAAGAAAATTTCCCATTAGATTGCTCTTTTTTCATGTTTTCACTTTATTTTCTTTTTTTTCACTTATTAAATCATATATATCTCTTATTTCTTCTCTTTTGTTCAGTTTCTGCCTTTTTCATGAATTATATATCTGAAATATCCCTTGATAATTAGATTCATTCCTTAAATCAACTATTATAGGTGGCTCTGGATAAAACACTTGATAATATTTAGAGAGAGAAATATAAAAGAATTGTAGCTCAGAAGTGAAAGATTTAAATTACCCTGCCTGGCTAGCTAACCTTTAATTACTATCAGTAAACATTACTCAGTAAAATAAATATCCGAAGTTCTAAAAATGACCAGCATGTTTTTTAAACTTTTTTCCGTTTTCCTTATTGTCCCCCTTATAGAGCTTTATTTGCTCATCAAAGTGGGGGGAATGATCGGAGCATTAAATACCATAATCATTATCCTGATAACTGCGAGCCTGGGTGCTTACATGGCTAAAAGCCAGGGATTTCGCGTACTCCGCCAGATTCAGGATGCGACCAACCAGGGGCGTGTGCCTGGAAATGAACTCCTGCACGGACTCTTTGTATTAATTGGAGGTTTTGCCCTTATAACTCCAGGTCTCCTGACCGATGCTATAGGTTTTTCCATGCTCATACCTCAGACTCGGGAAATCTATGTGGGAATTGCAAAAGGGATTATAAGAAAAAAGATAGAAACCGGCCAGTTCAGGATGAGTATGTACACAAATTTCAGATAATTTCCGGATTTTGGATTCTCAGTCCGGTTTTCATTTTTGGAAGAAACCAAATCCGAATGCCCGGTTAAAAGAAGGTGCTGAACAGATAAAGCAGCAGATTTACCAGAAAAACTGTAATCAGACCTGTTATTCCTATCGCAAGCCCGCTCATCGCTCCTTCGGTTTCTCCAAGTTCTATTGCTTTTGTTGTGCCGAGAGCGTGAGAGGCAGTTCCTATTGCAATCCCTACAGCAACCTTATCTTTTATTCGGAAAAAGCGGCATACGGACGGCCCCAGGACAGCCCCCGTGATTCCGGTGATTACTATTGCAGCCACAGTTATTGAAGGCAGGCCTCCTATTTGTTTTGAAATTTCGACACCTATAGGTGTGGTCACTGATTTGGGAAGAAGGGATTTACTTATGATTTCATCAAGCCCTAAAGAGCTGGAAAGGATTAAAATGCTTGAAATTCCAGCTATACAGCCTGCAATTATACCTGCAAGGATGGGAACTGCATTATTTCTCAGCAATTTGACCTGTTTATAAAGCGGCACTGCAAGTACTACAGTTGATGGTCCGAGGAAGAAGGAAATGTATTCTCCTCCAATGTTGTAAGTCTCAAAATCGATCCTGAAATAAATTAGGAAAAATATCACAAGTACTGAGGCAACAAGTAAAGGGTTAAGAGCAGAAAACCCGGTTTTCTTATACAGCAGGACCCCGATTTGAAAAGCTATTAGTGAAAGTAGAATTCCAAAAAGAGGAGTATTGAGAAATTCACTTAAAAAATTTATATTCATATAATGCACCACTTTTTCTCTGTCCTTTTAGACTGCTTTTTCCCTTTTCTTTAGATATGTATCTTCTGAGGCTCTTTCATGAGCTCTTTTTGTGTTTCCTCAAGGTAGTTTTCATCACCCTTTCTATCGTCCTTTTTATAATCTATTCCATCGTTCGTGTCATCAACCTTACTGGAAGAAAACTCTGCTTTTAGCCTCAGAACCCTCTGAACAGCTTCCACTGTAAGCCCTGTTACAACCAGAACTATCAAGGTAGATATAAGGGAGATTTCAAGAATTGAAGTCCATTTTCCTTCAAGCAGCCCAAAAGAGGTCATAAGGCTGACTCCTGCAGGCAGAAAGAAAAAAGCCAGATTATCGAGCAAAAAATCACTTATTTTGCCTATAGTCTCGAGTTTAATTATCCCGGTGTACAGCCCGAAGAAAAGGATGAGCATTCCTATAACGTTACCCGGAATCGGCAAACCTGAGATTTTTTGAATCAGCTCTCCCAGGAAGTATATGCCCAGAATGATTGAGAATTGTTTCAGCAAAGTTTGTTTTCCTCCACCTGATTGGAATGGGACTAGAAAGTAGCCTTATAAATAACTTTTCTGATTCCGCTGAAGTTTTTTTGTTCTAAAAATTCGGAAAACAATATATTACGCAATAAATTCATATCTCGCAAACCCATATCTTCTAGGGGGTTCAGATGGGAGAAAATCGCTTTGTCTATATGGACCATGCAGCCACCACCTTTACAAAACCTGAGGTGGTTGAGGTTATGCTGCCTTTTGTGAAAGAACACTACGGAAACCCCTCTTCGTTGTATTCAATAGGAAGAGAAGGAAAAGAGGCAGTGGAAATCGCACGCGAGCAGCTTGCACATTCTCTTGGGGCTAAATCTGAAGAGATATATTTCACTTCAGGAGGGACAGAATCCGACAACTGGGCTGTCAAGGGAACAGCTTTTGCCAGACGGAAGAAAGGAAAGCATATTATCACTACATCAATAGAACACCATGCAGTGCTTTATCCCTGCGAGTATCTGGAAACCCGGGGCTTTGATGTAACTTATCTGCCCGTAGACAGATACGGGCTTGTAGATCTTGAAGAACTGGAAGCTGCACTCAGAAAGGATACTATCCTTATCTCAGTGATGTATGCAAATAATGAGATAGGAACGATAGAGCCAGTTCAGGAGATAGGGAAAATTGCAAAGGAACACGATGTTCCTTTCCACACGGATGCCGTACAGGTTATAGGTGCAGTTCCTCTTAAGATGAAAAGTATCCACAGAAACGTGGATATGCTTTCGCTTTCCGCCCACAAATTCTACGGACCAAAAGGCACTGGAGCCCTCTATATCAGGGAAGGTACAGAGATCGATAATTACATGCACGGAGGATCCCAGGAACGAAAAAGAAGAGCTGGAACCGAAAATGTTGCAGGCATCGTGGGAATGGGAAAAGCAATTGAACTTGCAACAGCAAACATTGAGGCTCACAATGAAAAGCTAAGAAAGATGAGAGACAGGCTCCTATCCGGAACCCTGCAAATTCCCAACTGCAAGTTTAATGGACACCCCGAAAAGCGCCTCCCAGGAAATCTGAATTTCAGTTTTGAATTCATTGAAGGGGAATCCTTACTTCTCATGCTTGACCAGATGGGAATTTGCAGTTCCACAGGCAGTGCCTGCTCTTCAGGATCTCTCGAACCCTCACACGTGCTGAGGTCAATAGGTGTACCTCCGGAAATAGCACAGGGATCCCTTCGCCTGACTCTCGGGGACGCAAACTCCGATGAAGATATTGATTATGTCCTTGAGGTACTGCCTGAAGTTGTTGGAAAGCTGAGAGCCATGTCTCCTTTCTATAAACCTTCAACTGCATGTGAAAAATAACGAAACTCATAGAACATATCCTGGAGTACAAAAGAGGATCTCCAGGAATAATGTTTGCAGAGGGAGAATGATACCTGCAATAGAAAATGCAATTTCGAATAAAAAAGACTCAAAACAGAAAAATAAAACTTAGAATAGAAGAATGGGGGGAGTTTTCTGTATAATAAAAAAGTAATGGATCACTTCATGAACCCAAGAAACGTGGGGGAAATTGAAGAGGCTGATGGAATTGGAGAAGCAGGAAATCCACATGGAGATCAGATGAAAATTTTCCTGAAAATCCGTGAAGACAGAATTGAGGATGTGAAATTCAAGACTTTCGGCTGTGCAGCTGCAATTGCATCCAGCAGCATGGCTACGGAAATGATAAAAGGCAAGACCCTAAAAGAAGCCTGGGAACTTACAAACGAATCTGTGGCTGAAGCACTTGAGGGACTACCCCCCGGAAAACTGGAATGTTCAGTCGTATCCAGAGAGGCTATCCACAGGGCAATCAATGACTATCGTAAAAAACATGGACTTGAAGCCCTTGAAGAACAGGCCTGAAAGAATAAATCTGAAGGAAAAGAGAAAAATAATCTCAAATTCCAGACTCGTCTAAAAAATAAGTTACTTAACACCGCCTGACTGAAAAAGCTGAAAGGCTGAAAAATATCCTGCAAAAGCAGTAGTAATTTGATTGTATTAATATCTTAAAATTGATCCTGTCTCTGGAGTAATGTTGCCTGGTTTCTAGAGGGAGTTAACCTGATATGGAGAGTAAGTTAACCTGATATGGAGAGTAAGTTAACCTGA
>CAZLNG010000114.1:0-11653 GCA_964560735.1 uncultured Methanosarcinales archaeon | reverse complement strand
ATACATTAAGCTAAAATTGCCAGAAGACAGCACGGAGCTTTTTTCAATTTCCTCTTTTTTAGTTTTCTTGCTCTCTTTTAGTTTTCTTGATCTCTTTTGAGTCTAATTTTTTCTTCTAATATGAAAACAATTTAGAGAAAGAAATTAGAAAAGGCAGATTCTTGAGGGCATTTGGATCTAATTGTTATTTTTATCACACCTTTTGTTCCATATTTAGAACTTTATGTTGTATATTTCTAACTAAAAATTCGTTTTCAGGAAAAACCTTTAACTATCAGTAAATGTTATTTATATCTAACTTAATGTTTGAAATTTCTAATAATATGTGGTAAATAACTAACAGGAAAGTACCAGTGTGTGAACGGGTAAATAAAAGTGAAAAATAAGGGT
Source organism: uncultured Methanosarcinales archaeon (assembly GCA_964560735.1). Lineage (GTDB taxonomy): Archaea > Halobacteriota > Methanosarcinia > Methanosarcinales > Methanosarcinaceae > Methanosarcina. Next base: position 11,263 of record CAZLNG010000114.1, on the reverse strand, counting down.
GAAAAAACATGGAAAAAAAGTACATGTATAAACTTGTCGTTGGAATAGCCATTCTGGTTATGGGATTGCTTTTCGCAGCTTTTTATCAATATGATACATCAATTTCTATTTTTCTGATCAGCTTTGGCCTGATCCTCTTTGTTGTGACAGCATTCAGACTTTTCAGGCAGGGAGACCTCCCGGACAGGGACGAGAGGACAAAGAAACTGGCTGCCTACGGAATTACATATTCATGGCTTCTGACGCTTGTAATTATTACAGTTCTTTCTCTGGTTGAATACTTCAGGCTTGCAGAGCTTACTGCCAGAGGGGTTCTTGGTCTACTTCTTTTCTTTATGATCATCTCTGCAAATATTTTCAGATGGTATTTTATGCAGAAGGGTGACATCGAATAAGGTTTGGAGGAGGACACATGAAAACGAGGATCAAGGAGTTTCGAGCCAGACATGACCTTACTCAGGAAGCCCTTGCAAACCTGATAGGAGTCCGAAGAGAAACCATCGTTTTTCTTGAAAAAGGAAAGTATAACCCCTCTCTCAAGCTTGCAGGTAAAATAGCCAGATCTCTTGATACTACAATCGATGAGCTGTTCATTTTTGAGGATTCGGACTTCAATTGAGTACTTAGATTGAGTACTTGAATTGAGTATAGAGCGAGTACTTAGCGCGATTACTTGGAGTGAGCACTTTGTGTATTTTAAGCCTGTAGAAAACTGAGTTTAAGTAAACCTTTTTTACTAATATAATGATTATATAAGTATCTCATTCAGGAGAAAACATGGGAAATACGCTGATTTCATTTCATAATGTCTGGAAAACTTATCAGATGGGAGAAGTCAAGGTCAATGCCCTGAAGAATCTAAATGTAACACTTGGGAGAGGGGAATTTGCGGCTATAATTGGCCCTTCTGGCAGCGGAAAATCGACAATGATGAACCTGCTTGGCTGTCTTGACATCCCTTCAAGAGGGGGAATTTACCTGAAAGGTCGAAATATAGCCCTTCTTGAGGAATCAGACCTCGCGGCCCTTAGGGGCAGGACTATAGGTTTCGTTTTTCAGCAATATAACCTGATTCCGGGAATGACAGCCCTTGAAAATGTTCTTTTACCCCTGGAAATTCAGGAGATTGACGATCATATTGCGGAAAAAAGGGCAAAGGAACTGCTGACCCTTGTAGGGCTTTCCGATAGAACAAATAGCAAGCCTACCCAGCTCTCTGGAGGCCAGCAGCAAAGAGTCTCAATAGCAAGAGCCCTTGCCTGCGATCCTGAAATAATCCTGGCAGACGAGCCTACCGGAGCACTTGACAGTGTTACAGGCAAAGAAGTTATTGGGATTCTGCACAGGCTCTGGAAAGAAAAAGGCAAAACAGTAGTTATGGTCACCCATGACCTGCATCTTGCCGGATATGCCAGAAGGCATATTCAATTGAAAGATGGGGAAATTGTAAGGGATGAGCCCAATGAAGAACAAATTGATCCTGAAGCCTGATCTGGGAATAAGGGTCAAATTTCAGAAAAAACAAAATAAATTTCTATGAATTATTAATGTGAAATTAGAGTGAATTTTTGAGTTCATCAGGATAGAAACCTCCGGAAAGGAAACTGGCAAAATTGTGGGATTAAAATACTGAGGAATCAAAGGTGGGTCTTAAACAACTAATTGGTTTTATTTGCTTGATACTGCTCAGCCTGTCATTATTATGTGAACCCTCTCTGGCTGAAAGTAACCTTACTAGTCTTGATAAGGGCTTAAGTGTTGACCTGCTTAATCAGGACCCTGATCCTGTAAAGCCAGGCGATATTCTTGAAATCAGTCTTTCGGTCGAGAACACCGGTTATAAAGATGTAGAGGACTGCGTTCTGGAAGTCAAGCCCGAATATCCTTTCAGGGCCCTTACGGGAGAGAAGCTTGTAACGGATATAGGCACTATCGGAAAACGTTCTGATGATGACCGCAGAAAAGTCGTGAAGTTCAAGCTGGGGATTGAAAACGATGTCAATGAGGGCAAGTATCCTCTTAAGGTACAGCTCTACACGACAGGCAATGAGGATATAGCACCTCTTACTCGAGAACTCAATATAGATATAGACAGCGAATCAAATGCTGAGATAGAATATATCAGTGTAGAAAAACTTGTCCCTGGAGCGAAAACCGATCTTATTTTCGGCATAAAAAATGTGGGTAATTCTCCTCTCAAAAATGCGATGTTTTCCTGGGAATGCGCAAACGATGTTATCCTTCCTGTAGGTTCCAGCAATGTAAAGCACATTAACCTTATTGATGTGGGAGATACTGCCAATGTCAGCTTTGAGGTCCTGACCAATGTGAATACAAAACCGGGCCTGTATAAACTGGATCTGGTTCTTACTTATGATGATATCGAGGAACTTAAAACTATTACTGAAGCAGGTACCGTAGAAAACCAGAAAAGAAAGCAAATCAAAAGCAAGGCAGGAATCTACATAGGTGGCACAACGGATTTCGATATTGCTTTCATGGAAAAAAGTCCTGCTGGAGCCTACACGTTTTCTATTTCGAACATCGGAAACAATGGTGCAAACTCGGTAAAGGTTTCTGTTCCGGTACAGGCAAACTGGACAGTTACTGATGGCTCCAACTCGGTAATTCTTGGAAACCTGCAAAAGGGGGATTATACGATTGCGGATTTCAACCTGGAACCAGAGTCCACTGATCAGGAGTTACCTATAAAGTTCGTAATCACTTATACATCCAGTGACGGACTGAGGCAGGTTCAGGAAAAGATTCTGCCCCTTTACGCTTTACCTTCTGATTCTCAGGCAGGTTCTACATCTTCTGAAGACAATGGTGGATTAAACTCAGGCTCATCCAAATTCTTATTCCTTATTCTTATCGCTGCTGGAGGTTTTCTTTTTTATAAAAAGCGCCAGAAGATGAAAGAAAGTGTTCATGAAACAGGGATAGGTATAGATCAAATGGAAGAAAAGAAATCAGGCGAATAAATTTCAAACCCGGGTCTGTGGTTCCGTGAAGCTGGCAAAGATTTTAAAAATCGCCCTGAATATGGTCAAAGCCAATAAACTGAGGAGCTGGCTGACCATTGTAGGGGTGATTATAGGCATTGCCTCAGTAATGGCAATCGTCACGACAGGGGAGTATTTCCAGGAACAGGTGACTGAAACACTGGAAGGATTCGGAGGCGATACCATTACAATTGTGGCTTCGACTCCGTTTCAGGTAACTGAAGAAGAAACCGGAGAAGTTCAGGTAAGTTCAGAAGGGACTTCCGGAGAAAACTCTGGAGAAAATTCAGACGAGAATCTTGAGGCAGTTGTAGAAACTGGAGAAAACTCTCAAAACAATAAGTCTACCGCTACAGAGTTTGAGCCTGTGAGAGAGTCGAAACTTACAAAGCTGGACGTATTTACTCTCCTGAGCATCCCGGGTGTAGAGCACGTTAATGTTAATGTTGAAAATGGAGCAGAACTGACATTCGGGGGGGAAACTACTTCTGTCTGGGTTAAAGGTGTGGATCCGACTGTCTGGCCCGAAATAGCGAATAAGAAGTTAGAACAGGGCAGAATGTTAAAATCCGGAGACAAAACAGTTGTACTTGTTTCAAAAGAACTTTCAAAAGACACATTCGAAAGGGAAATCCGGCTCAATCAGATGATCCTGCTTAACGGTAAGTCCTACAGGGTAGTTGGGGTTCTCGCACAGGAAGGGGGACTTCTTGGAGGGCTGGGAGGAATGTTCGGGAGCAGTATCTACATGCCTTACAAGGATGCATATACTCTTCCATACACCGATGAAAATATGCCTGAAATGGAACAGGAAGTCTACGACAGTATTGAAATAAAGCTTGATAAAGGAGCAGAATATAACACAACCCTTCAGGAGATTGAGCATAAATTAAGAATTTCAAGGAAAGTTACCAAGGATACTCAGGACTTCTATGTAAACTCCCCTAAAGAGACAATTGAAAGCACCCGAAAGTTGATCAACGGACTCACAGCCTTTCTGGCGTTCATTGCAGGTATATCTCTGCTCGTGGGATCTACAGGGATTGCGAATACGATGTTTACATCTGTCCTTGAGAAAACTAAAGAAATCGGGATCATGAAGGCCATAGGAGCAAGGAATAAAGATATCATGCTTATTTTTCTCTGCAACGCAGCGATGATCAGCCTTGTGGGAGGAATTATAGGAATTCTCCTTGGTACAGCTGCCGTTCAGGCAATCCTTTTTTTTATCTCAATTAAAATGAAGGTTCCTTTTGAATTCGCCTTAAGCCTGAAAGGTACGGTGGTTGCGACCATGGTATCCATAATTGTGGGACTCATTGCAGGTTTAGTGCCTGCAAAAAATGCAGCCGAACTGAAACCTGTGGATGCACTGAGGTATGAATGAAGGAATAGAGAACAGAGGAAACAAAATAGGTGCATCCAGCGAATAGAACAGTTAATGCCCTCAAATAAAAGAGAAAGGAAATAGGGAAACAAACAAGAAAAAAATAGAGGGGCTAAAACCCTCTCTTTATTCCCCCTTCCTTGATATCAGTGTCCTTCATCTTTCAATTATTTCAGTCACATTAAGCCTCATTGTAGGAGGCACTTCTTTTTCTGGGACTCCAAGCCTTAAGAGCATCTGGATTGTTTCATTTTCCCCTGTATATTCCCCGTGGATTTCCTGATAGATCTCTGCCATTTCAGGGTATTCCTCAAGAGCCTGACTCATAGGCTGCATGGCGTATCCCATGTCAGTAGCTGTGAGCAGAAAGCGGCTATAGAGTATTCCGGCTTCAACCTGTTCCGTGCGACTGTTGCCTTTTGTGATTATCAAAGCATATGCCGGCGTATTTTCGACTGCGGATTCTGCCTGGCTCAGAAAAGCCTTTCCTGATGCTTCAGGAGAATTCAGGAAGGGAAAGAGGCTAATCAGGCCCTGCATCAAATGGACATTAGCAGCAGGGAGTCCCTGTCCGTTCAAGCTGAAACCGTACCTGTATTCGTTTTTCTTCCATTCATTGGGCCTGAAAAGCTCAAAGCCTTCCTGCTGAACCATATCATTGCCAGCTTCGATTTTTGCTGCCCTAAAGGCAATATCCCCGAGTTTTTCAAGGTTTTCAGGGTCCTGGAAAATTATGATTGTGACATTTTCAGTGCTCAGGGCTTCGAGTGTTTCAATATCTTCTTCAGAAAGCTTTGTTTCTCTGTAAGGAACCCTGTATGTGTCAGGCACAAACATCGCTTTATAGAGGGAGGGTTCAGACTCAGCCCCTCCGGGAGCTTTCTTAAGAGTCACTCTTGCAACCGGTTTGCTTCCGAGGTTTGCGGCAGATCCCTCAGAACCATACTCACCTTCCGGGAAAAGCTGCATCTTATCTTCGTATCCGAGATTTTCTGCTGCAACTCTAACATATTCCAGTAAAGTCCCCTGGCTGATAGTAACCTGTCTTCCCGGGGGATCGGCTTTAGGGCTGATCTTTGTGGAGTCAACATAAAGGAGGAAGCTGTCTTCCCCTTCAAGTACCACTCTCCAGGACTGCAGGTTGTGGGAATTTGGGGCAAGTACCCCATGGGCCAGTACCTGAACCCTTGGGTCGTTAAATTGCTTGTGATACGTTTCATCCCAGGGTTCAAGGTATTTTTCTGGCAGGAAAAAACCATCTACTGCCAGTATAGCGATTACGAAAACTATGAAAAATCCAGCAACGGCTATTATGACCTTTTTAGGTGTGATCAAAGCCATAATACTGCCTCTGAATTTGATGTTTCACTTAAATCTATAAATGCCAAATCATAAGATGCCATTTCATGAGATTCCAAATCATAAGACGCCATTATTTATTCAACCTCGTTTTCAGGCAACTACTTCCTGATTAATTTCTTCATTTTAGTATTTCGTTCCTCTCTTTGTTATCATATTCAGGTTCCACAACTATAAATTTCTGGATTTTGGCACGAAGTAACTTACACAAGCAGTAATTTACTGGTTCAAAATATAGAGATATATTGGTATGTTCTATCTTTTAGTTTTTTTAATTCTATATAAAATAATATGAAAAAATATTTATAACGTTGGAGTTATGAGAGGCAGTAAATATTGGGAGATATAAAAATGGATAGTCTGAAATTGTTCAAAAAAGTCACGGATATGATCAGTACAATCTTTCTTTACATACTGCTGCTGGCTTTAATTGTGGGAATGGCAAAAACTCTTCTGGATATCCGCTTCATTCTTTTTGAGTCTCTGGAAAGCGGATTCAATCATATGGTAACAAGTGTGCTTACGGTTTTTATTGTGATTGACCTTTTCAAAGCCTTTGTCGATTATCAGGAAAGCGATAGGATAAAAATCACAGATATAACAGATGCCACAATTTTAATAGTCCTGCGTGAAATTGCTGTGGGGCTTTATTCCAAGGAATTCGGGTCTGAATTTATTTTGAGTCTGGCAGCATTACTGTTTGTACTTGGCATAATGAGAGTGCTTGCTATCCAGTATTCCCCTGCAAAAATCCAGAAATCTTATACTGCTATGCAGAGTGATGGTCAGCCTTCAAAAAAGGGAGTGAGTACCGTCCTGGAGCGATACAACCCTGTTTCTGAAAGCAATTGAACTCGCCTGCAGACAGTTCAAGAGTTCTCCTCTTCTCCCTAAGGCAGATGAGAATCATTTTATCTTTTTGATTCAGGCAGATTAAAGAAATTCAAAAATAAAATTACTTAAAAGATAAACCTGAAATAGAAGGGTTTTAAACTATTCCTGGAATGTGAGATCTTGAAATGAAAATGAATAAGCAAAACTTCGGTTCCGAAAAAATAGTAATCAAGCCTGTTGTCATGAAGATCTATGACTATCTCCTTGTCTCTTACGGTCCTCAGGGCTGGTGGCCTCTCATTGAACTTCATGAAGCTGGAGGGACAAATCCTACAAAGACCGGTTCTGTCCGGGGCTACCACCCTGCAGATTATACATACCCTCAAAGCAGAGCCCAGCAGTTTGAGATTATTTGCGGAGCTCTGCTTACGCAGAACACGAACTGGATGCAGGTTGAAAAAGCTCTACTCAACCTGAAACAGCTAAATGCTCTTTCCCCTGAAGCCCTTATTTCAATTAACCCTGAGGATTTAAAAGAAGCAATCAAATCAGCAGGCTATTATAACCAGAAGGCTGTCCGCCTCAAGAATCTTGCCAGCTGGTTTCTTGAGCTTGAAGACAGAGCACCTGACAGAAAAGAACTTCTCTCTTTAAAAGGCGTGGGCCCGGAAACTGCAGATTCTATTTTACTCTATGCCTTCAAAGAACCTTCTTTTGTAGTCGACGCATACACGAAAAGGATAACAACAAACCTTAGACTTGCTGATGAAAAAGCAAATTATGACCAGATCAAGGCGGTCTTTGAAGACAATCTGCCTCAAGATCCGGAACTGTATCAGGAGTACCATGCCCTGCTCGTGGAGCATGCTAAAAGATATTATCAGAAAAAAGGCAGCTATGAGAAGTGTCCGCTTCTTGAAATCGTTCAGGATTAAAAGGTTTTAAGGGAAAAGAAGCTATCTACTGGCGAAATTTCAGAAGAAATTCTCGCTGTATATCTCTTTATCCTGTTTGAACGCCTGATTCAGAGGCCTAAATCGTATTTAAGAGACTGAACATTCAGTTAAATTCTTAATAATCAGTCTAATCTAATACTTCTTTATTTAATTTTTAACTTTTAAATTTTACTTTTAAATTTTACTTTCAATTTTCTTATGTCTTCGTGCATTGATTTGTGATTTCCAATTTATTGCTTAACTTTTGCTGAGTAGCAATATTCTTATAAGATCTTTATTCCGTCCCAATCGGAAAGTTCTGCATCAAGAACCCCTTCATGAACCATCTTCTCAATCTCGTTTTCTACCTGTCTGTAAGTGAACTGGTAGTCGTGTGAGATTGCGGAAATGACATCCGGACTATGACAGAACTTGTTCGGAAACGCTTCATTGAACATTACTACGTTTTCGATAATCAAATTTCTGAGTTGTTCCATTTTTCATTCACCTCTTTTGTTTTTATTCTGTTTTTATTCTGTTTTTTATATTAATTTTTTTCAATCTTCTAATTACTTCTCATCAGATTGCTGGTTCTCTTCGACACACTATAATTGTCTGGCAGATATATATAGATTTCCTCAATAGCATCTATAGAAGTATAATTAATATATAGTAAATGAAAGGCTATGCCGAATAAGAAACAGGATGATTTTTAGAAAAGTGGAAAAGAACAGGAATCAATTTCCAGTGGAGGGATATTTATTGAAGCTAAAACATATATATTAAAAAAGCAAGAAAAGAAATTGTCTCTTCGCTATTTCGAGTGGGTAATTTTATAGTCACTTTGTAAAAGTAAGTTCAACATATAAAATATTTAGAAATATTTACTATGGAAAATCACATTCATATTCGATGTTTATCTATATGGTATGGTCACTTTTCAACTGGAAAATAATTTTCAACCCACACAAAACAACGAGGAACCAGAAAATTAAGGGGTAATTAAAGTTAGAATTTATTCTCAATGTTTGCTGAGTGGAGATGAGGGAATGGTCGTCAAAGACACAGGGTGTTAAGAGGTAAAATGAAAACTAAAATGGAACAATTTCCGGAAAAAAACCCGAATCCTGTGCTCCGTGTGGAAAAGGACGGGACTGTTCTTTACTCAAATATGGCAGGAGAACCCTTACTACATAAGTGGGGTGTGGGAGGAGTCGGAGAAAAACTGCCTTCCTATGTCTGCGATTTTGTGCAAAAAGTGTTTTTCCGAAATATCCCGGAAAAAATGGAAGTTAAAGTGGAAAAAAAAGTATATCTGGTCTCTTTTCACCCCATACCCGAAGAAGAATACATAAACATCTACGGGTTCGATATAACTGGCCAGAAAGAGCTTGCAAGAAAGCTCCAGAACAAGGAAAAACAGCATGAAGTTCTCTACAAAATAGGAAGAATAGCTCTTACTTGTGAAGACCTTCAAAAATTCATGGATGAATGTGTGGAACTGATTGCAAATACTCTTGAGCTGGAATACTGTAAAATTCTGGAACTTAAGCCGGATGGTAATTTCTTTTAAGGGCAGGGGTCGGATGGAAATCCGGGCTTGTGGGAAAAGCTGTTGTCGGAGGGGAAAAGGAATCTCAAGCAGGATATACCTTACTTTCAAATATGCCTGTTATAGTGGAGGACTTTGATGGAGAAAACCGCTTTAAGGAACCGGAAATACTTAAAGCCCACGGCGTGGTTAGTGGAACAAGTATTATAATCGGCAGCATGGAAAAACCCTTTGGAGTACTTGGAGTCCATTCCAAGAAAAAAAGGAAGTTTACAGCAGATGACACTTATTTTCTAACTTCAGTGGCTTTTTTGATTTCAGAAGTGATCGAGCGGAAACATGCAGAAGTAGAACTGGGCCAGTATAAGGAAAATCTTGAAGAACTGGTAAGAGAAAGGACTGCTGAACTGATAAGAACAAATGAAAAGCTCTCCAGAGAAATTATCGGGCGTAAATAGGTAGAAAAAGCTCTTCAAAACAACATTTATTTTCTGGAAAGCCTCCTTGATGCCATTCCTTCTCCCGTTTTTTACAGGAACCTGAAAAGTATCTATCAGGGCTGTAATGAGATGTTTGCCACCTTTATTCTGGGACTGCCTAAAGAGGAAGTTATAGGTCATTCCATGCATGAGTTTAAAAATGAGTTCTCCGAGGAAATGATCCGTATCTCTGAAAAATATGACCGACTTCTTCTGGAAAAAGGCAAAAACGTGCCTCATGAACTGAGGGTGAGATGCGCATTTGATGGAAAGGAAAGAGACTTTCTTTTACATAAGGCTACCTTCAGCAATTTATCTGGAAACGTAATTGGGATCGTAGGCGTAATGCTCGATATAACCGAACGTAAAAAGGCAGAAGAGGCTCTTTTAAAAGCTGAAAAAGTCCGCAAAAAAGAGATCCATCACCGGATTAAAAATAACCTCCAGGTAATCTCATCCTTGCTCAACCTCCAGGCTGAATATTTTAACGACGAGAAGATTATAGAAGCTTTCCGGGAAAGTCAGAATCGCGTCGCCTCAATGTCCTTGATTCATGAAGAACTGTACAAAACCGGAGAAATTGGGAACCTGGAAACTTTTGATTTTGAAGTGTACATGCAAAAACTAGCTAATGAACTTTTCAGTTCATATGTTGTAGGCAGAGAAGATATCAGCTTAAAACTGGATACGGAAAGTATATTTCTCGGAATGGACACCGGAGTTCCTCTGGGCATTATTGTCAATGAACTTGTATCTAACTCCTTAAAGCACGCTTTTCCCAGGGGCAGAAGCGGGGAAATCCAGATAAAGCTTCACAGGATAAGTAACGATGGAATCAAGAACAATAACACAGGTCCTGAAAGTTGCGATACCTCTGAATTTTTACTGGTTGTTTCTGATAATGGAGTTGGGCTTCCAGAAAATATTGATTTCAAGCACACTTCTTCTCTCGGACTTCAACTAATAAACATACTGGTGGAACAGATAGATGGCAGCATTGAGCTTGTAAAAGGGAATGGAACAGAATTCAGAATAAAGTTTAGAGAAAAAGAATGATCAGAAGAAAGTAAGGTAAAAAGATAAGAGAAAAATGAAATAAAAGATAAGAAGGAAGTAAAGAGAAAAAGAATGATCAATATGCAGTGATTTGTTCTCTTTCGCTTTATTTTATGTAATTATCTTTTTATTATACCCCATGTATTATTTTTATTGCGTCAGCCAGATCTTCTGCAATCATTTCTCGTTTTGATTTCTCAATCAGGTAATTCTGCCCTGTCTGCAAGTATGAAGGAAAAACCCTCTTGCCATGATAATAAAACTGATTCTTTCGGATTTTGTATGTGGAACCGGCTGGAATTGTGTTTTTTCCGCTCTGCCTCTTGCTGATATAGTTAAAAGCTTTTATCGCAACATCTCCCATTAGCAGGTAAACTTCAAGCTCAGGAAAACGTGAAAGCTCCTCTTCCAGTACAAGTGAGCAATTTTTGATTGTTGCAGTCGAGATTCCATACTGAACCTTTGCACATTTTATCGCAGTCGTAAGGTAGAATCCAAGATCAAGAATCTCCTTAATGCTGCTTACGGAAATTCCGGCATCATTAAACGCCTGCATCGTTGTTTTCAGATAAAAGGACTCTTCTCCCGAATAGAAGTAATCTTGTAACTACTCAGATATTCTTTGAAATACTACAATTTTTCCTCGAAACGAGGAA
>CAZLNG010000113.1:0-11721 GCA_964560735.1 uncultured Methanosarcinales archaeon | reverse complement strand
TATGACCCACAGTACCTTCTCACCCAAACCTAAAAGGATAAATTGTAGAGTCTCAAGCGAAAAGATGGTTGTAAAAAAGAGACGAGAGAATTAAAGTTTCTTCCACGCCAGCCATGCAGAGAATTCTGCAAGTTCGACTGCCAGCATGGAAGCGTTTTTTTAGAGTAAAAATGCTCGAAGCAGTATACAATAATACATTTTATTAAGATCCCCTCCATGCCAGCCAAGCATTTCTGCAAGTGAACCGCCAGCATGGAAGTATTTTAGAGGCATGAATATTGCCATGTGTAATAAGTATTTAATACTTTAAATACTATCCTTTTTTTGTAATTTCGAGTCTTTATTTCCTATATTGTGGTTTACAAAACTCATTTACAGATCCGGTTATTTTCTCAAGCTCAAGGCTTTTTAAAAAGAGAGGAAAGACTTCCTTGAGAACATCCAAGTAAATTTTAAATAGTTATAAGACAATATTGTTTTGTTTCATAATTGGACAGGCGAGTTGAACCTGTTAAACCTCAAGCATGGGCGGAAGAAGACCGACTCTTCCGTCCTTACTACCTCTTCTCTTAAAATGTTCAGTTTTATAAACCTGGAAATATTTTCCATTGTACTATTTAAAAATATTTAATTAGTATTGATGCTTATAGGATGCAGACGCTTCGTTGCATTTGCGTCACTGAATAATCTGAACTGACGGGGCACTCCCGCTCCGTCTACTCTCCAATACTTCTTATTCCCTTTTCGTTATTTCTTCAGGAGTTAATTATGTTTCAAGGATTTCCAGAGTGGCCAATTTACATTTTAATGGTTGCACTTGCCCTTATTCTTGCAGCACTTATTGTAAGCGGTAGTACGTGATGTCAAAAGTACTGTGAAATCTGAAGACTTCACAGAACCTTTTATTTAATTGGTTCTAATCTTAAGCTTCAAAACTCATTCTTCTTCTGTGTCCTGATTAACTGAGATCTCCTCATTATTGGATTCCTGTTTTCTTGGAATATGCTTCAAAAGTCTTACTTGAAACTCTGGATCCGTAATTTTGCGTTTAAATTCATTATCATCTTTTAAGTTGGCTAAACTCTCCAATTCAGAATTGCCTTTTACATGTTGATTAAAAAGTTTCATTATATCCCTGTTTTTATCTCTAAAACTTTCAAATCTGGAATCAAGAGTGAATGTAACTGCATAATCCTTTTCAGATCTAACAGATCTTCCTATTGACTGAATGATAGTCATAGCTGTTTTAAATCTGTAAAAGTCCTCATCAAGAGCTTTTCTTTTATTAATTCTTTCGTCCTTTAAGTCTGGAAAAGGCACCTTGACAAGTATTTGGAACCTTGAAAGATCATCTTTAAGATCTACTCCCTCGGTCATCGAAGGTGAACACAACACAGTTGGCTCTGTACTATTCTTATGCTCCTCTAACTTTTCTTCCCGGTTGCTTTGGTCATGAGTAATAAGCCGATCTTTAAATTTTGACTTTTCAAGAATATGTTCTAAGATTACGTAAGAAGTACAGTGAATTATTCCCTTGTCTTTATCGAAAAGATCAAGTAACATATCAATTCGGTCAACAATTTCTGTATAAAAGAGATCTAAATCTTCTGGAGTATCATCCTCGTAATATCTGAAATTAGCTATCTGTAAGCTAAAAATTGGATGATTTTCTACTGGAAATTGAGGCTCTACTTCAATATATTCTACTTCCTCCACGGGTAATCCAAGATTTTTGGCAAATATTCTGTAATCTAAAACCGTAGCCGACATTATAATATTTATTCTGCCCAACGAAAAAAACTTATCCTGTGCATAAGGAGAGATGAAAATAGGCTGAAACTCGATTTTAACTACTTTGTCATAAGAGTTTCTAGTTTCCATTACAACCCAATTTCTCAGGTTATCCTTTATATCCTTTAAAAAGAATTTTATCTGCGTATTTTGTAAATTTTCTAATTTTTGTTGATCTGAATAAAGATCTTCAAGTCTTTTTTCTATTCTTTGAATCCTGTCTTCTTGCTCTTCTTTTTGTTCTCCCACTGGATGAGATATTTTGTAGTGAGATTCCCACATTTGTTTTTCTTGAAACTCTGCAACTGCTCTCTTTTGGATGACTGAAACTACATCAATAATAGCATTATTTAAATCAGTTAGCCAAGTAGCGTGAAGTCTTAACTTAAATGTATTTTCGTCATATAGGTCGGTGTTTACAAATGAAATGGGAGTGTCATGCCGGTATTTATTGACAATATCAAGAATTTCTTCTGAAATCGGCACCTTTACAAAATCCATGATGGAAGCTTCTATATTATGCCCTTCGTCTGAAATCAGAACTTCTCTTGGACTGAGTTCACCTACGTAGTTAGCCTCTGTCAGTAAGTACGTATAATTAGAAATCACTGCATGATGATTTATAGCAGCAACTTTATCAACCATATACGGGCATCTTACTGGATCTTCCGGTGGACCTGTCCAATACATGAGGCATTCATGAGCATTAGAATAATAAGCTAAATATTGTGTCTCTTCTTTCTGAGGTCTTCGTTTGCAACTGCTCATAAAGATATGACAATTCCCTTTATCACATGTTCTTGACCCTTCTGATTCCAAGCACATGTAATTACTACGACCTTTAGCCTCCTTCAAATCTTTGAAGTCATTTAAATACTGAGTTTGTAATGCTTTTCTACTTGTGCAAACGTATCCCATTCCCTCTTTAAAGAAATTCAAAAGAGTGTACGTGATTGCAGACTTACCCACTCCTGTTGGAGCTTGGATTATGATATACTCTTTCCCTAAAAAAGCAGCCGAGTCTATATTTCCCAAAATCTTTTTTTGCGCTTCTCGAATTTGATATTTTGAATTAGGAAAATAATCTAAAATATATGGTTCGTAGCTATCTTCTAATTCCATTAAGTTCCCTCGTTTTTCCTCTTGCATTCTTACAGTCAAGTTTGTTAACTTTTAGTAATGAATCAAAATGAAAACAATTTTTTATTATTCTTTTTTTGATTATAAATGCTTTTGTATATTGCAATTTGGATAATTTATAGTCTTTCCTGTATATTTTATGATAAGTTGGATCTACTCCCTTATGCGAAAAGTGATGGAATTGATTTGAGGAAAATATTTTAACGAGGGCTATAATTTGGACACATTAGAAATGTACGTAAGAATGTGCGAGTCTTCAAAGGAAATTATCTATGTAAGTTAGAAAATAGAGATTATATTTTTGATCCTGTTGATGATTTTGAACTTTTCAAGCAAGCCCTATATCCATTCCTTCTCATATTTGTACTATTTACAAATTGTGTGAAATGGGAACTTTTATATCTTCTATAAATAATATACAAAGTAAGGATTTGTATGTGAAACTGGTTAACCAAAAAAATAGCTTTCATTTGATTGTTTTAGGAAGACCAGATTTTAGGGAAGGCTTCTTGCCTGGATGTCATTAATCTAGAGGGGGAAAAATATGGGTTTTAAAGAATTGTTTAAGAGCAAAGATGGAGTATCTCAAGTTGTTGGTACAACTCTGATGCTTGCAGTGACTGTTATTCTTGCCGCTGCAGTTATGTCAAGCGTTACCAGTATGAACAAACCTGCATCTTCTCTGTCAGATGTAACCATCGAAATTACAGCAAACTCTATTGCTACTTCTACTGTCCCAGCATCTGTAAAACTCGAACATCTTGATGGAGATCAAATTGACTTTGGAAACTCAGAATTAACGAAAGTTACGGCGTCTCTGAATGAAGCCAATACAGTTACCATTGATGCTACTCGTTTAGGTACTCTGAGTGTAGGGGATCTCAAGATACTTCCTTTAACATCAGATGGTAATACAAATGCTTTTGGAACAGGTCCTGTGTCAGATGATATTGTCACTATTAAAATTATCGATTTGAAGACCAATCAAATAATCTGCATCCAAGAAGTTAAGTTTTAAGTGTTAATGAAACTTGGGTTCAATTTGCCTTAATTATGTGGGACTTATTGTAAGTGATAATACGTAATAAAACGCTTCCATATTTCCATAATACTTGTTGTAAACCTCAATTTCCGAGTTTCTTTTTAACATATTTATTTTTTAGCCTCTGTACCCCAATTACTGTGCCATATATCAACATAAAAGACAAAAGAAATAAATTGCGTAATTCGAAAACTGAAAAGTTTGTTGCTTCACTGAGCCCCTCTATTTGTGGACCGAGCATAAAACCTATTGTTAATCCAAGAACCGTCAATAATATTTTTCTGTGCTGTCTTATGTTCTTGTTTTCACTTTCTGATAGTGATAATCTTTCTTTATTCATCGGTTTCCCTGTTATTTAATACAATGTCTTCCATATTAAATTTATTCTGTCAGATGGAAGAAGGAGAAAAAGGGTGATCTAAGTATTTATTATTTCTGTTTTTCCCTTCAAAGCTTAATTAACCTCTATTTTTGTTTTTAAGCTTTTCAAGCAAGTTCGATGCTCTTTCCTTCGAATCCTCTGTTTCCTGTACATCTTTAGAGATGGTAATGTCCAAGACGTCTCCTTCTTTGCTTTCGATGGGCAATAAAAAGAGAGGAATATTGATTCTCACAGATTCTTCATCTCTTACAAGTAGTACTGCAATATCCTCTTCAATCCTGTCAATAGTCACTTTGAAGTTTCCCACATTTATCCCTCCAGCGTAGAAATAAGTTTTCCATTGTTATCATAAAGGTACGCAGTGTCACCATCGTTATTCCAGATCTGATCATCCAATTGCCAGTAAAGTTCTGCAGCTGAATCAGTGCCTTTTTCGGTGTACACACTTACAGTAGATCCTGAATCCAGAGTGTAAGAAGGAAATGTATAGGTGTGTTTGCTACCTTCATCCTGGATTTTCCAACCATTCATGGAAACAGGAGAGGATCCTTTGTTTGTAACTTTCACCCACTCATCCTTAAGGTTCAGATCGCTCACATAGACTGTTGACTCTGTAGAGCTTGGGGTTATGCTTTCAGCAGGTTCTGGTGCCTCAGTAGTTGTTGAACTGTGAGTTGTACTTCCAGTGGAAACAGTCCCAGCCTTCTGAGTTGTGACTGAGTAAGTAGATCCATCGGTTGAAACAGTAACTGTGCCGTCCAGATCTGTTCTGTAGACTTTTGAGACTTTCTGCAGCCTTTCAAGAACTTCAGCGTGTGGATGTCCATAATCATTTCCCTTTCCAACTTCAATGACACTTACTTCAGGACTTACAGCTGAAATAAAGGTCTTTCCACTTGCTGTTCTACTGGAGTGATGTCCTACTTTTAAGATGTCAGAGTCAACGTCGTAACCTTCTTTCATTATGTCATTTTCTGCCTCCAAACCGGCATCACCCATAAGCAGGAATGAAACTTTTCCATCGGTTACTTTGAGGACTATAGAATTTTGGTTAAGATCGTCAGAGTAATAAGTAGTACCTGGATTCAGAACTTCAACATTAATTCCTGATGCAAAATCAATCTTGTCGCCTCTTTTGGGAGTTGTAAATGGGATATTTTTCTGATCAATGGTGGTCAGCATATTCTCGTATGTTTTGGACGTATGAGGATATCCACTGTCGATAAAGTGCTCAACCTTGAAGTTGTTTAATACGTCAACCATGCCACCAATATGATCAGAATGAGGATGAGTTGCAACTACGTAATCCAGCTTGGAGATTCCCTGGTCTTTCAGGTAATCTGAGACAACTTCTCCCTGATCACTTTCTCCAGCGTCTATGAGTATGGATTTTCCATCGTATTCAAGAAGGATCGAATCTCCTCGACCAACGTCGAGAAAATGTACAGTGAGGTTCTGACCTGATGGAGTAATGGTATTTTGAGTTATTGGAGCAGACTGTTTAGGTGTAGGTACTGGTGTGGGTTGTTCAATAGGCTGTGATTCTTGCGAAGATGTTTTTTCGGAAGGGTTTTTTAGAGAATCTGTGCAGCCGGCTGCAATGAGTACTAGGGATAGGCAGATAATTGTGGCAATCAGTTGTGAGGATTTCATGCTGATATAATGACCTATGAATATTAGAGACTTACATTGAACCAATCTTAGACCTTATTTTAACTCAAATCAAAAAGAAATAATTTTAAGCTTTAGAACTTATACAAATTCATGTGGTGTTTGTCAGTTGGTAGCCCAAGAGGAAATTCATAATCAATGCTTTAAAAAAGATCCAGGAGAACGCATTAAGGCATTAGAAAAATTAAATGATAATTTTTCATCACTGCCAAATAAACAGCAAGCATGGGAAGACTTGCATAGATTGAATACTGATAGAAATAGGAATGTAAGGTATAGAGCCACAGAAACCCTTTATTATACATTTTCTCATCTACCAGATCAGCAACAAGCATGGGAAGACTTGCATAGACTGATTACTGATAATAACAATGAAGTAAGGTATGGAGCAACAAAAGCCCTTTATTATACATTTTCTCATCTACCAGATCAACAACAAGCATGGGAAGACTTACATAAACTGACTACTGATAAATACAGTTGGGTGAGGTACTGGGCTGCCGTTATCCTTGGCTCTGAGTTTTCTCACTTGCCAGACAAACAACAGGCGTGGAATGATTTAATCAAACTGGTTAATGATGAAGAAAGTTATGTGAGATTTGAAGCTATCGATTATTTAGGTTCTGTTTTTCCTCAAGTTCCAAATATACAACAGGCATGGGATGATTTAATAAAACTAATTACTGAAAAAGGAAATGATGTAAGGTATAGGGTTTCCTATGTTCTTGGTTCTACTTTTTCTTATGTACCAGATAAACGACAGGCATGGAATGATTTAATAAGACTAATTAATGATAGAGATCGTTTTATAAGGTCGAGAGCCGCTTATGCTCTTACTTTTGCATCTTCTTACGTATCAGATAAACAACAAGTATGGAACGATTTAGTTAAATTGGCAAATGATGCGGATAATTATGTGAGGTTAAAAGCTGCTTCTGCTCTTGCTTCTGTGCTCCCTTGCATGTTAGATAAACAACAGGCGTGGAATAATTTGCTTAAATTAACCACTGATGAAAATAGTGATGTGAGGTCTGCAGCAGTCTATGCTCTTGGCTCTGCCTTTTCTCATGTACCAGATAAACAACAGGCGTGGGACAGTTTAATAAAGCTGACAAATGATAAGGATAATAATGTAAGATCTAGGACTGTTTCTGCTCTTGGTTCTGCCTTTTCGCATGTGCCAGATAAACAACATGCGTGGAACGAGTTAATTAAGCTGGCAGATGATAAGGATAATGATGTAAGAGCATATGCAAATAATTCTCTCGGAAAAGTCTCTATATTCACAGCTTCTCAGGCAGAAAAAGAAGAAGATTACGAAAAAGAACTGGAAAAAGCAATTTTATTTTTTGAAAAAGCGACTCAGGAATCTACATACGGATTGTTTAATCCATCTCAATTTTGCCTTCCTTTTTATCGATCTTTCCGTACAATCGTCTTTAACAAGCAGGAAGCAAATGAAGAAGTTGATAAGTATATGGCAGAAGCTAAAGAGGCAATTTTGGGCTCAAAGAGTAAAGAATTGCTTTTTGAAGCGGTTGAAAATCTTGCCAATGCATTAAAAGAAGTCCAGAAGCTTGATGGTATGGACTTGGAAGCTAAAAAAAGTGAACTCAATTTTTACAGAAAATATTGCGAGCAAGCAGCAGAGTTAATGAAAAATACTGAAGAAACGGCACCTTACGCTACAGCTGCAATGAAAAAAGGATTGCCCATTCTGGACAGGAATCTTAAAGAGCTTCTCAAAGAGATTCAAGAAAGAGCAAAGAGTGCATATAGACAATCTAAAGGAAATGATACAGAATATATTGCATGTTCTGTATGTAGAGAAGTTCAAAAATGGGAGATCAGTAGTCAGGAAGAAATGACTTTTAATGTATCAAAAGTCGTTATGGTTCTTAAATCAAAAATCCCTCATACTCTTGATAACAAAGAAATCCTTGATATGATTGAATCTATGAAGTATGAAAGAGATCTTACAAGACAGTATAGCATTTTGCCTATTATCATTGGGTTAATTCCAACTGTAAATGTAATTCCAGAAGAGACGGTTAAAGAAAACTACGAAGACCTCAAAAAAGATATTATTATTAAGATTGATGAGAAATTTGAGGAAATGACTGTTTCTCTGAAACCAGGACCTCGTGCAGAACTTGTTATTTCTATGGGGCTTAAAGCTTTAGGTTCAGGCACTCAAGGTGTAATTACAATTCCTTTGAAAGAAATCGACTATCCTGAAGTAAACATTGATCTTGAGAAGATCAAAAAGGAAGGTACAAAATTATCTGAATTTTCGCAGAGGTTTGTTGATAAAATCAAAGGTTATCTTCCTTAAAACTAAGCTGAGAACTTCTGGCTTGTATCCTGTATCATATCTATCAAATACCCCCCTTCGAAATTCAAGAATGAAAAATTCCTATCTGGGCATCCTGGAGAATTCAGGCAAAAAAGTTGTCAGTCAGTATTTGGTTAGGTTCTGGTACCATTGGCTGTCACAACGCCTTCTGTTTCTCTTCTTTGTTTAATACTGGGGTGTACTTTAAGGCGAATTTCGATAAAATATTGTTATTATTGTCACAATAGTAATACTAAGTGTTATTTTCTGAGGAAAGTATTTATAACATTACTTACATATTGATGTCGAAGACTAAGACCCGGGAAGTCTTGGGATTCATTAGGAGCTTTCTAGAAGGGCATTAGAAAAGTTAAATCTCAATGCCTGGGTGCCAGAACCTATCATGAGGATACCAAAGGATCTCAAATGGATCCGTATGGACTTTTTTTAAATTAATTTTCCTATCTTATAAAAATTAGTAGAGAGATGTTCCAGAGTCTGAAGAAAGGATAATGTAACATTGCCATAACTAACTGATTTTGATTGGCTGAATAATTCTTAAAAAAGAAAGAGTGAAGAGAGAGTTAATGAGCTCTCATTCATATTTACTAAGTTCATTTTCTTTTAGACACTGAAATATATTTAGGTCTTTTTTCCGTGTCCATTCCATTTTCATTTTTCACTGTCAAGCTGACCGTGTATTTTCTGGCTTTACTATATGTATGTACAGGGTTCTTAGCTGTTGAACATGTGTTGTCTCCAAAATTCCAGCTCCACTCTGTTGCATTTTCGGATATGTCTGTAAATTGTACTGTAAGGGGAAGATATCCCTGGGTAACATTGCTGTCAAAGTTTGCAACAGGAGGTAATGTTTGTTCTAAAACAGTTATGGTAGCAAGCTTTGAATCTGTACCGTTTTGATTGATTGCTGTTAAATTAACTGTATAGATTCCCGGAATTGAGTAAAGGTGTACTGGATCCTGAAGGTTTGAATCTATTACTCCATCATTTTCAAAATCCCAATCCAATTCAGTTGCATTTTCTGAACTGTCGTTAAACTGCACTGTAAGGGGAGTAAATCCACTGGTGAGATTGGTGCTGAAATTTGCTACAGGAAGGAGCGGTTGTTCTAAAACATTTATAGTGGCTAACTTTGAATCCTTACCTTTTGAATTGATTATTATAAGGTTAACATTATAGTTTCCTGCTGTAGAGTAAGTATGCGTTGGATTCTGCTCGGTTGAATTAGTTACGTCTCCAAAGTCCCAATACCACCCTGTTGCATATTCTGATAAGTCTGTAAATTGAACAGAAAGGGGAGCATAACCCTCAGTAACATTGCTACTGAAATTTGCCACAGGAGATACTTGAAGAGGACCTATAAACTTCCCAAAGGAATGAGGTTCAGATCCCACATTTATCGTATTTGTGACATTGTTTGTGGCGGTGTCAATTACAGAAACAGTGTTGCTGTAAGAATTAGCCACATATACCTTTGTTCCATCTGGAGTGACTGAAACCCCAAATGGATAATTTCCTACAGCCACAGTGGCTACAACATTGTTTGTAACTGTATCAATTACAGAGACAGTGCTGCTGCCTGAGTTAGTCACATATACTCTTGTTCCATCCGGACTGACTGCAACTCCTAAAGGATAATTTCCTACATTCACTGTGGCTATAACGGTATTTGTTTCTGTGTCAATTACTGAGACAGTTCCTTCCTGATTCGCTACATATACTTTTGTTCCATCCGGACTGACTGCAACTTCAACAGGGTAGCTTCCTACAGAAATATTGGCTGTAACAGTATTTGTGTCTACGTCAATTACAGAAACAATGCTATCGAGTTCTCTAGCAACATATACCTTTGTTCCTGCTGGATTTACTGCAATTCCATGAGGAAATTCTACGTCTATCGTGGCTGTAACAGTGTTTGTGGTTACGTTAATTATAGAAACATTGTTACTATCCCGATTTGCAACATACACATTTGTTCCCGTCGGGTCCACTACAACTCCAATTGGATAGCTTCCTACAGAAACAGTGGCTGTAACCGTGTTTGTAGCTGTATCAATCACAGAAATAATGCCACTATTCCTGTTTGCAACATACACCTTTGTTCCTGCTGAATTCACTGAAACTGCATCAGGATAGTTCCCCGCATTTATCGTAGCTATAACAGTATCGTTTGATGTATCGATCACAGAAACAGTATTGCTATCATAATTAGTAACATATGCAAATGGTCCCGTAGACGAAGAGCTTTCTCCAGGATCTGCAATTGCCATAGATGAAATAATAATTAAAAACAATATCATAATCACTGAAGCTAAAGATATTGAACGCAACTTTCTTTTATTTTCCATTAAAATTCTCCGATTGATATTTTATAACATTATTGAAATATTAATACAGTGTATCCACTGATAGTTTTTAAATCTTTTCTTTAAAGCTTGACTTTATAATCGTCTAGCTGAGAACATTGCCAAAAGAAAGGGATAGAACTGAAGCGAATCTAGGCAAAAACAAGACTTCAAGGAACACAGATGATATTAACAAAAGTGGAGAGATTAGATCCAAAGAAGCTATCATCGAAAAAAGCAAGTAGAAGGTTAACTCTCAAATCTGAACAAACAAGCTGAATGTTCCCACTTGCCAGATTTGATAAGTGACCCTCTATATCATTATGATGTACCCTGGTTTATCTGCCCTTAATTCTACACCAGAGCATACAGAATAGGCAAATGACTCCACTGACTACACCAAATCCTGGAGCCTTTTCACTTCCTTCAGTTGCCTTGGTCGCAATTGTGCTCCCTTTGTCTTTTAAAGTACCCATTTTAACTGTTCCAACAGGTTCTGATTCCAGTTTGCTCTGCGTTCCTTTCTCTCCTGTAATTACGAATGAAGAATATCCTGGAACGTTTGCTGTGAAATGAAGGAACTTTTCGTCTTCACTTGCTAGGGTCACTGATGGTTTTACCCACCCTTTCTTCTCGTCATCATACTTGTAAAGCACAATAGAAGAGGGATCTATGTCGTTTTCCTTGATCCAGGACTTCTCAACCTTAAAACTTATAGCTGCATTCAGAATATTGTCGGAATCTCCGTAACCACCATTTCCAACCCACACGTTGAAGGACTTAAATACTTCGCCTTTTGGAAGCTCTGGAACTAGGGCAGATTTATCCTTCAGGTTTTCAACAATCGCCGTGGTTTTTCCCATAGTCTTCTTAGAAGTAAAGTTGATTGAATCAACAACAGTTACATCATTTGTAAAGTTGAAACACACGGGCTTTTCGCCAGAAACGAAAACTTTTGTTGTGTCCTTGACTTCAACATTCTTTTGAGGTTCAG
>CAZLNG010000112.1:0-11800 GCA_964560735.1 uncultured Methanosarcinales archaeon | reverse complement strand
GAATTATTAGTTCTAGAGAATTATTAGTTCTAGAGAATTATTAGTTCTAGAGAATTATTAGTTCTAGAGAATTATTAGTTCTAGAGAATTATTAGTTCTAGAGAATTATTAGTTCTAGAGAATTATTAGTTCTAGAGAATTATTAGTTCTAGAGAATCATTAGTTCTAGAGAATTATTAGTTCTAGAGAATCATTTGTTCTAGAGAATTTATACTTTTGTTGGACTGTTTTTTGAGGTTATTTCTTTCATAGTAACAGCCTTATCTCTTTAAAAAATCACTAGCTAGATGAACACTTCAGATTTTAATGCCCAAAAAAGATAATCTCAGAATCTTTGATTTAGTAATATCAATTGATTAATAACTCGCAATTGATCATACTAATTAGATATTGATCATAATAGCTCATACTATTTTTTAAAAATTGTTGAGAATATCGCCTACAGAATAATTTAGTTAATTTTATGTAATACTTTTCCTTTATTAGATTAGAGGAAAGTAACATGAAAATAGTAACTAGTATTAAATTAAATAAAATTATGTTTATAGGACTGCTAATAGCTGTCCTGCTAGCAAGCTCCGGATGCACGGAAAAAGCGGAAACTACCGAAAATGCAGAGAATGTAACTCCGGCAGAGTCTTCCGAAACAACAATGAGTAGCGGATTAGAAGAGTCCGCCGGAATCACAATAACCGATGGCTTTGAGAGAGAAGTTACCATCCCTGAGAATACCGAAAAGGTAGTCTGCTCAGGAGCCGGATGCCTTCGCTATCTTGTATACCTGCAGGCTCAGGACTACGTAGTTGGAGTCGACAGCATGGAAACAAAGGAGAACGAGATAGAGGGACGCCCTTACGTCCTTGCAAACCCGCAGCTTAAAGACTATCCCCTGATTGGCGAAGGAAGGGGAAAAGATGATCCCGAAAAAATCATAGGAATAAATCCCCAGGTTATCTTTAAAACCAGCATGATTGACCAGTCAGCAGAACCGACTGCCGCCGAAGCCGACACCCTTCAGGAGAAAACAGGAATTCCTGTAGTTTCATTGCCCTATGGATCTTTGAAAAATGAGGAGCAGAAAGCTCAAATGTACAGTTCACTCCGGATAATGGGTGAAGTAGTAGGCAAAGAGGAAAGGGCAGAAGAAGTAATTGCTTATATTGAAGCTACCATGCAGGACCTTGGAAGCAGGACTGCAGACATTCCGGAATCCGAAAGGAAGGCTGTCTATGTTGGAGGAGTAAGCATGGCGGGTGCACATGGGATAATCTCTACTGAACCAGCTTATCCGCCATTCCTCTGGGTGAATGCAAATAATGTTGCAGCCGGAATGGGTACCGATCATGCCGATATTGCTAAAGAAGCTCTTGTAGACTGGGATCCCGAGTATATATTTATCGATGCAGGTACCCTTCAGCTGGGTAACGAGGGAGCCATAGGAGAACTCAAGAGTGACACTGCTCTTACAGGGCTTTCAGCTGTAAGTAATGACAGAGTCTATGGTGTGATTCCATACAATTTCTACAGCACCAACTATGAGTCAGTGCTTGCAAACGCTTATTTTGTAGGAAAAGTGCTCTATCCGGAAAGGTTTGAAGATGTAGACCCTGAAGCCAAAGCCGACGAAATTTATACTTTCTTCCTTGGAAAACCAGTATTTTCTGACCTGAATGGACAATATAATAACCTGGGATTCAAGCAGATCCCACTGTAATGGAGGGTATAAAGAAGTGCATTTCGCCGATGGAGCAGTTCCGGAAGATTACCTCGCTTACGTGAGGAGAAAATACTTCTGGATTATGGGGGGGCTCCTGCTCCTTTTTTTTATGTTTATTTACTCAATATCAGTAGGAGCCGTAATGATACCTCCGCAGGAGGTATTGCAAACACTCATGGGACAGAGTGTCTCTACAAAATGGGACTCAATAATCTGGAATATCCGCCTCCCTCAAGCCCTGGCTGCAATAGTAGCAGGAGCCGGACTATCAGTAGCAGGAGCAGTGATGCAGTCAATACTGCGTAACCCTCTTGGTTCTCCTTTTACTCTTGGAATCTCAAATGCAGGCGCTTTTGGAGCTGCACTCTCGGTAATAGTTCTCGGTACCGGAAAGATGCAGTCTACAGTTGCAGACGCCGTCATAATTAACAATCCTTACCTGACCACAATGGTAGCCTTCCTCTTTTGCCTCCTTGCTACCGGAGTAATTCTGCTAATCTCCAAAATTAGGGGAACTTCCCCTGAAGTCATGGTACTTGCAGGTGTTGCGCTTTCTTCCCTTTTCACTGCAGGTACCATGTTCCTTCAATATTTTGCTGATGATACCCAGCTTGCAGCAGTTGTCTTCTGGACTTTTGGGGATGTAGGGAGAGCTAACTGGCTGGAACTTGAGATAATGACAGCCTTTGTATTGCTTTCAGTCATATTTTTCATTGCCAACTGCTGGAACTATAATGCAATAGACGCGGGAGATGAAACTGCAAAGGGTCTGGGTGTAAATGTGGAAAGAATAAGAATGATAGGGATGGTAATTTCAGCCCTGGTTTCTGCAGTGGTCGTTTCATTTCTAGGCGTTATAGGGTTCGTAGGCCTGATCTGTCCTCACATGGTCAGGCGGCTGATAGGAGATGACCAGAGATACTTAATACCTGGCTCCACAGTACTGGGAGGAATTCTCCTTCTGGTATCAGATACCGCAGCCAGGCTTATAGTGGCACCGTATGTATTGCCTGTATCAGTTCTTACCGCTTTCATGGGTGCACCTACTTTCATATACCTGCTTCTCAGGGGGTACCGTCGATGATTTTGTCTGTAGAAGAACTTCAGTTTTTGTATCGCAACCGTAAAATTCTGCACGAAATTGCTTTCTCCATCGAAGAAGGGGAAGTTGTGGCAATCCTTGGGCCCAACGGAGTGGGCAAGACCACCCTGTTAAAATGTCTTAACAGGATTCTGCATCCGAAAGGTGGAGCAGTCAATATAGATGGGGAAAACCTTTTCGACCTTAGAACAACGGAAATTGCCCGCCTTATTGGCTATGTTCCCCAGAGAGTAGAAACCGGGAGATTGACAGCTTTTGATGCAGTCCTGCTAGGAAGGCGGCCCCATATAAAATGGGACGTTAGCGAAAAGGACCTTCGAAAAGTAGATTCGGTTTTCAGGTTGCTTTCTATGGAGAAACTGCGCCTGTCCTATATTGATGAAATGAGCGGAGGCGAACTCCAGAAAGTTGCAATCGCACGCTCACTGGTACAGGAACCAAAAGTCCTTCTCCTTGACGAACCGACAAGCAGCCTTGACCTGAGAAACCAGGTTGAAATCCTTGCCACTATCAGGCAGATAGTCCTGGAACACAGGATTGCAGCTATAATGACGATGCACGACCTCAATCAGGCCCTCAGGTATGCAGACAGGTTCATTTTCCTCAAGGGAGGAAAAATTCATGCCCAGGGAAGAACGGAGGTGATCACTCCTGCGGTCATAGAAGAGGTTTATGGGCTGCCAGTAATTATCGGGGAAGTTGCAGGCATGAGATGTGTGGTTCCCGGAAGTCCTGCATGGGACTGTGAAAATAACCAGCCTGAAAAAGCAAGAACGGCATAAAGAAAAGGAATTATGAAAAAGTAAAAACGCCAATTTTAAAATTGTCAGGGATAAGGTTTTACAGAAAGGCAAAACCGGCCAGAAAAAGTTAGAAAAAAATCAGAAAATCAAAAAATTCAGAAATCAAAAAAATTAGAAAAAAGATTTCCAGGGTTACCTGGTAATCATCATTTCTGCAGTTTCAGGCTTGTAGAACCAGTCTCTCGGAAGTACCTTTTCCTGATGGTAGTACTTAACGAGTCTTCTGATTTTGGACTCTGTCAGGTTAAGAGAACGCTTGTTATGAACGTCCTTTTTGTTAACAGAAAGGTGCTTTCTCAGTCTGAGAGCCTTCAC
Organism: uncultured Methanosarcinales archaeon; assembly: GCA_964560735.1. Classification (GTDB taxonomy): domain Archaea; phylum Halobacteriota; class Methanosarcinia; order Methanosarcinales; family Methanosarcinaceae; genus Methanosarcina. Next base: position 7,863 of record CAZLNG010000112.1, on the reverse strand, counting down.
AATGAGATTGGTGAGGTCTTCAGGAATGTTGGAAGCAACGTTGTTTTCCTTGAGGATGGTTGTAATCTTCTTACCTGTGATGAGCTTGGCATCGGGGACTCCGTAGCGATCTCTTAAAACCATTCCGATTTCGGATGTAGAAACGCCCTGTTTCCAGAGATCCAGAGTGATCGCAACTACTTCATCTGCGCCAATCTTGCACCACTCAGGCGGCTCAGTTCTGTTTGGCCTGGTGGAAGCGGACTTGCCTTTTCTTTTGGTGTGCATTTTTGCCATAATAGTTCTCCTGATATCAATTGATCGATGCCTGAAGAAAATCTTCGGGCTGAGGTTATATCTTTACCGATTATAACGGACCAACACATCGATCGGGAGATTTTAATCCGCCACAGCAAACTGCTGCGTGGCTTTTCAGGAACTCCTGTAAAAGCGTAAGTGCTTCGGTAAAAACATGACTAGAGAGCGCATCATATGATATATACTTTATGTTGGGTAGAGAGAAGTTGAATTTCAGGTTCAACTTCCCTTCAAAGCCCTTTTTCATAGTTATGAAGAGTCCCATAGGCTCAAAACTATTTGCGCTCCTCCCGGATTTATCTGCCTGTAAATGGATTCTATAAGTGAATCGCGAAGGGCCTGAGCTTCCGAAAGGTGGTCAGCTTTCATAATTGAAGAGGAGGTTTCGAAAATTTCAGGCGAGTAGTCGAGCAAAAGCTGTGCCTTAATATAATCTCTTATAGATTTCTCCAGCACCGGTCTAATTAGAGAAGGACCGGTGGATGGATTTTTAGAGTAATTCTTTGGGTAAAGTTGGAACCCTGTCTCAAGCATTCGCAGATGATAAGCTGCAAATTCTTCCTCCGCAGAAGTAAAATTTTCTGGATTTTCGGAAACTCCATAAAGCAAGGTATTGAGAGACTCGTCAGTTTCATCCCCAAGCACCATCCCGGAGTAATCCGAAAGAAAAGTGAGTTCAAGAACTTCCTCTGCCCCTTGCTGAGCTGCCACGTCGAGACAGGAAAGAAAAGCATCGTTGAGCGACCTTAAAGTTTTTTCACCGGTAGAATTAAGAGAGGCTGCAAGCAGGGAATCATTGACACAGGCAAGAAGCGCATCTTTTGAGGGAGCAGTGGCGTAGAGAGGCATGGAAAGTTTTGTACTTTGCCTGAAAGCATTCACTGGCGGTTCTTCACCAATAATGAGTTCACTTCTCATAGGATAAGCGTTTACAGGCTGCCAATATGCTTCAAACCTGTAAGAAAACCTTCCTGCAATTCTTCTATCCAGATAAGCGGTGATAGCTTCCGAGTCCTGTAAACAATAATCTTTGGTAAGAGGGTTCAGGGAAAGGCAGGGACCATAAGGTGTAAATTCATACTGAATTTTAGGAGAAAGAGCCAGATATTCGACTACAAGGTCAGCAAAAGTCCTGTGTTTCTGTTCTTTTGCAAAAAGAGTATGGGATGGGTTTTCTACAACTGAATTTTCAGGTGTGGAAATATTGACTGCTGACAGAGGCGAAGATTCATACTCAAAATCCTCAAGTTTACAGGAAAGGAGAGACTCAAGCATATAAGTGTCAAGTTCGGAAGCTGTAGCATATCCGGCTGCAGAATACTGTTTTTCTGCCTGCATTGAAGGAAGGAGCAGGACCCCTGCAAGCGAAACCAGCACAAGCAAAAAAAGAGCATCAAAAACCGTGGAATAAGCTGAATATTCAGTAAACAGTGCAATTTTTCGGTCTTTTCTCCTGAGCTTATTCCCATTGATTTTCAATTGCCTCAAAAAATCACCTTGCTCTGTATCCATCATTGAATTTAGAACTATTTACCCTCGGTTTCTGTGTTCCTGCTTATTTTTTAAGTCCATAAAGTCTTATAAAGCACAACAGTAAGGGTTCCAGAGACAGATTCCGCAGGATTTATTTTAATGACCACAGGCACGGAAGCTGCAACTTTTTCTTTACCTTGCTTAAATGAGTCAGGTTCGGCATCATTCGGCTCTATCCTCCATTTCCATCTCCCATCCGATGTCCGGACTTCAACCAGAAAGAGGTAATTTCCGGAAAAAGCCGCAAAAAGCTTCTCTCTTTCTTTAGCTCCTGAAGAGCCAGCCAGCCTATCGAGAGCGACTGCAGAAATCATATTGGATCCTTCGGCTTTCAGGGCAGGGGCTTCTGAAAGGGTTTCTGCAAAAAGTGAGGCACTTTCATAGTTTTCCAGGGCAAAGAAGCGGGCTTCATATCCCTGATATGCCTGAGACAATATCACCGCAAAAATCACAAAACCTATGACTGCAAGGGCTGTGGAAAGAATGTCAGCCTGAGGTTCAAGAACCCCTCTTTCATCCCTGAATATGGATTTGGAAGCTTTTTTCATCGGAGTTGTGAAAAATAGATTTGTACCAACTGGATTTTTAGTAACTGGATTTGTTAAAATTGGTTTACAGGCAGCCCTGAAAAGTTCACTGATAAACGAGGATACAGCCAAAAGTAAAAACCCCTTCCCTGTCACTTATATAGAGATTCTCCTTTTTAATTGAGATATTTTCTTCAGGGTCTAAAATTGTCTCCTGAGTCCCCAGATCCTGTAGATAAGTCAAAATTTCCTTGTAGTCAGCTTTAAGTGGAGACCTTTCACTGCCTTCGGCCCCAAATCTCATACGGAGTTTATCCTGAATCATGGGCTCGCTGACAGGCAGAACCCTGAAAGCAAAAGGTTTTACTGCCCTGTAGATTCTTTCTTCAGATTCGGCTTCCAGACAGACATATTCTCCCGAAACAAGAACTTTCACATCTTCTCTGAAGGGCAAAGCCCGAAAAACATCTTTATCACTAAAGCTGTAATTGTAAACCCCCTGAAAATCAGGAGCTTCGTAGGAATCAAAAGCTTCCTTAGAGCTCCCGGAAAATTTATTCGGAAACTCTTCCTGAAGGCTCCTTGTTCCTGTTTCATCTACGCGGGTTTTGAAATCCTGAGCGAGAGATTCAAGCTGTTCCTGTGATTCAAGGTCCTTAAATCCGGCAATCAGATGAAAGAGAGCTACAAAAAGAACAATGCTTACCAGGATCAGGGCTGCTTTAGAGATAAGGAAGTCAGCCCATGCCGAGTTATCTCCAGTAAATTCCTTCACAGTGTATCTCTCCCCATCTCTCCCCTGATGTCATTGCTTTCAAAGCTTCTTATCGGAAATCAGTACGAAAAGCCTGCCAGAATTGGGTTCTATTTTTGTTGACAGAAGAAGCCTGTGCCTGCCTGAGCCAAGAGAGATGGGACCGTTAATATCAGAATTTGAAAAAGACGCAATTGAGGAATAAAATGTGCTTTTTCCTCCTATCCTAATGAAGTAATTATTTGCATCTGCTGGCCATTTGTTCTGATTCCCCGGCAAAGTTCCGAAATCTACCGTAACTCCTTCAGGTACTGTAAATTCCAGACAAACTTCACTTCCATCTCCCAGAATTGATAGGTGCTCAGCCGCACCCTTTAGCTTTGAAACCTCATCCAGAACCTCTCTCTCCTTAATCCCATCCACAAAATCATAAACCGCAACTGAAGAAAGTAACAAAATTGAAGCAAAAAGAATTCCTGAGACTGTAAGCCTGAAAGGAAGCCCGCAAACAGCTGACTCATCAAGTTCAATCCGGCGAACCAGAATTAGACCTTTATTTCCCGTAAATTAACCCCCAACCCAAATTGAAGAAATGCTTTATAGAGTAAAATGTAAATAAAATTATACTGTTTCGTATAAAAAACTTATTCTTTTAGTAAATTGAAAATCGAAAATAGAGAACTCCTGTGACAAGTAAGAACGGGTCAAAAATGCAAAGTTAGATATAAAAATAAATTAGAATATTCTGCCTTCAGTTGATTGAGGGATAAAGGCAAAAATTCTTCAGCTAAAGTTTTAATTTATTAACTCGGATTTAAAGAGGAAATAAAGGTCATCTGGCATTAAATCCATCCGAAAATCCTCTCAAAAAATCCTGCTTCTTTTACCTCTACAGGAGCCTGAAGGGCATTAGAATATTTTATGTCCCCTTCTGTGGTTTCATATCTGACTACAGTATCTATTCCATACATTTTAGGTACAGCCGCACTATCAGCCTTGATTTTAATCTTTGCAATAGCAGTACTTCCAGGTGCTATAGTAGCTAAGAATGCCGTACTGTCAGTTGTGCTCAGAGGGTCTGAAGGATTGATTATGGCTTTAACATTTCTCGCCTCTTCTTCACCTGTGTTTTGAATCTCGATCTGGATTAAGTTCTCTCCCCCGGGAGAAATGCTTCCTGTAGTATTTACGATCTCAAAATCAGCCTGATCTTTCACTTTAATCTTTAATATCTGGTTCTGGCTCATCATCCCGTACCAGCGGTTCTCATCGTAGGTCTGGGCAACAGAATCCGGATTTGTTATTTGCACATTCTTCTGGTAATCATAAGAGAGGTTCAGGTAGAGGTTGTATTCTCCTGCGTTTGCCTTTTTATCAACCTTTATATCGAATTTTGCCGGCGTCAGTGCATTTTCTCCACTTTTTATACTACCTATTTGCTGGCTAACTGATTTTACCTCAATCGGGCTACCCGGATCTACAGAGAGCGAAGCGACTACATTTGTGGCATCCACTATCTTGCTCTCCAGCTTCATTTCTGTTCTGGCAGCATAGATTTCATCTGAACCATAAGGAGTCCTGTCATTCTCAAATCCTAAAAACTTTCCTCTGTTGATTAAATCAATATTCAAAGTAGCCGTTTGACCCCTATCGAGTTCATTACTGCCAATAATGGTGGCATTGAGATCAGGACTTCCCTCAACATTGTAGTAATTTTTTCCAAGATTGAAGCTCTGGGGAATATTATAATTATCCGGCGTATCCGGCATAGTGGAAGTGCCTGCGGTGGAAACGCCTGCTGCACATGATATCATAGAAATTAACAGCAGAGAGATTAGTATCATTTTTTTCATTTTATGCTTCCCTCCTGAAGAGATGGACACCTAAAGTGAAAGTAACAATTGCAAATAGTGAAAGTATAATCAAATCAGTAGATATGGCGTGTAAACCCTGACCCTTTATCATAATAATACGCATAGCGTCGATTGCATAAGTCAGAGGCAAGCAATAAGCTATATAGCGCATCCAGTCAGGAACCGAACTCAATGGGAAAAATACGCCGGTAACAAACATGGCGGGCATGGTAACCAGCATGTTTAATTGAAAGAAGGATTCCATATCATCCACCCTTGAAGACATGACTATCCCCATCCCTACGCCACCAAGAGTAAAAATAACAAGTACCAGAGAAATAAGAAGCCAGCTGCCATTCATATTGAATCCCAATAGAAAATACGCTGCAAGTATCAGGATAACAGCTCTGCCTAATTGTAAGATTAGCTGATATATTGTTTTCCCGAGAATTACAGATCTCTTGCTGATAGGCGTCATTAACATACGGACGAGTGTGCCATCTTCTTTTTCTCCTGCAATAGCAGAACCCGTGGTTGCTACAGAACCCATAAACACCGTAAGGGCTATAACACCTGGTATGAGAAAATCCAGATATTCCAGATTACCGTATATGTTGGGAATGTTTAAGGTGACCGTTCCCGTTTTCGCCAACAGTTGCCTCATATAATTTACAATTATGCCACTTGTGGTAGTGTCTGAGGAATCAGTCAGAAGTGTCAAAGTCGTACTCTCGTTTTTCGCTATGTTATCGCTATATTCCGGCGGAATAATCAGGACACCTTTGTACATTCCATCGTCTATTTTACTCTCAGCCTCTGACTGCGACATGTCCCTTGTATAGGTTACCGAGAACATTGGGGTTCCATCGTATTTGTTAATGTAGCTTCCGATCTCCTGAACAAGGGAACTTGAGGCTCTACCGGCATCATCATTGACTATAAGGATGGGAGCGTCTTTCACTGTCCCGCCCATGCCGTAGCCAAAAAAGACTATCATGATTATTGGGAATAAGACAAGAGGAATTACGAGAGCTTTTTTTCTAAAAAGGATTTTGAACTCCTTTTTTGCTACTATTAATGAATCCATTAGCTCAGTTTTTATCGTCATTTAATCACGTACCTCTTCTCCTGTAAAGCGTACAAACACTTCTTCAAGATTTGTGCTCCCTGTTTTTTCCTTTAAAAGTTCGGGGTTATCAAGAGCCACCAGTTTGCCTGAATCCATTACAGCAACCCTGTTACAGAGATTATCCGCCTCCTCCATGTAATGGGTTGTAAAAATCAGGGTTTTCCCCTCATCATTGAATTTCCTGGCAAGTTTCCAGATAACATTTCTGGTCTGAGGATCAAGACCTGTTGAAGGCTCATCCCAGAACAAAATTTCCGGATCGTGCAATACTGCAGCGATTACCGACAGCCTCTGCTTCATGCCGCCAGAAAAGCCCCCGGTAAAACGGTCTGCACTGGCTTCAAGCCCTACAAGCTTCAGGTAGTAATCGATTTTTTCTTCCATAACCTTTTTTGGCACGTTATAGAGATTACCCATAAGTTCCAGGTTCTCCCTGGCTGTAAGGAGCGGGTAAAGGCTGAGCTTCTGCGGGACTATACCTATAAGTGGTCTTATTTTATCGTCCTGTTTTTCAACATCAAAGCCTGCAACTTTTATACTGCCGCTTGTAGGCTTTATTAACGTGGTCAGCATGGAAAACGTAGTGGATTTGCCAGCTCCGTTGGGCCCGATCATGCCAAAAATTTCACCTTTGAATACATCAAAACTGACATCATTCACTGCGGTGATCTTCCTCCCTCTGGAATGAAAAACTTTAACAAGATTTCTGACCTCAATAATTGGTTCCATTCACTCACCTGGTCTTCGTATCCTCGGCTTTCAGGATACCTTTGGTAAATATGTCAACAAATCTTTCAATCTCTTCGTCATTTTCACCCAGAAAAGAGTCGCCAAATACTCCTCTTACCAAGGATGTGTAGACAAAATAACTAACAAAAGTGATTGCTGCTGAACGAGGATTGATATTCCGCATTTTTCCTTTTTGTATCTGCAATTCAAAATATTCCCTCAGACGACTTATGTTCATTTGAAAAACCGACGACAGAATTTCAGCGACGTCGGGCCTCCTTCGTCCTTCTTCAAAGAGCATGAACATCAACATACGCCGTTTACTATCCTCTTTATTGTCCTTCATAACCTTTGCAACGTTTTTACCCAGGATACGAAGGTCTGTCTCAAGATCAGAATCCTTTTCTGGCTGGAATAAATTGTCCAGTGCTGAAAATGCAGCTCGATTCCTGAAAAGAACCTCTTTTAACAGGTTTTCTTTTGAATGGAATTTTCGGAACAAAGTTACCTCGGCAACATTTGCTTCCTCCGCAATTTTGCGGGTAGTGGCACCCGTATATCCTTCGCTGGCGAATACCCTTAAAGCTGCATCCAGGATTCTTTGTTCTGTACTCATCAGGCGTGTAAGTAAGTAATTACTTACATTTAAAGATATTGAATTAAATTCTGGCTTAAACTATACTGAAAATAAAAGATCAAAGTATGGAAAAAATAAAATTAGTCATTAAAGCCAAAAAGGAAAAGAATTAAAAATAAAAAACTGATTGTTTTATCCCGACTCTTAACAAACCTTTTCAATAATCTCTTCCAGCGTCAGAAGTTCCTGTTCTCCTGATACCATATCCCTCAGAGTAAGTTTCCCTGCTTCAAGTTCTTTTTCCCCGACTATAACTGCATAATCGGCATTGATAGTGTTTGCATAGGAGAGCTGGGCTTTGAAATTGCGTTCCATAAGGTCTACATGGACCGGCAGATACTTTCTTAATTCGGCTGCAATTTTTACGGCTTCGATGTGGGTATCGGGCTTTGAGATGAGCACAA
>CAZLNG010000111.1:0-11901 GCA_964560735.1 uncultured Methanosarcinales archaeon | reverse complement strand
AATTCATTATGAATTCTCTATTGCCGAACTTTTCAGCCTGAAGGTCAAGAAGGGAAGAGATTACCTGAAGATTATTCTTAATTCTATGATGGATTTCTTTCTGGCGAGCAATATCTATTTTTTCAAGAGCTTTCTCAATTTCTTTTTTCTCAGTAATATCATATATTACACCAATATATTTTTCGGGGTTTCCATCTTTCCCTGAGATTTTCTGATGGAATTCATGCATCCATTTTATTTTTCCATCCTTAGTCCTTATTCTATATTCAATCTCTGCATGATAGTCACCAGAAGATAGTGCTGCTTTTTGTTCAGCTTCAAGGAACATATCTATGTCTTCAGGTACTAAAAGCTGTCTCCATGAAGTATACAGAAATAATTCCTCTTGGTTATATCCGGTAGTTTCCTTAGTAGCCCCGTGAATGAATTCTAACTTAAAGTTTTTATCTATTTGGAAAGCGATACCCCTAAAGTTTTGTACGAATGAACGGTATCTTTCTTCACTTAGTCTAAGATTTTCTTCAGCAATTTTTCGCTCTGTTATATCTTGAGTTACTCCTCTAGTTCTAACAGGAATATTTTTCTCATCGAAAACAGCTTCAACTTTCGCATGGACTATGCGTTCTTCTCCATTGGCTCGAATTATTCTGAAATTAATATCAAGTGGCTTTCCTTTTAATGCCTCTTTAATGGTATTATTTATATAGTCTCGATCATCTGGATGCACGTAATTTAAGAAGGTATCGTAATTTACCTTTAACTCTTGAGGCGTTAGTCCAAAAATCCGATACATTTCATCAGACCAATGAAATTCATTGCTTGCAAAGTCCCTTTCCCAGTTTCCAATATGAGCAATTTCTTGAGCTTCGGCAAGACTTCTTTCACTTTTTTTCAATGAATCATAAGCCGTCTGAAGCTCTGTTGTACGCTCTTTAACTAATTCTTCCAAATTGTCATGCTCTTTTCTAAGGGTTTCTTCTGCTTTTTTGCGCCCTGTGATATCTATAAATGCAGATACTGACCCTCGTAGGTTTCCCTGCTCGTCACGTAAGGGTCTGGCATTGCCCAGTACGTGTCTTATCTCGCCGTCAGTAGATACAATATCCAGTTCGCAGTCATTTACCTCTCTACCTGCAGCCGCCATCTGCGACGGCATTTTTTCAGACGGGATCTCCCTTCCGTCCTTGAATAACTTAAAAAATTCTGGTTTCTCTCCTTCAGGAACCGACTTGGAAAAGTTTGTACCCCCAGGAACTCCTAGCCATTCATAGGAGAGTCGGTTACCAGTTATATGAAGCGCTTGAGGGTCATGTGCTATATATACGGAGGCAGGTACGGCATCCAATACTGTTTCCAGTTCGGCTGAACGTTTCCGCAATGCATCTACTAGGATATCACGTTCTTTTAGTGACTGGGCAAGCTTTATATTGCTGTAGCTCAGCTGTGAGATCATATTGGCAAACGCCATGAGGAATGCCATTCCTGTGTTCACGGCTTCTCTGCTCAACCTTGGAACTTTTTCAAGTGCTGCTATGTATTCCTCTTCGTTGAAGCCATATTTCCTGGCTTGGAATCTGAAAAGCTCATAGTCAACAGGTTCATCCTCAAAAAAGAACTGTCCTGCAAAGACATAGCCGACATGCTGGTCACCCACCATGATGGGAGTCACTACATCCCACATATTGTTTTTGCACTTGTAAAGTTTAAACTCTCCAGGGCGAACTCCCAAGGATAGTTTTATATTGCTTTCTACGCAGTGCTTGCAGGTTTCGGAATGAACTCTGTGAAACTTGGTGCAGATGTCCTGCCACCCTACACCCAACAGAACGTTTCCTTTGAGATCATTTAAACCTATAGGAATGTGAGTAAGTTTATAGAAATCGTCCACTAAGGGCTGAATAGCCGGGACATCAATAATCTCGGAAAGCTCCAAGCTGTCTATCTTTTGAGAAGGTGAAATCTCATTTTCCAACTTCAGCCTGACGCGCTGCTCCCTCTTTCTCAGTGCCTCTTTGGCCATCTTGCATTTGGTTATGTCCCGTTTTAGTGCTACGATCTCGGCACGCAGATCTTGATTGACCTTTTCCAGTTCGAAAATCCGTTTTCTCTGGATCTCCAGTTCATCCTTCTCTGGAAGGTTAAAAACAGTCATAATTCCCCAACCCTGCTTTAAAACAGGGCATTAATACTTTTGTCATATCATCTTTTGTCTGATATTATTGTCTAATAGAATTTGATCTTAATATAGTCCTAAGCAGATCCCCAACAATATCTTACCACAAATTAATTCTTCATTCGTTATTTATAAAATTGCCTTATAATAATATATTACATACTAAGAGCCTATCCGAAAAGTGGTTACCTACTATAACTTTTACAATATGCAATATGCAAAACCAGAACGGATACTCTGATATTATAGACCTATTGTGACTTTTCAACGTGCGTTAATGACTTTTCGGATAGGCTCTTAGTAGATCAATATTTTATGTTTCTCTAGCTTGGAGAAGGAAAAAAGAACAAAAATACATAAGGGGAAGAGCTCACAGAAGAAAAGATTCAAGGTGCTAGAACAGGGTGTATTTCTGCAACCTTATTCAATTATTGAGTTCTACTGACTTCATTATTTTGGTTAAGGTCTCTCTTGAAGTTACAAGGCTTCCAGGAATTTCTGATTAATCCTCGATCCCACAGTAAAAGAAGAGTTCTAATTAGGGGATTAACCAAGTAATATAATACGTTTTTTATAATATTGTGCATATAACAGTATGAAATAGGGATTTTTTAAAACCAACTTATTATTATGAGCTTGGAGTGTTCTATCTCTATTTAGGGGGAATTATATGAAAATAAAAAGTGTTTTGAAACCGTTATGCCTTGTATTTTTTATACTTATGGCATTTTCAGGTATTGCTTTTGCAGGCCAGAATAATAATCTAATTGGAGAACTTTCTAAAGTAGATGCTTTTCATCCTCCAGAAAATAGTAGTCTAATGTCTTTTTATAACGAATGGCATTACTTCAACCTAATAGATGAAAAACAAAATCTTTCAGCTATTTGTTCATTCAAATTGGATGGATCTTTGAACGTGTCACAAATTCTTTTCGTTTATAAAATCGATAACAGCTCAGGCATCTTATTTTCAAATTATCCAAAGGAAATAGCTAACTATTCTTCTCAAACACCAAATATTACGATAGCCAATAGCACGGTTAGGCTTACTCCAGAAGGTTATTCTGTGCATATAGAATCCGACAATGGGTCCACTAACTTTAATGCACTGTTTAAACCAGAAGTTGAACCAAGTCCACTCCTTAATACAACTGGTTTCTCTCCTTTATCTGGAGAATTTATCAACTGGATAGTGGCTTCGTCTAAAATGAGTGTTAGCGGAAATCTTTCAGCTAATGGGAAAACATACCCTCTAGAAAATTCAAGGGGTTATCATGACCACAACTGGGGATATTGGTATTGGGGAGATAACTTTGGATGGGACTGGGGACAGGTTACCCAAACTAACGACTGTTTAAATGGAAGTAGCATAGGAAAATATACACTCAATTTTTGGAATGTGACTGGTGCTGACCATAATACGTCACTAAATTCAGGACTGAATGTATGGAAAGATAAGAAAAGAATTGTTACATTTAAAGATATAAAAATAGAACATTCAAACTTTACGTATGTTAATCAGTCTATTCCCATTTCTTATATAGGTAATTCTATGCCAGCAGGCTCTTTTCCTCTACCACTAAATACCAAGATAAACGCCTCTTTAGATGCTGGTAATTATCTCAATATAGAGTTTGTTACTCAACCCCAATATTCCGATCCACTTATGATACCAGTGCCAATGATAGATGCATATGGTAATTCTACAAAAGATGAAGACGGAAATATAGCATTTCAATATAGGATAATCTGGGAAATGATTGGAACTTATAGAGTTAATGGAAAAATAGACGGAGAAAACATTTCATATACATCAAATGGATTTATGGAATATGTATCCGGAAATTCTGTTTCGCCAGTTTCTCCGTTGCGAAATAGGCTGTACTCTATAGAAGTATAATTCGACAAATTTATAAAATTCTTAAAAAACGACCTTCTAATTTTTTAATTTTTCATAGATAGTTTCTATTTACGCTATTTTATGGGATAGCTGCTTTAAACCTGTCATATTCTGCAGGAACGAAGATACGGATCCTATTTACATAAATGGTTTCTTTATCCCTTGTAAAGCCTGAAACTGGATACTTTTCTTTCATTACTACTATACAGTTGTTTTCTTAAAAATACCTTATTATTGCTTGAATATGGCTATAATTGAGGAGAATTATTGAGAAAACGTAAAAAATACAGTTGTTTATGGTAAAACAACTGCATTCTTGGAGGATTCTCTTGAGTCGCTTACACTACTTTTTGTTAACAAATCACCCGCTTATAAAAAACCATAAATATGCAAAAATTAGATATCAGGAAGCTCATTTTATTTTTGAGAGAATTTTTCCCTATCGATTATCGGTCGTGGGCACAAGTTATTGAAAACCGTAAGCATAAGAATCTCTCTTCATTTTTCTCAAATTCAGGAGATGTATTCGGTTTTTCGGAATTGGTCAATAACTCATGGACACGACCCAAAATTAGCACATCGGTTATAGTCAATCTGGCGTGGAAATATCTCTTTTGCCGTGGCTACACTGGGTGATACTACCCAGGACTAATTAATCCCGGATTATTACAACGCTTTGCTAAGAGGAACACAGAGCTGTTCTCGGGGTTGATTTTAAAGCAGAAAGGAATTAAAAGTGATTTCAACTTGGTTGTATCCTCTTAAATCACCTCTAATTCAATCTTCATTTCTTGCTGAATCAGCAATATGTTGATTTTCCTGTATTTTTCGGACCTCCGATAAACTGTCCAAAGGAAGTAGGATTCCTTCCTACAGATACATTGGCTGTAACAGTGTTTGTTGCAGTGTCAATTACAGAGACAGTACCATTGAAGAGCATGCCGATACCGACTGTCACATATACCTTTTTCCCATCGGGTGTGACTGCAACTCCTCTAGGAATTCCTTCTATACTCACTGTGGCTGTAACGGTGTTCGTGCTTGTGTCAATTACAGAAACATTGTTATCCCCCTGATTCGCCACATATACCTTTGTTCCATCGGGGGTGACTGCAACTCCGAGGGGATGGTCGCCTACAGATACATTGGCTGTAACAGTATTAGTTGCGGTGTCAATTATAGAAACATTATTGCTTAATTCATTCGCCACGTATACTTTTGCTCCGTCCGGACTGACTGCAACTCCCCATGGTCGACCTACTACAGGAACAGTGTCTACAGTGTTGGTTGTTGCGTCAATTACAGAGACAGTACTGCCGTTAATATTGTTTGCTCTACCTTGGTTCGTCACATATACCGTTCCATCCCGACTGACTGCAACCCCCGCAGGCAATATTCCCACAGGCATCGTGGATGTAACTTCATTTGTAGCTGTGTCGATTACAGAGACATTACCAGGATAGAGACAATCCGTACCGTTGACTTTTGTCACACATACTTTTGTTGGCACATATGCCTTTGTTCCATCAGGAGAAACTGCAACACTAACAGGCCCGCCTCCTACATACACCGAGGCTGTAACAGTGTTTGTTGTAGTGTCAATTACAGAAACATTGTCACTGAGTTCGTTCGCCACATATACTTTTGTTCCGTCCGGACTGACTGCAATTCCGAAAGGTAAACTGCATACAGATATATTGGCTGTAACAGCATTTGTTGCAGTATCAATTACAGATACAGTGTTGTCACCTATGTTTGTAATATATGCAAATGGTGCTGCGCCTGCTACACTCAACAGCATTACAACTAGGACTTGAGAAGCTAAAGCTATAGAATACAACTTCTTGTTATTATTCATTCATCTCCCCCCAGGTAATGTTTACCTTTCTTTCTCTAAGTCAAAACTATTTTTCAGCTTTCATCTGGACCATACTGATCCGCCAAATCCTCCTGTCTTTTGAGTCGCTTTCAACTGATTGTTTGAAACTATATTCAAGGTCAAAATACCGCTTTGCATTATATTGCCCTTAGGTACGTCCACCCATTCTAGATTGATGATATTGCTATTGATAGTTCCATGAGCAACGTTAGACCATGTTGGGCCGCTAGGGTTTTCCTCTCCATACCAACAGAGGGTGCTACCTATCTGTCGCAGGTAGTATTTCCCGCCATCATCGCAGTTCCAGACGCCAGTTAAAAGTGGATCACCAATTATGTTAGGTAAAGAGAAACTCTTCTCTCGGTTGTTTTGGTTCAGTTCTAAACCGTTAACCCCATATAAGTATCTGGAGTTATCGTCTAATTCGAGAACGAGCGTAAAGTTAAATCTCCATGTGTCATTCCCTTTTGGATCAATTCGGATTGTGATAGTACCGTTCAATAAATAGTCTAAGAACAAGCTATGATAAACAGGGTTAAGTTTGATCCAGTCTGTATCGCTATTTACAGCGAAATGCCCGAAATCATTGTCAATATGGTCCGAAATGCTGTTATTTATTTCCGTAACAGTGACAATTACACGCGTGTCACTGGCTTTATCTTCTTCGTTTGTATGGAATTTAATCCAAACATTCTTAATAAATTCCCCCATTACAAAATCTCCTTAATTAACAACTTTTAGAATTTAAGGTCTCAGATCGGTTACTGAGAAGCTTAAGCAGAAAGAGTAAGCTCAATATTTGACAGCTAAAAGTTAGTGCTATTATTTTCTATTTCAACCACTTAGACGTCATAAGTACGTTAATTTATAATAATATACTCAAGAATATATAAATTTACAGATATAATTTTAAGTAGAGGTAATTCTATCAAAGTTGTGCTGAAGCAAACCACTGCGACCAATGAGGTACGTTTACACAGCCTTAAGATATGGTTTCCAACAACTCTCCAGAGCCTCTACACTCAATTCAATACACTACCTTACCTTTTTATCCTGAATATGATACGGGCTTCACAGACTACTGAATGGTGCCAGCCTTCATCCATCATCCCATAAACCTCCCGATGTTCCAGATCTGGAACGTCGAGGAACCATAGTCTGAAGGTTACAAAGGAAGTGCTGACATAGATTACTCATTTTACCGGTTTTAATTGCTTTGTAGAGCCGTCAGGGATATATTGGCCCATTTGGCTGCGAACGATATCCCTGGCCTTTGTAAGCGGCTTCTAGGGATTATGCATTGTTAGATGTGAAAGGTTACAAAGAAGCTAGGCTTGATCTTAGCCTCTTATATGCGCCAGCTTCAATAATACTGCTTCTGTACCCGTTAAGTTGGCTGAAAAGTTTTTAAGCATATTCAACTGATTACTGGATTTGATGCCGGATTATCTTTCTCTGTTACTGTAAATCTTATAATGAATTCTGTCCCCTTGTTCCTTTTCATTTCAAGTTCACCATCTAATTGATCTACAAGGGAAGTTACTAGCTGAAGTCCCAGACTATCAATCTTTTCAATATCAAGGTTTTCAGGAATGCCTACACCATTGTCTGAAACGGTCAGGGTAAAACTGGTACTTTTACAGCCATTGCTTTTGCATTCGCCTTTTTCTTCTCTATGGAGTTTGATTCGGATTTCTCCTTTATCCCTGTCAGGAAATGCATACTTGAGGGAGTTTGAAACTAGTTCGTTGATGATTATCCCTAATGGAATAGCAGCATCCATATCTAAAAAAAGGTTCTCTTCTAGATCCAGATTTAAGCTGATATTTGCATTTCCAAGCCTGTATGTCTGGAAAAGATTTTCAGCTAGTTCCTCAATGTATGGCGAAAAGTTAAGTGTGTCGAGTCCTTCACTTTTATGTAGTTCCTCATGAATCAGAGCCATGGATATTACTCTGTCTTGGCTTTCCCTAAAAGCTTCAATAACTTTAGGATTATCGAACTTTTCAGCCTGAAGGTCAAGAAGAGATGAGATGATTTGAAGGTTATTTTTAATCCTGTGGTGAATTTCTCTTTTGCGTGCAATCTCTATATTTGTCAGAGCTTTTTCTGCTTTTTTCCTCTCGGTAACGTCGAGAACAAAGGCTATGCCTTCATTGTGCACCCGATCGAAGGCAGCTATTCCAACAATGACAGGTATACGTGACCCATCTTTGCGAATGTATTCCTTTTCTTTGGGTTCTTTTACACCAATAGTTTTCATCTCAGCAATGGCTCTCTCGTCTAAGAATCGGTGCTCAGGCGGAGTCATCTTGTTCCAATTAACCTTCCCTTCCTGCAAGTCCTCACGAGTGTAACCTACAATCTCCAGTAACTTGTCGTTGGCATCGGTGATTGAACCATCAAGATTAAAGTAAAATACGCCGAACAATCTGATTCGTAAAAGTGGCGAAGGCGTGTCTCGCTCTCACGAAGTGCTTTTTCTGCATTGATACGCTCAGTAATATCTCTTACAATACCTGAGATAGCTACATGCTTTCCTGTAATGTCAAAGATCGGAGAAAAAGTTATTGAAACATTTATAAGAGTACCGTCCTTTCTTAAACGTATAGTCTCATATTGGTGGATTTTTTCTACTTGTAGAACCCTTTCAGTTAATTTTTTTGTTTCGTCACGTAGATGAAATGGAGCCAGAAAGGATACGCTCTTTCCCAAAGCTTCTTCAGCTAAATAACCATAAACCTGCTCTGCAGCCTTGTTCCAGCTTGTAATGATACCATCAAGAGACAAGGTTATAATAGCATCATTCGACGATTCTATAGCATCTGCTAATATCCTTATTTTCTCTTCTGTTCTTTTGCGCTCAGTTATGTCCTGGGTTATTCCCCTCACTCGAATAGGGATATTTTTCCCATCAAAAATAATTTCGGGTTTTGTATGGACTGAGCGCTCTTCCCCATTAGCTAAAATAATCCTATAATCAATACCATAGAAATTCCCATTTAATCCTTTTTTAACGGCGTTATCAAAGTAGTCTCGATCATCAGGGTGTATATAATTTAAATATTCCTTGTAGGATGGTGCTAATTTTTTAGGATCACAGCCGAAAATACGATACATTTCCTCAGACCAATATGCTTTATCAGCTGCAACATCCCATTCCCAATTTCCGACATGAGCCAATTTTTGAGCTTCAGCAAGACTTTTTTCACTTTCTTTCAACGAATTGTATGATTTCTCAAGTTCTGCTGTACGCTCTTCGACTAGTTTTTCTAAACTATCGTGTGCTTTTTTTAGAGCTTCTTCTGCCTGTCTGCGCTCGGTGATGTCCTGCGCCGTTCCTATCAATCCTATGATGTTGCCCTGTCCATCATAGTACGGTACTTTTACGGTCTGGAGGATGCGCCATCCATGTGATGTAAATGTACTCTCCTCTGAGATTGTCCCTTTTCCGGTCTCTATGACTCGTTTGTCATCTTCCGCTAGCTTCCTGGCTATCTCAGGAGGGTGAAAATCGGCAACGGTCTTATTGAGGACCTCTTCAGGGGATTTGCCCATAAGCCTATAGTAAGCTGGGTTTGCCAGGATCATCCGGGCTTCTCTATCCTTTACGAAGATGGCGTCCGAGACGTTCTCCATGATGTCTCGGAGGAAGGCCTCGCTCTCCCGGACCTCGTTCTCGATGCGACGCAGCTTCATAATCTTGTGAAGCTCATTGACCACCAATTGGAGCTGCATGACATCGCGGTCGTCGTACTCATCCACCTTGTTGCCCACACCGAAGATGATCCTCACCTTACCATTCTCGGTGACCGGCACGCTCATGAATCGCTTCACTGTAGCGTGTCCGGCCGGCAGCCCTTTTTGGTTCGGTGAGGAAGGAAAGTCGTTGTAGACCACCGGCCGCTTTAGCCGGACGCAATCGACCCAGTTACCTGCCTTTTCAATAGGGTAGTGCCCTTCGTTCCCTGCCGTGCATGACCTCAATGCTTCCTGATTCCAAGTGGTGAGGATGATCTCTTTCTCGTTCTCGGAGACGAAGTGGAAAAAGCCAATAGTGCTATCGGTTATCTTGACGGCTTGGTTGAGTGCGAAATCGCAGAGTTCACGGTCTGATAGGTTCGATGATCGGGTGTAGAGCTCGTATAAGCCGGTCGCTCGCGCCAGTTCGTTGCTGAGCTGATGCTCCGCCTGCCTGCGTTCGGTTATATCTTGAGTTATACCAAAACCGCTTACGACAGCTCCATTTTTGTCAAACTCAAGATATGCTTTTTCACGCACCCACTTGACCTTACCGTCTACGACAATACGGTGCTCAATGTCGTATGGCTCTCCATCTAACCCTGCTTTCCATTCTTTGTCAACATATTCCCTGTCATCCGGGTGAACTGTCGAAAGAAAAGTCTCGTAGGTTAAAGGAGTACCTTTTGGGATTCCGAAGATACGATGATTTTCATCAGAACACGTAAATTCGTTTTTATGTACATCCAGACGCCAACTTCCGATATTTCCTACAGCCTGAGCGCGGTCGAAATCTTCACTGTTCTTCTCTAGCTTATCCACCAGAGCATCTCGTACCTCCAGCGACTTGGCTAATTTAATGTTACTATGGCTTAGCTGTGAGATCATGTTAGCAAGTTTCATGAAGAAGGACATGCTCGTTTCAACAGTATCTCTACTCAGCCGTGGAACTTTTTCAAGTGCTGTTATGTATTCCACTTCATTGAAGCCGTATTTTTTTGCCTGGGATCTGAAAAGCTCATAGTCTATAGGCTCATCTTCAAAAAAGAACTGTCCTGAGAAGATATTGCCGACATGTTGATTACCAGAGAAAACTGGAGTTACTATATCCCACATGTTGTTTTTGCACTTGTATAACTTAAATTCCCCCAGAGGAACGCCTGCGGACAGCTTTGTATCGCTTTCCACACAGTGCTTACATGTTTCGGGGTGAACCCTATGGAACTTTGTGCAAATATCCTGCCATCCAACACCTATCAGAATGTTGCCTTTGAGATCAAGTAAGGCCATGGTAATGTGAGCAAATTTATAAAAGTCACTCATGAGGGACTGGACTGCCTGAACATCAATAATATCAGCCAGCTCAAGGTTTTCTGCATTTATAGAAGGTGAGAGGTGAGTCTCCAACCTCAACCTGACGCGCTGCTCACTCTGGCTAAGCGCCTCGTTTGCCTTCTTACATTTGGCGATATCCCGGCTTAGTGCCATATTTTCGACGTGTAAAGCTTGATTGGCTTTCTCCAACTCAGCGATCCGTTCCCACGTCTGAATCTCTATTTCGTCCTTATTCGGAAGGTTAGGAGCAGTCATAATTCCCCAACCCTGCTTTAAAGCAGGGTGTTAATATTCTCCGTTAAATCTCTTTAGTCTGAACTTTTTGTCTAACAGGACTGGTACAAATATGATTCCCGAAAAATCCCCAATAATAACAATAATATTATATTTCCTGAATTATCCATATAGGTTCAGTCTTCCTAACAACTGCCAATTCATCATTCAACCTTGTTTATAAAATTTACTATATTTTTATTTTCAAACTTTTGGCATGAGAGTTATTTGCAAGAAGGAATATTTTATCTATGATATATAAAAAAACTTGAAAAATTCAGACAGAATTTATATTTAGGAAAAAAGTCTTGGAGACTTAACTATCAGGTTTTGCTACGACTCAACTTAGCCAAATGCTCGAGTATCATGTATAAATAGAAGGAAGTATAAAAAGCGACTTTTACTTCTTGTGTACCAGCCTCTTCCTACCAATCCTCACACCTAAAAACCTTCAAAAATCCCACAAAACTTCATCAACTATCCAAAATAGTCTCCCCTTTCAATCCATCTTTTTTCAGTCAAACACTCGAATCAGGTTAGTGCATAGATCCTGATCTTTAACATAACCTTTGAAGCATACAAGGTTATTACAGACAATAT
>CAZLNG010000110.1:0-11948 GCA_964560735.1 uncultured Methanosarcinales archaeon | reverse complement strand
TTTCCTCGTTTCGAGGAAAAATTGTAGTATTTCAAAGAATATCTGAGTAGTTACATCGATTATTTAACAACGGTTCTCGGGGAAGTTTCCCATCCCCGCAGCAAGGAGGCTGTCCGACAATTATTGGTAGTAATAAATAAGTGCTAAAAAGAAAGCAAATAAGACCTTTAAATCAAAAAAGAAGGAATTATTTTATTACCGAAGGTAATTGTCGGACAGCTTGCAAGCTGCGGGGTATTCGACTGAAATAAATTATATTAAGCTATAAAATAGATAACTGGTCGGAATAAAAGCTTTATTTTTTAACAAGTTATATTTATTTGTAATCATTGCATTTGAATCCATTTTCGTTATATAAATTTAATGTTAAAAATAAGGAGTAAAGAGATTTTAAAATAAAAATAAAGGACAATAGCTCCTTAAATTGAAAATAATCTCTTATATACATGTACTTTTATTGGGTAAGTAATATCATTACATTTAATCTGATAAATGAGGCTCAATAAACCTTAAAAAATGATCCATTTTTAGAGTACCCTCATACAAAAAGGTTTTTTCTGGCTGGACTGACAGGTGTGATATCACCCCTTCTTGATAATCTTTTCAATCTCTTTTATCAAAATCAACCAGAAGTTGTAAACAGTTTTTTTACATGTTTATTTTTCGATTATTATATATATTACAAATAATATAATCAAATACACGTGTTGAAGAAACACACTATTTGATGCAATTAACTGGTAATTTTCTGTTCTGCTCAGAATTGGTGAACATTTGTTCTTTTTAGTGAGCATCAATTATTTAGTCAGGAAGAGAACCGGGGGAGAGAAGTACAGGGTGAATAACAGGGTGAATATAAATCGAAGCTGCTTCAGTTTATCGTTTGAAGCATCTCTTACTTCTGTAATACCATGTAAAATGTTCTTCTAAAAAGGAAAAGATCAGGTTGAATCAGTAAGTTGAGTCGGTTAAGTTTGATCAGTTAACTTAAATCAGTAATATGGGGGTACAAAGTTGACTAAGAAACATATTTTTGAGGGCCTTTTAGTGGGGTCAGCTACTGGAGCTACTGCGGGGGTAGTTGCCGGTTTAGTTGCCGGAATCACTCTGAAATATATTTATGACAAATATATTCCCGAGCTAGAAATGCAAAAGAAAATCAAATCTGTCTCAAAGAAAGCTTTAAAAAGGCATGATAAATGCCTCATTATATAATCAAAGACACACAGCTTTTAGAAATAGATTAAATGAAACATACAAGCTTAAAAGAAACATACAAGCTTAAATGAAACATATCATCCAGATTCAAGTTGCTGTCTATTTCTAATCTTGCTCAGAATTGATGAATCTTGGTTGTTCCGATGACATCAATTCTTCAGACAGGAGATGCAGCTACAAGAGATATAGTCAAAAAATACATCAAGTTATGTAACTAAGGACAAATCCTTAATTTATACTGTGGGGGGTAAAGAAATGACGAAAAAGCATATTTTTGGCGGGCTTTTAGTGGGTTCAGTCACCGGAGTTGTTGCGGGTGTAGTTGCCGGTATAGTTACCGGAGTTACGATGAGGTATGGGTATGATAAGTACATTCATGAGCAGCATATGCACAGAAAAATCAAATCCATGCCAGGAAGGATATTTAAACGGGTCCCACTTCCTGCTGCTGTAAAGAGTGTTTATCCGGATAGACAAACATTTTCTCATAACCTGAAATCTCCTATCTGGGTTGAATTCGACGCACCTATAGATAGTTCTACTGTCACAAAAGAAACTGTTATAGTCAAAAGTTCGGCTTCTAAAGACCCGGTAGATGGTTTTCTTGATGCCGGTAACAGGATTCTAATGTTCAGGCCTTATAAAAACTATCCTGTGGAAAATGGAGGGGCAAAAGTCTCTATCACTCTTGTAGGGACAGATATTGGATCAGGAGCTATTACGGACATTAAAGGTGTTCCCCTGGATGGAGACCAGGATGGCAAAGCAGGCGGAGATTTCGAATATAAATTCAATATTATGAGATGATGTTCCTTCATAATTAAAATTTTTATTTCATTATTTAGTCAATTTCTAGTTAAATTTTACGTAATTTTTAGTTTTTTCAACGCATTTTACAATTAATTTTCAGTTTATTTTTTGTTTCATTAAGTTAATTTTTTATTACTTAGCTTTTACAGGGCATGGAAAATGACGAGATTTCCTTCTAGTGCCTGATTTTAGCCTGCTCCTATATAAAGAAAACTTAGCCTTCAAACAAGAGAGAACTGGTTTTCTGAAAGCCTCTAAATTTTTCTGCGTAACTCGTACTGGGATTTAACATACTTTTATTAAAACAATTTGCATAAAATTAGAGTGCCAACCATTTTTATATGGACATCTGTATTTTTTATCTGTACAAATATTTCTATAAATCTACTAATAATGTAAGTTTGTTTAGTATTTTGCATAGTTGGCGTTATATATTATGTGAGATATAAGATAAGATAGAGGAGTGTAATTTCACTTGTTCTCTTTTCCGGATGACTAAAAGGGGTACTCCGGTAAGGAAAATATCAAGGGGGTGCAAGAGTACTTAATCTAAAAGGTTATGGAAAACTATTGCTGAGTGCATATCTTATGAAGAAAATTGGCCCAGCAAGCTCCAGAAAGAGTAAGGGATTAATTAAATACGGGAAGTTAATTCTCGGGGCATATGCCCTTGAAAAACTTAAGCCAGATAAGTCTCAAAAAGAAATAGAACTAGAAAAATTAATTGTACCAGAAGAATCAGTAGAAACAAAAGTAGAACCAGTAGAAGTAGAATTAAGTGAATCAGGGAAGGGGTCTTCAATGAAAATTGGAAAATTTGTTATGGGAGCACTTGTTGGAGCAACCGCAATTTACGCTTTAAAGAAATGCAGTACTAAAAAGAGCGGATACAAAATCTCAGTGGAATAATTTAAAAGGAGGGTATGAAATTGCACAAAACCAATGGATGGCATCATTTTCTGCTGGGTGTAATCATAGGTGCCGCAATTGCATATGTAGCTAAAAAATATACGTTCAACACGTCACTTCCAGCGGCTTTAAAAACTTTTCCGACCCATTTCAGGCATGTTGAGACCCCTCCGAAAGTCAGATGCATTTATCCTGACAGGCAGACTTTTGCTTTCAAGCACGATTCCCCTATCTGGATCGAGTTTGATATGCCTATGAACACGGCATCAATTACAAAAGAAACCGTAATAGTAAGGAGCTCCGCATCAGCAGAGCCTGTAGAAGGACTTCTGGATGCAGGATCCAGAATAATGATGTTCCGTCCTTATGGCGAGTACCCTATGGATGAATCAGGTGCCGAGATAATAATTACTTTACTTGGAACCGAAACCGGGTCAGGTGTCATACTGGACGAAAATGGAATTGCTCTGGATGGCGATAACGATGGAAAAGCCGGTGGAGACTTCGTATACACTTACAGAATCATAAGGTGAGATTTCTACCCTCCTGAAGACTCCATTTATTTTTAACTTTTGTAATTCCTTTTTAACTTTTTTAATTCCTTCTTAACTTTTGTAATTCCTTTTTTAATTTTTTCAATCCATATTATTAGTTTTTTCCGGTTTTATACAGCTTTCTTTCTCTCCATACCCCCCGCCGCCCGGTGTTTCTATAACGAAAATGTCTCCGCCCTTCAACCTGACTTCGGCCTGACCCCCAACCTCAATAAAAGTACCGTCATTACGAATAAGTGTGTTTTTTCCGCATTTTCCGGGCATACCCCCATTTAGCCCAAAAGGCGGGATTTTCCTGTGGCTTGAAAGGATTGCAGCATTCATATCTTTCAGGAACCTTAATTTCCGGACAACCCCATTTCCACCTTTAAATTTACCATCTCCCCCACTACCCCTTCTGATTGAAAACTCCTCAAGCAAAACAGGAAACCTTGTTTCAAGGATTTCGGGGTCTGTAATTCTTGAATTTGTCATATGAGTGTGGACAGCATCAGTTCCTGAAAATTCCGGGCCTGCCCCCGAACCTCCACAGATGGTTTCATAATACTGAAAATCAGCATTACCGAAAGTAAAATTGTTCATCGTACCCTGGGAAGCTGCAAGTGTACCAAGGGCTCCGAAAAGGGCATCAACAATGTACTGTGAAGTTTCCACATTGCCTGCAACCACGGCTGAAGGATATTTCGGGCTGAGCATGGAACCCTCTGGAATGAGGATCTCAAGCGGTCTTAAACAGCCTGCATTCAGGGGGATGTCACTTTTTACAAGCGTTCTGAAAGCATAAAGGACAGCAGCCATACAAACTGAAGCAGGGGCATTGAAATTGTTTGAAAGCTGGGGAGATGTCCCCGAAAAATCTATTCTGGCGCGCCTGTTCGTGCGGTCAATTGTGACCTTCACTCTAATTGCATTTCCATCATCGAGCCTGTAGATGAATTCTCCGTCCAGGAGCCTGTCAATAACTCTTCTGACAGCTTCTTCAGCGTTATCCTGTACATGCTGCATATAGGCTTCAACGGTTTCAAGGGAAAATTCCTCAACCATCCTGCGCAATTCCTGAAGCCCTTTTTCGTTTGCTGCTATCTGTGCGCGGATGTCAGCTATATTCTGGTTCGGGTTTCTTGCAGGATATTTCCCTGAGTTCAGCCATGCCTTTAATTTCTCTTCACAGAAACGGCCCTGGTTGATTATTTTCATCCCCTCGCTCAGTACCCCTTCTTCTTCAATAGTCCTGCTGCCAGGAGGCATTGATCCGGGACTGATTCCTCCAACATCAGCGTGATGACCCCTTGAAGCCAGATAAAACAGAACTTCTCCTGCACTGCCAAACAGGGGAGTCACAACCGTAATATCAGGCAGATGAGTGCCTCCATGGTAGGGAGAGTTGATAAGATACACATCTCCTGCATGCATCTCTTCAAGCTGTGTCCGGATAAGGGATTTTACGCATTCCCCCATGGAACCCAGGTGCACAGGGATGTGTGGGGCGTTTGCTATCAGGTTTCCATGTATGTCAAAAATAGCGCAGGAGAAGTCAAGTCTCTCTTTTATGTTTACTGAATAGGCTGTGTTCTGCAGGGTATAGCCCATCTGTTCGGCAACGGACATGAACCTGTTATTGAAAATCTCGAGCATTACAGGGTCAGCCTCTGTTCCTATGGCTGTGCGGGCCGGGAGAGGAATTTTACGGCTCAGGAGAAGGTGGTTGCGTTCGGTAATCTCTCCTTCCCATCCGGGTTCAATAATAATGGTCGTATTTTTTTCAATAAGAAGCGCAGGACCGCTTATACAGGTTCCGGGTTTTAATTCATCCCTCTGGAAAACGGGAGTCTCATGAAACTCGCCATAACTGTACATCTGGACCGCAGATACAGGAGAAAAAACAGGATCATTCTCAGTTTTCAGCACCGGATCAGAAACCCTTTCATTGATCCCTATGGTCTCTACGGAAACAGCTTCAACAACAAGGGATTTTCCTTCTATGAAAAATCCGAAGCGTTTCTTGTGTGCTTCTTCAAAACCTGTTCTGAGGGCATCTTTGTCCGCGAAATCCACCTCTAACTGAGTATCCGAACCCGCATATCGCATATGTACCTTAAAGATTGCAGCAATGCAGTCCTCCTGCACTTCCTGTTCAAGCATCAGCAGTCGGCCTTCTTCCTCAAGCCCGGAAAATACTGTTTTTAACTCTTCTATCAGCCTGTCAGAAAGCTCAGCCCCTATATAGTGCTCTTTTATCAGCCTCTGGTCTGCAAGCCCCATACCGTATGCTGAAAGCACACCTGCAAACGGATGGATGAAGATCCTTTTAACCCCGAGGCTGTCTGCAACCCTGCAGGCGTGCTGGGCTGCAGCCCCGCCAAAGCAGCAGAGGGTATATTCTTTTATGTTGTATCCCCGCTGGACAGAGATTTTCTTTATGGCATTTGCCATATTCTCAACTGCGACTGAAAGGAAACCCTCGGCTACCTGTTCAGGCGTTCGGGTGCTTCTTCCGCCTGAAAGCTCTTTTTCAGATACCTCTTTTTCAGATACCTCTTTTTCAGATACCTCTTTTTCCGAAACTTCTTTCGCAAGCTCTGAGAATTTCCTGCGCACTAGCTCGGAATCAAGAGACTGGTCTGCATCTGGCCCGAATAGGCTGGGGAAAAATTCAGGTTGCAGTTTCCCGAGCATGACGTTGCAGTCCGTAACCGTAAGAGGCCCTCCTTTTCGGTAAGAAGCCGGCCCAGGATCAGAACCCGCAGAATCCGGGCCTACCCTGAACCTGCCTCCTTCATAATGAAGTATGGAACCCCCGCCTGCTGCAACAGTATGGATTCGCATCATGGGAGAACGCAGGCGCACACCGGCAATCTCGGTTTCAAGGCTGCGTTCGTATTCCCCGCTGTACTGAGCTACATCTGTGGATGTCCCCCCCATATCGAAAGTAATGACCTTTCTTGCCCCTGCCATGACAGACGTTGCAACTGCTCCCACAATTCCGCCTGCAGGTCCGGACAGGATGCAGTCTTTGCCCTGAAAAGCTTCTGCATCTATAAGCCCTCCGCTGGACTGCATAAACATGAGCCTGGGACTTTTATGTGCCTCATTTTCTTCTTTTCTGACCACTTCTTCTTTTTCTCCCTCTTTTGCTTCTACGCCTTTTTCTTCCCATTTATCTTCTCTGTTTTCCCCGTTCCTTTCTTCCAGAGTTTTCTGAACCATATCAACGTACCTGCGGAGCACAGGAGAAAGATAGGCATCTACGACAGTCGTTTCCCCCCTGCTCACGAGTTTTATTAACGGGCTTGCCTGATGGGACAGAGATACCTGCGTAAAACCTGTTTCCCGTGCAAGCTCTCCGAGTTTAAGTTCATGCTCAGGATACCTGTAGGCATGCATGAGGACAATAGCAGCAGAATGAATGCCTGCCTTAAAAGCGTTTTCAAGTTCTTTTCTTGCATTTTCGAGGTCAAGAGGCACAAGCTCTTGTCCATCTGCTCCGAATCTGCCGGAAACCTCGATAACCCTTTCATATAACTGGTCGGGAAGTTCGATTTTCTGAGCAAAAATATCCGGACGGTTCTGGTACCCTATCCTTAAAGCATCCCCAAACCCCTTCGTTATAACAAGAACAGTACGTTCCCCTTTTCGCTCAAGGAGGGCGTTTGTGCCAACTGTTGTTCCCATTTTTACGGACTCTATCAGCTCAGAAGACAGGGGGGAATCTTTCGGCAGTCCCAGGATCTGCCGGATTCCATGCATGGCTGCATCTTTATAATGGGAGGGGTCTTCGGAAAGCAGTTTGTGAGTAATCAGTTTTCCATCAGGGCTGCGGGCTACGATATCAGTAAACGTGCCTCCGCGGTCTATCCAGAACTGCCATCGGGCTTTGGGGGACATGAAGAGAATAATTGTATAAGTTGTATTAATTATTAATCGGAAGTTCTAAGACTTTAACTGGATTTACGCAGTAACAACTGCAAACTTTTTTCAAAACGGATTCGAGAGAATTAATCGTGATAGGCAAAATCGAAAGAAAGGAAATGTTTTTTGAGTAAAGTGCGAAAGGAAAGAAGAAAGCGAGTTAAAAATTTCCGAGAGCTGTATATGTAGCTGCGTATGTACCCACGTATGTAATTTGAAATAATTTAAATAAACAGATCCTTTAAATTGTGGAAACTAAAGATTTTATTCTACTGATTACTAATTTTTTATACTCAATTAACCTGTGACTCCAGAAATATTCCCGAATTTCTCTATCTTGTATTTTTTCTTCTCTTTTTATACAGGCAGTTATATACCCCAATAAAAAAGCTATTCCAGTATAGTATGGTTTTCTAAAGGTACATTGAAATACACTTAGCAGCACCAGTATTGGGTTTTTGTTTAAATAATATGCCATATGTCCATTACATCTATAGCCAATCCATAACCCTTCTGCACTGCTCGTTAATCTTTTTTCTATCATCCTTACTTCGTTAAATCTTTTGATATCCCAGCCCCGGAGGGTAGCCTTTACATTTGAGATTGAATCTGCCGAAGGTTCCAATGAAAAACCGTCCGTATCAAAAAAGCATTTTTTTGACCAGACTCTTCCTGTGCCTGAGGGGAAATTTTCCATTTTTGTAGATAGCTTTAATGTTCCGTCGATTTCGTGATACAGTCCCCCACTTGCAATACCCAACTTTCCATTGATTTCAAATTCATGAAGTATCTTTTCGAAATATTCAGGTTCAAGTATGGTATCCGCATCGATCGAAGCAATGAAACTATAATCAATTTTATTTTCTTTACAATATTTTATTATAAAGTCAAATCCATGTTTGTAGACGTAGGAGACGTGAAAAATTATGTCCCTCTCGTGGGGCGGCAAATGTATGCTTTTTATCCAGTTATGCTGGGAGACAAAGTTCTGGATTATTGTTGGAGAATTATCAGTACTTCCATCGTCAATAATTAACCAGAGAGCAGGTTTTACGGTCTGGTTAGTTACGGATTCAATTACATCAGCAAGAATTTTCTCTTCATCTTTTACTGGCATTATTAAAATATACACAAATAATTCATCCTCCCCAGGGAATCTTTGTATTGTGTAAATAAATTTACAAAGATAAATAGTTAACGCCGTTACATAAATTTATTTTATTTAGCTTATTATTCAGGACTCCTCATCATTCGGAATAAGTTCCAAGAATGATTTTGGAATATGCTCAGCACAAAATTTATATTCTGTACCGCATTCTCTTTATAGATATTTTTATGCAGACTATAAAATCCCTTATAAGAAATAGTGGATTTTTGTTTTTAAACGGCATTGCAACAAATATTCTCAGTTTCTTTGCTCTACTGTACGTTGCCCGTTATTTGGGCCCGGAAAAATACGGGACATATTCCTTTGTTTTTGCCTTTGTTTATTTTCTAAATTTCATTCCTGATCTGGGCGTTCATCAAATACTTGTTAGAGAAGCTGCAAAAGAACCGGAAAAAGCAGGGAAACTGATAGGCAACGGAACAATAATGAAATTCTTTCTATCGCTAGTTGCCTTACTTTTAGCTTTTATTTTAATCAATGTAATTAATTTTCCCGCTTCAACGAAAAGCGCACTGTACATAGCGTCCCTGGGCCTGCTGGTAAGCGGGGCTGGAGCCTACGGAATTATTTACGAAGCAAAATTGAGAATGGAGTACTCTTTATTGTTCAACCTGGCCAATAAGGTCTACTTTCTTATATTTGTTTTTCTGGCGATTGCAAATAACTGGGAGCTCAATGTTTTTATTTTTGCTTCGGTTTCAGCGACCCTTTTACATAATTTACTGATGGTTTTATTCTCACAAAAATTAGTTGATGTATCTTTTGATGTTGACCTCCCCTTAATAAAGCAACTTTTAAAGGAATCGATCCCAATAGCAGTTGCCTCCGTTTTTACCATTATATATTTCAGGACTGATATCCTTATGCTCTCTTTTCTACGGGGGGATGCCGAAGTTGGCTTTTATTCTGCCGCCTATCGGCTTACAGATGCTCTTGTTTTCCTTCCTTCTGTAATTACTACTTCCACATTTCCCGTAATGTCAAAATACTTTAAAGATTCCTTTGACACATTCAGTTTTGCATACGCCAGGACTTTTAAATATCTTTTTGCCTCAGGCCTACTAATTGCGGTTGTGGTAACTTTTGCTTCAGACAGGATAATTAACATTGTTTACGGTTCTGAGTATCAGAATTCAGCAATTGCACTTCAAATCCTCATCTGGGCAACCGCTATTATGTTTATAAATGTCCTTATCAGCTCTACATGCGTTTCAAGCGGAAACCAGCAAATAATTTCAAAAACAGCGATAATAGCAGCAATATTAAACATAATATTAAATTTTATTCTTATTCCTTCGATTGGCTACACAGGTGCTGCAATAGCTACCGTATTTTCAGCATTCGGATCAATGTTATTTGGCTTATTCTGGATCCAGAAGAATCTTTTACATAAAAGTCTGCTCAGGTTGACTTATTCACCTTTGATAGCCGCATGTGTGATATCCCTATTAATTATCTTTGTAGGATCACATGCAGATATCCTGTTCCTCAGCGTTTTTTCAGTTCCAATTTTCGCTGGAATCCTTTACATAACTGGCTGGATAGATTCTGAAGACAAAAGAATCATCTCAAAGCTTATTCCCAGCAATAGAATCTGATAGAGAGCGTTTTCTGAAGATTATGACCTGACAGAGCACTTTCACTAAATACTCCGACAAAACATTCTGATAAAGCACTCTAAAGTTCCTGGTGCCATAACTAAAAGGTTGAGAGTCCACTTTGGAAATATTTATACACCTGTGGTTGCAATGAATCTGCATGAAAAAGTATCAGGGAATTATTGTCAATGCCTTTACGCGGAGGCAGTTTAAAGGTGAGATTACCGTTGAAAACGGAAAAATCATTAGTATTGAAGAAAAAGAGCACGACAATAAGGAGTACATCCTGCCAGGGCTGGTGGACGCCCACGTACATATAGAAAGCTCAATGACCGTGCCTTCTATTTTTGCCCGGATGGCTGTTGCAAAAGGCACGGTTGCAGTGGTCAGCGACCCTCATGAGATTGCAAACGTTATGGGGGAAGAAGGCATTGATTACATGCTTGAGGACTCAAAAAAAGCTCCCTTGAAGGTGTTTTTTGGGGTGCCTTCATGCGTTCCTGCTACGCCTTTTGAATCCTCAGGAGCCGTACTGGATGCTGAGGCTGTTTCCCGGCTGCTGGCAAGAGAAGACCTGTACTACCTCTCCGAGATGATGAACTTCCCTGGCGTGATTCTTGGATTCCCTGATGTAGTTTCAAAACTGGAAGCAGCCAAAAAACGTGGAAAAGTCATTGACGGACATGCCCCTGGCCTGAGAGGAACCGATCTGCAAAAATACATTGGGGCAGGAATTTCCACAGACCACGAATGTTTTACCTATGAAGAAGCCGTTGAGAAAATTAAGCTGGGGATGAAGGTCCTGATCCGGGAAGGGAGTTCAGCCCGAAATTTCGAAACGCTGTATCGCCTGATAGACGAATATCCCGACTCTGTCATGCTCTGCACAGACGATTCTCATCCTGACACTCTGATATACGAGGGACATATCGATAAACTGATCCGGCGCGGGCAGGAAAAGGGGCTTGACATCTATAACCTGATCAGGGCGGCAGTCATCAATCCTGTAGAGCACTACGGGCTCAATGTCGGGCTGCTGCGCGAAGGTGACCCTGCCGATTTCATAATTGTGGACGACCTGAAAGCCTTCAACGTTCTGAGCACTTTCATCGAAGGAAACTGCGTTTACAATAACGGAATGGTTCTTTTCCCGGTTGAAAAAGCTCCTGCAAAAAACGTATTCAACAGGAATAAAATTTCAATTGATGACATAAAACTGAGTTCACCTGCCTCATCTGCGGGGAAAAACAGGGAAGAAATGAAAAAGATCAGAGTTATAGTTGCCGAGGACGGCGAACTGGTCACCGGCCAGGAACTGGCTCTGCCAAAAGTGGAAAACGGAAATCTCGTTTCTGACCCTGAAAGAGATATTTTGAAAATGGTTGTCCTGAGCAGATATTCAAATGACCCTGTCCAGATCGGTTTCATAAAGAACATAGGTCTGAAAAAAGGGGCTATTGCAAGCAGCATTGCCCACGACAGCCACAATATTATTGCAGTCGGAGCTACCGATAAAGACATAGTTGAAGCTGTCAACCGGCTGGTGGAAAATAAAGGCGGAATCGTTGTCGGGACCGCAGAAAATCTGCTTGACCTCCCGCTTGAAGTTGCAGGTCTTATGAGTACTCTGGAAGGAGAAGAGGTAGCTTCCCGTTATCAACTGCTCAATGAAGAAGCCAAAAAGCTCGGGACTTCTCTAAAGTCGCCTTTTATGACTCTTGCATTTATGTCGCTTCTGGTAATTCCTGAACTTAAACTGGGAGATAAGGGCCTCTTTGATGT
>CAZLNG010000109.1:6321-12424 GCA_964560735.1 uncultured Methanosarcinales archaeon | reverse complement strand
TGTAAATTCTGAACCCTTCTCCTGTGTGTCTGGATTACGGAGTTCCGGATAACGGAGCTTGAAGCTTTTAACTTAGAAAACTGGCTAAGATATGAACTCATTTGATTCAAGTTTTTTGAAATTGTCCCGGGAAGCTTTTAAAGCTGCATCTGACTCCATTTCCGATCTTGCAGGCACTGACGCAGCAGCTAACTTTATTTATATGGGAGCTGACGGGACGCCAACTACGAGAATAGATCTTGCAGCAGAAAACGCTATCGTTGAGATCCTTAAAACAGATGGAAGGTCCATGAGGGTCATAAGTGAAGAAATGGGAGAGCTCATCTTAGGAAACTCCCCTGAATTTTCCGTTGTTCTGGACCCTCTTGACGGGACTTACAATTCCTCTGTTGGGATCCCCTTCTACAGCGTTTCAATAGCTGTGGCTTCCTGTAACCTTTCAGAGCTTATGTTCGGGTATGTAAGTAACCTTGCATTGTGTGAGGAATATTATGCAGAGGCCGGAAAAGGAGCTTACCTTAACGGGAAAAAAATAAAACCTTCCGCTAACCCTGATCTGAGGGAACTGTGCGTTAGTGTGTATGGCTACCGGCAAAACGTGGAGAGAACTCGAAAGATATACAAAAACGTAAGACGGGTAAGGTTGTTCGGGAGTGTAGCGCTCGAACTCTGTTATGTCGCCTCAGGCAGGCTTGATGCTCTTGTGGATGTTCGAAATGCCCTGCGTGTGACAGATGTCGCAGCAGGGAAACTTATTGTAGAGGAAGCTGGAGGATCTGTTACGGACGGTTACGGAAACTCTTTAAGACTTCCTGACAATGTAACTTCTAGAATCGAAATGGTCGCATCAAACGGACATGTACATCAAAAGCTTTTAAAATTACTTTCAGGAGGATAAGTTGGCGATAAAAAAAATAGGAATAGCCTCACGCTGCGACAGACCTGAAGTAATTGAGATGGTAAGGAAGATCGTTACGCATTTTGGCTCGAAGGTGCAGATCTTTGTCTCCACTCCCACGGCTGAGGTACTCGGAATAGAAGGAATTCCGGTTGAAAGCATGAGAGACGAGGGAGTAGAGCTCATTGTCAGCATTGGAGGTGACGGTACAGTCCTCCGCAATATTGCCAAGATGAAAGACCCTCTCCCCGTTCTAGGGATTAATATGGGGACTCTTGGTTTTCTTGTAGATGTGGAACCCGAAGATGCAATTGAGGCCATAGAGGAAGTACTTTACGGTTTTTCATATATTGAACGGATGCGAGTGGACGTCTTCCTTAATGGGGAAATGCTTGAGACAGCTACAAATGAGATTGCAGTAATGTCCGCAAAACCTGCGAAAATTATCCAGTTTCAGGTCCATGTTAATGACTGTCTTCTCGATGATATGCGGGCGGATGGTGTGGTATTTGCAACTCCCACGGGCTCCACAGCTTATGCTATGAGCGCAGGTGGCCCTATAGTAAGTCCCAGAGTAAATGCCATTGTAGTCGTCCCGGTTGCCCCTTTCAAACTCTCTTCAAGACCCTGGATAATCCCTTCTGACAGCGAGATAACGGTAAGGCTCTCATCCCCAAAAAAAGAGGCTGTTGTTGCAATCGACGGGCAGAAGTCTTACAGGATCAAGCCTGAGGACATTGTCAAACTTAAAAAATCCAGGTACCCGGCACGTTTTGTAAGGGTTTCAGACACCTGTTTTTATGAAAAGGTTCAGAGAAAACTATCCTGAAAGGAATCTCTTCTTTCAGATTTTGAGTCTTGTCATAAATTTTAATCCGAACGACAGTTTTTGGCTACACTTCCAGTAAGGGAGCTATCTCTGCAGAAAGAGGCACTGATGCTCGGAATTGTAAAATGTCGCTGCCGGAAGCTCTTTTCCTCCAAGGAAAACATTTATACACGTGTAGGTAAAGCTATGCTTAATTTTGACAAGACACAATTTTCTGACTTTTAAACTTTTAAAGACCAATGAACCCTGTAGCTCCTTATTCAACTCTTGAATTATTTCTCAGACAGTATATCAACTATCTATCATTAAAAATAATCAAAAATATCTCACAATAATTAAAAAAAAATCACGGGAAGAATAAAAATGTCAGAGAGCGAGCAGTATTCCAGAAATACACTGATGGACTTTGTAGAATATCGCCCACTGGATATCGAAATCTGTGACGTGACTCTCAGAGATGGGGAACAAACCCCTGGGGTTGCGTTTTCAAAAGAGCAGAAACTGGCAATAGCCCGCGAGCTTGATTCAATGGGTATTGAGGTTATAGAAGCCGGCTTTCCGGTAGTCTCTGCAAATGAAAAGGAGATTGTAAAGGAAATTGCAAACCAGGGCTTTAATTCAAGGATCTGCTGCCTCTCAAGAGCAGTAAGAGGAGACGTTGACGCTGCTCTTGATTGTGATGTTGATATTGTGAGTATTTTTATTGCAATGTCTGACATGCATCTCAAGTACAAGTATCATAGAGCTTATGAGGACATGCTCAACTGCGCCAAGGAAGCCATCGAATACGCAACTGATCACGGTTTAAAAGTTCGTTTTGCAGCCGAGGACGCAAGCAGGACTCCGATTGACCGGCTTAAGCAGGCTTTCAAGGAAGTTGAGCGCGAATATAAAGTTCAGTATGTCAGCCTTGCTGACACTATAGGCATCCTGAACCCTACCACAACTCACTACCTTGTAAGCGAGATTTATAAGTCAGTCAACACTTCTATCTGTATCCACTGCCACGACGACCTCGGCATGGCCACAGCAAATACCCTTGCAGCAGCCGAAGCCGGAGCAAAGCAGCTCCACACAACCGTCAATGCAATAGGCGAAAGGGCAGGAAACGCTTCCCTGGAAGAAGTGCTGGTAGCCCTTAGGGTACAGTATGGTATCGACCGCTATGATACAACAAGGCTGACTGCTCTTTCCGAAATGGTCTCGGAATACTCAGGCATAACACCTTCAGTAAACAAAGCGGTTGTCGGCCAGAATGCCTTCACCCACGAATCAGGAATCCATGTCGCTGCAATCCTTGAAGAACCCCGTACCTATGAACTCTTCCTCCCCGAGATGGTTGGAGGAAAGCGCAACCTCGTTGTAGGAAAGCACACCGGTACAAAAGCCTTAAAAGGAATCATCAACAGCATTGGTTTCTGTCTTGAGAGGGAAGAGCTCTGCGCCCTTATTGATAAGGTCAAGGTCTGTACTGAAGAAAAGCATAAAAGCATCTCCCGCGAGCAGCTTGAAAAAATGATCAGTCAGGTCAGGCAGGAAAAAAAGGCTGAAGAAAAGCAAGAGGAGAGATTTTCCATCTGAAAAACACACCTCTTTTATTTCTTTTTGCATCCTAAATCTTTTTTACTTCTTTTTTCCTTTTTACTCTTTTTCTTTACTGTTTATTATTTTTCTCCTCGCAAAAATTATCCCTCAAAAATTAGAAGAGTATGTGGAGGTCCACTCCGGCTTTTCAGGTGGGTTTGCCTCCAGCATTTCTCTCCATTTTTCATCGGTTAAGCGGGCTTCCATGGGCTGCTTGAACTCGTAATGGCTCATGACCGGCCCGGCTCCGATAAGGATCCTGCCGTCAGGAAGCTTATATGCAACTACGATCATGTCCACGTATCCAACACCTTCCTCGAGCACTGCTTCCGTGTTTCCGTCGGTGTGGACATCAGCTACGATTGTGGTTTTCCTGGCCTTATCGTCAACATCTATTATGGTGCCTTCAAGCTGATCCCCGAAGTTTTTGATAAACTCGTAGTCCTCTGCTGTCAGTTCTTCATTTTCCAGTTCTTTTTCCGAGATAGACTGAAGCCTTGAGAGGATATCTTCAAGGTTAGTCAGCCTCGCCTTTGAAGCAGGGTCAAGCACCCCCATTTCATCCAGGCCCTGGTTTGTCATTTTTGTTAAGGCAAACAGCCTGGCGTAAAAATCAGGGACTGGCTCCACGTATCCTACAACAGGTTTTTCTTCGGGAGGCATGGGCATAGCTGTTTCAACTGCAGTATAACTCTGCTTTGCATAGAGAATGGTATCATGCCTGAGTTCGGTCCAGGAAGCCAGAGCTGTGTTCAGTTCCTTGTCCTGCCAGGCATTGGTCTGCATGAAAGTTGGATAGCCTTCTCCGTAGTCTTTTAAGAGAGGCTGGAGGGAATAAAGCCAGGACCAGTAAAGATTTCTATTCCAATCGGCTGCACTGAAGTTTGAGAACTCCGATTCCATCTTTCCGTACTGCACACTGTAATTATCATAATTGGAATCGTTCAGTTCGCCGAGCCAGTAAACAGCTCTTTCCGAACCCAGCAGAGCCATCGCATCAAGTCCTCGCGGGAAGCCGCGGATAGGCCTTCCTGCTCCTGAGATTACCAGTGTAAATGGAGTTTCGTTTCCTCCTGTATATTCTCCTTTATATTCCCCTGTATAAGCTCCGACCATGTTTGAGAATACATAAGAATCCGGAATAAAGCGCTGCCCCATGAAGCGGAATCCTGTTGTGTTTTCAAGGCATTCATCAGCCTGTTCAGGGGTAAAGGGCGGTTCAATTTCACAGTTTCCGGTTCCTCCGTAGATCTTCGGCCCCTGGTATTCTGCAAGTTTAATTTTGAGTTCCTCTATGGTTGTTTTGTTAAATTCCCTTTCTCCGCTGACAAAGACCGAATCCAGAGCTGTCATATATTCATAAGGCCCAAGGTCATCGGAAAAACCAACGTAAAAAGCTGTCACTTCGTATATTCTGTTCCAATTCTTGAGAAGTTCAGAGTTGTTTTGCAGTTCAGAAGCAATCAGACTTCCCTGAATGGTCTGGATCCGCGCATCTTTTGCAGGGTCTTCGGACTGAATCAGTTTCTCTTTAAGGAGCATGCTCATCCTGCCCTGCCACATAAAGGCTTTGAAATAATTTTGCAGTTTCTCGGAGCGAGTATAATGGCCTCTTGGCGCATACTGAGAATAGTCTTCCTCATAAATGAAAATTGGAGAAAGTGCAAAACCTTTGTGAGTTTCTATGAGGGCAAGTTCAGCTTCGACTTCTTTTTTGACAAAGTCCGGGATTTCAAACTGATATTGTTTCTCGGAACCGGCTGGGAAAAGAGATTCATTAACGAAGCCATAAGGATCTTCTGCTGCCTGTATCTGCTGAGCTTTCGGCTGGAGCAGGCTCAGTGCAACTGCAAAGTATGCTGTGTTTCTTCTTGCAGCTTCCTGTTCTTCTCCTGTGGCATTATTATACCTTTCTACAGATGCATTTAGAAGGGCAAGATCGGTCTTCCAGAGAGCATCATAAAACTCTTTTTCTTCTATCTGGCGAAGGGTTTCATCAAACTGGATATGGTATAGATGAAGCAGGGAATCCGTGGTAATGAAGACGGGTATCTCCTCTTCTTTGAGGGTTGTGTACATCGTAGTAATGTACTCTTCTCTGAGATTATACGGGTTTTTTATTACTACAAAACCATTGTTTTCCAGTGTTTCAATGGCTGATTCGTTCAGAAGAATTTTGCCTGAAAAATTCCCATAGTTGGAGATCCCACCCCTGTTAAGGGGTAACTCATAAGCAGGCACTTTTAACTCGACATCAACAGCTTCAAGCCTGTAATTGCCTGCAAGGGAAGAGTTTCCTGTCCCGGAACCGGAGAGGTTTACTGCTTCGGTTTTCAAATATTTATTTTCAAGGCTTCCGTTATCGTCTACTCCTTCTTCCATTTCGGTCCTGTTTTCCCTATCTGAGCCGGAACTTTTTTCCAGGCAACCCGCTGAAATAAGGGAAACCAGGAGAATCAGAAGCGTTAAATAAACTGCACAAGTCTTGGTTCGGTGCTTCATAATTTCATCTCGAAGACTTTAATTCGTTATCTGATAAGAGATTAAAGTGCATATGTTCAGAAATCCAGATATTTTGGCTGTCAGGCTCATAAGTTCAAAATATTACCCGTTTCAGGGAAAAAAACCACATAAAGCCAAACTTTCAAATTAGACTTTTCAAACTAATTTTTAAATATGTTTTTCTCTACAAAATACTTCAAACTATCTGAAATTAGTTTTATTTAATCTAAAAAATAAATTTAAAATTAAAAGATAAGATCGGATAAGATTAGAAAGTTAGTTTAAAATAA
>CAZLNG010000109.1:0-6221 GCA_964560735.1 uncultured Methanosarcinales archaeon | reverse complement strand
ATTAAATAAAATTAAATAAAATTAAATAAAAGTTAAGAATATATGCGAAGATTCAGTTAAAGGAATTTGAGCGTAGATTCGCTCAAGCATTTTCGCAAATTTGTTTACGGCGTTATTTTTCGTCTTCTTCAGTTTTCGATCTTTAGATCAACAGTCGTGTTCTTCGCGTTAATCTTTTGGACTTAAGGGGTCTATCCTGAAAAGTAAGATCATAAATAACGCAGTTACAGCACCTGTACCCCATAGAAATGGATTTCTGGTAATGTTCAGAAGTGTGCCTATAATCATTAATAAAGCACCCACTACCAGTAAAATTTGAATATTTTTATTCAACTGTTTCTCCCCCATTATTTCCCTTAAATAAGCAAGTTCTCAAATATGGTTAAGGCACCAAAAATTCAGTTTTCTTAATCTTAATTGTTTTTTCTTTGTTATCTATTTTTTCACAGGGCATATCTTCTTTCATAAACCTTCAGTAAAGTTTAAAGTTATATATTTAAAAAGATATGCCTTCTACCCCAAAAAATAGAAAGAGTTTTTACTTTCATCATATTCTATAAAAAATTAAGCCAGTTGAAAAAGTTGAAAACCTAACTGAATAACAGTTAAAATCATCTGATACAAATTCATATGTATATAAAGTCCTATTTAAAATATTAATTTGAAGTTTAAGTCAAAATTGTAATTTGAAGCTGAAATTACACTATTATTGAAACCGGGATTAACAAATTCTTAAAGCTGAAGCTAAATATTAATTTGAAGTTTAAGTTAAAATGTTAATCTGACTTTTAGGTTAAAATGTTAATCTGACGTTTAAGTTAAAATCTTAATCTGAAGATTAAGCTAAGAAGTAATCAGGATTTAAGTTAATAATGAAATCGAAAATCTAATTAAAATTCCAGTTTATAAGGCAAATTTAAAAATATACTTTAAACTGTTTTATAATATCTTTAAAAATTAGGCACAGGATCAGTATTTTCTACATTTGCCTTTTATGAATATCACTGAAATTCCGGGGAGGGCAAGTTTCTCATGGATAATTTCCGAAAAAGAGGGTGTAGAGGCCAGTTTTTCTTTTTTAGAACCTGTTTCTTCTCTTTTTTCTTTATTTTCAATTCTATCTGTCTTTTTTTCCTCAGGTGCATCGATCTCCAGGACCGAAACATCAGGTACTATTGCTTCCACTACTTTCTTGAGGTCAGGAACTTCCTGTCCCCCGGTCATGGCTGCAACCTCGTTCTGGAGTACAAGTACAAGCACCTCGAAGCCGGCAGTCGCTGCACTTAGAAGGCCAAGGATACCTGAATGTGCCAGGGCAAAATCTCCGATCACAGCTATACCTTTTTTCTCAAAGCCGCAGGCAACTGAAATTGCAGAGCCAAGGGCAAAGCTTACGTCAACGGCTGCAAGGGGTTCAGGGGCGCTCCGAACGGAACAGCCCATATCACCTGCAATCCTTACATCAAGAGTGCTTAAAAAGCGGTAAAGGGGAAGATAGGGGCAGTCATCGCAGATAGTAGTCCTTCCTCTATTTCCGGTTTCGAGAACGGCACATACTTCCGGTTTTGAAATGACTTCTTCATCCATATTTTCGAGGGCAAATTCGATATCTTCAGGAGTAATCTGTCCGTAAGGAAGGTGCCCTGTCTTTTTCCCGTAGACATTACCTGAAATTCGAATATGTTCTTCAATAAAGGGTTCGGACTCTTCGATTACGAGTACTTTTTTGTTATTTTTCAGAAAATTCCCTATTTTTCCGAGGGGAAGCGGATTTACTAGATTAAGGGATAGGTGAGAAACTTCAGAAAGATTTAGTTTTTTAAGGGCATGTTTATCCAGTAGTTTTTCCACAATATAAGACATGAAACCTGAGGAAACGATCCCTATTGCTCCATTTTCTGAGCTGAATTCCTTTTTTCCTTCAATTCCTTTTTCTACCTTTTTTCCTTCGGTTCCTTTTTCTTTACTATCTACTGTCCCTTTTCCTGTCCTTTCTCCTGCTCTTTTCCCTGTTCTTTCTATCAGTCTATTCAGGTCAGTATTCTCGGCTTCTGCGTCAAGTAAGGGGTATATTCTGGAATGAAAAAGCTGGTGCTTTTCCATCATCCGGTTTTTCCAGATTGAGCGGTCAAATTCAGGGTGAGGAGCTGAAGCCTTTGGAAGGCGTATTGGCTTCCCTTTGATTTTTTCCAGGCATGCAGTGACTCTGAGGATAACCGGGGTCTTTGTCTCTTCCGAAAGTTCATATGCCCTTATCAGAGACCTGTATGCAGAAGCAGGGTCAGTCGGGTCAAACACTGCTACTTCGGCTATTCTGCCGTACCAGCGGGAGTCCTGTTCATTTTGAGAGCCCTTCACGCCAGGGTCATCCCCTGCAATTATAACAAGGCCAGCCCCTATGGTATGCGTAACCGAAGTTATGAGGGGGTCCGAAAGCAGGTTCATGCCAACATGTTTTACAAGAACAAGGGCTCTTTTGCCAGAAACCGATGCCCCAAGTGCTATTTCCAGGGCAACTTTTTCATTTGTAAACCATCTGGCGCTGCATGTCTGATCTTTTTTTTCCAAAAAGAGTTCCATCAGAGAAGTGATAGGATATCCGGGAACGCCTGTAATCAAGCTGACATCACTGTCAAGAGCTGCAAGATAGAGAGCCTGGAATCCGGTATATTCTTCTGCTTCTTCTTTCAAGTTTATCCCTGGTTATCGAAATTTGAGGTTCTTGCCCTATTGATTTTTATTTTACTGGTTACCTGAATGGTTAACCTTATCCGTTTTTGCCTTAATGTTTTTTACCTGTGGAAGATCCTTTTAATTCTTTTCCATGCTAAGGGGCTTGATTTCGGTACCTGAAATTATGGATTCTTCAGGTCTCCCAAACCAGGGGAGAGAAGCAAGTGCACCTATTAACCCATTGCCATCGAGGATGACTTCCACATTATTTTCTTCAGCACAGTGCAAAGAATCGGCTTTTGAGACTCTCTCAGTCCGGCAATGGTTACTGTATTCATAAAGCCCTTTTGCGTAGAAATCAGAAAGCACAACCATTCCGGTCTGGCTGGAAGCACTGTATTTCTTAAGCGCTTTTTTGAAAGCCTCTACGAGCTTTGATTTAGCTTTCTGGTCTACACAACCAAATTCGAGTACTGTAGACATACAGTTCTGAGTCCTTTCCGGGACAGGAAAGAGCTGGACAAGAGCGTGAGAGAGGTAAACAGCTTCAGGACAGTCCAGTTCCTTTGCTATGTTATGAGTAAGCGTCCAGGTAGCTCCGGTATCTTTGGAATCCGTATCATCTATACCAATCAGGATACGGTCTCTGCGGGGGACCACAATTGTTCCTCTGGCACACTTCTCTCCTCCTGATTCTGAAATATTATAACGAAGGACCCCATCTGCAAGAGCTCTGCACCGGGTTGCTCCCACACCTCCGCCTCCTAATCCGGCGTAGGTGATTTCTACTTCGTCTCCCTGCACAATAACAGACTCAATGCCTGCAGCTGCCACCGAGGGTTTTAGTTCGAGCTTTGAAGCCCCGGTTTTCATGAGATAGCGGATCATATTCCCTGTTGAACGGGCTTTCAGGACAAGGGGTGCTTTTGCATAATGGTGAAGCGACCATGCAGCCCCACTATAGCAGTTGGAGTGCTCAATTATCTCAGCATACTCATTTTTCGCGTCACATACCGCGTAAATGCCCCTGTAAGGTACGGTATAAGGGTCATCCAGAGTTATTTCCTCAACATCTCTATTGTCCAGAGCACAGGCGTTTATATGTTTTGTAATTCAGAAAACCTCCTTTTTAAGAGGGATAGAAACTGAGAGAGGATATTCTTTTGATTGAAAAGCCATCCCTTATAGATATATATAGATCTCATAATGTAAACATTAGGATATCTTGTATTTTTTACCTAGTTTCAGATATATTTGAATGCGTAGATATTATTAAAGTTGTTAAGGTGGTGTGAGACATATGAAAGTTAAGGACTTGGAGTTAGATGAAACAGTATTAGATTGGCTGATAAATATAAATGCTTCGGAAAACACGAGACGGAGCTACCTCACAGGTA
Source organism: uncultured Methanosarcinales archaeon (assembly GCA_964560735.1). Lineage (GTDB taxonomy): Archaea > Halobacteriota > Methanosarcinia > Methanosarcinales > Methanosarcinaceae > Methanosarcina. The sequence goes on along the minus strand of CAZLNG010000109.1, from coordinate 2,151 downwards.
TGCAAGAATTTACAGCATTCATTGGAAAAACTCCAGAAGAACTTCTAGAAGAGGCACGAAGGGAAATTAGAGAGGGGTTGCTTCCGAGCGAACGAAAAGTTAAACGGTACATAAATCGGTATAGAGATCATTTGGAAAAGAAAGGGGATGCACCATGCACTATAAAAACACGACTTACTCCCATTTTAAGCTTCTACGGCTCCTATGACATTGACATTCCTAAACGATCTAAAAAAGTAATAAATGCAAAACCAAAACGCTGTCATATGGATATACCCACGAAAGATGATATCGGAGATGTTCTTGATATATGTGATCCTCTAGAAAAGGCAATGGTGTTGATAGGAGTTTCAAGCGGTCTCTCAATGAACGAGATATCAAACCTGCGGATACGGGATTTTAAAAAAGGTTATGACCCCGAAACCAAAATTACGACAATGAAGTTACGTAGAGAAAAGACTGATTATGATTTTATCACTTTTCTTACTCCTGAAGCAAGTAAAGCTGTGCTAAATTATCTTGATTTTAGAAATAGGGAAGCTAAAACCGGAAGACGAAGAAAGCAGCAACTCGAAAAACAAAGAATCACATCAGATGATGGATACCTGTTCATAGGCAGGACAATTTCTGATGCGTACCTACAAACAAAAGACGAGAAACTTAGGAAAATGGCAACATCTACCATTCTTGCTATGTATCGTCGGCTTGCCGAAGACACCCACAAAAACGCAGATGTTGGAACATGGAACGTTATGCGGAGTCATAATCTACGGAAGTTTTTCAACTCTACCCTCATAAATGCAGGAGCGCAGTTATTTTTCATCGATTATTGTATGGGACATAAAATCGATGCACTGCACGAGGCATATTTCAGGGCAGATCCGATGAAAATGCGAGATATATATCAAGAATATGTGCCATATTTAACGATTGAAAAGGAAACTGATTTCACACCACAACATCAAGCAGCAAATGAGGAAATTAAGCGATTGAAGAGTGAGTTGGAAAAATCTAAAGTTGAGAGATACGAAATACAAAAAGTGAAGGACGAATTAGACAAACGACAAAAAGAGATTGATGCTCTTAGAGAGACGATTGGGGAATTTCTTGCGGAAGAACATATACGCGAGGAGCATGAAAGACTGAGTAAGGAGTACAACGAGTATATAAAAATGTTTGGTGAATAAGAGCTACAGCGCAACGTTTTTCAGTGGTACTCTAAAAAGAGGAGGCTGCCCGGTCAAATTCGTTATCGTATTTGCACACCTCCCAGTTACCCAGGATATAGGGTACTCTTAAAAAAGCTAACTGAGTAGTTACAATATTTCTATTGTTTCCCGTTCATTCAAATAATTAATACTTTTTAGATTCAAGGATGCATATTCTGGGATAGTATTCCCAGAATTTTGCATCCTATTTATATGGTACTTATGTTACCTTTATATAATTAGATCTTGTTAATGTTCCGCTTCCTGCCGCATTGGTTGCTGTAAGCTTTACTGAATAGTTTCCTGCTTTTGAATAGATGTGTTTTGGTTTCTGAACTGTTGAGTATGTTCCGTCTCCAAAACTCCAGTTCCACGCTGTAGGTATGTTTGTACTTGCATCGGTGAAAGTTACAGTTAAAGGAGCCGTTCCTGAGGTTCGAGATCCCCAGAAGCTTACAACAGGTTTTAATACCGTAGTTGTATTATTTGCTGTAACTTTGATGTAACTTGTTTTTGTTGTTGTGTTAGTTCCTGCAGAATTAGTCACTGTAAGCATTATCGTATAGTTTCCTGCAGTTGAATAATTTTTGGCATTGTTAACTAAACATAGCTAGCTCTTTATTTCTGAATTTCATTAATAGAAGAACAGAGTACTTTAGCATTTCAATACTCTTAGTATAACACTTTGTCTTTCTTCTCAATCTTGCCAGAAAGTGCCTCAATATGCTGTTATATCCTTCAACAGTATACGTTTCTGCTTTAGATTGAGTATGAATTTTTTCTGGGAGAAACTCTGCATATGCCTTCCAGTGATCAGTCATCACTTCCTCTATCTCTTTCTTCTCTAATTTTCCCCAGAGTTGTTTTCCAGTTTCTGTCCCTCTACTGCCAAAAGAGCAGTCGATGAACTTTTTCCCAACTCTATCAACAGCAATCCAGATCC
>CAZLNG010000108.1:0-12470 GCA_964560735.1 uncultured Methanosarcinales archaeon | reverse complement strand
TCCATGAAGAACTGCACAAAAGTGAAGGGCTCGATACACTTAACTTTTCGCCATACATTGAGGAACTAGCTGAAAATCTTTTCCAGACATACAGGCTTGGAAATGCAAATATCAGCTTAAATATGGATCTTGAAGAAAATATTTTCTTTGATATGGATACTGCTGTTCCATTAGGCATAATCATTAATGAACTTGTTTCCAATTCTCTCAAACATGCATTTTCCGGCAGAGATAATGGAGAAATCCGAATCAAACTCCATAGAGAAGAAAAAGGAGAATGCAAAAACGAAGGCTGTAGGAGTGCCAGTTTTACTCTGACTGTTTCGGATAATGGGATAGGTATGCCTGAAGACCTCGATATAGAAGACCTTGATAGCCTTGGGCTTCAGCTGGTGACTTCCCTTGTAGACCAATTAGATGGGAAGCTTGAACTCAAAAGAAACAATGGCACGGAGTTTATTATGAGATTTACAGTAACAGAGAAAAATAATCAGGCATCGGCGCCAGCCCTAAAATAATTAATTGAATAATGCTTAGAACTTGTCCAGCCAGTCAAATATGACGCAGAAGTATTATTATTGAAGTTGGAACATATACGAGGCTAAACGAGAACCAAGCACAGCTACTTTTACATTTACTTTCCCTGAAGGCGTATACCTAATCACGCACATATATCAAGAAGCCACGTACAATGTCTAGGGCTATTTCTTGTAGACAGATGGACCAAATGTACCCGAAAAGCTACACAAAGCAATTAAATCAAGTAAAATGACTACTCTATGTCAGCACTTCTTTTATAGCCGTCTAATTAGGTTTTCCTCGATGTTCCAGATCTGGAACGTCGACATTAAGATTCAGGATTCTGGGATATGTGAAAGGTTGGCACGGTACGTTTATCCTTGAAGACGTATACCTAAGATAAAATGGACAGGCCAATCCTTCAATACTTGATGTTCTAGAGTGATACTAATAAAGTTATAAAATTAAGAAAGATGATACGTTGCTAATTTTATCAGCTCCTGTTCACATCAAAACTATATTCCGAATTATAAATAAAAAATCACTTTAGTCCATAGAAAGAAAAATTGCTGTAAATTTTATGTAATCTTCTCGATATCTAAAAAAGTCACCTTAAGAAATTTAATTCAAAAATAAATAATAATGAAAAAGTAAAAACTTATGAAATATTGGTTAAAAAAGCTTTAACTTTTGTTTGAAAAAAAGAGTAATTCGAAATACCAAGTCTTTCATAAAGATTTATTCATATAGTCAAGAAAGAGTCTCATATGGAAAAATTAACCCAATAATAATGACTCTTATTTGGAAAAAAATCTTTATTTAATTTTATTTTTGAATTAAATCTTTTATATTACTTAATTATCAATAAAAGTCGAAATAAGGTCTCTAAATTAGCTAATATATGAAAATATTCTATTATATATATTTTATGTTTTAGATAATTTTTCTAAAAATTTTAAAGACTACTATTTGTAAGTATAACTAATTCTCTAGAGCTTATATAAATTAATATATATAGTTAGGTATACTCACAGGCGAGTAAAAGTAAGACTTTCTGGGGTCAAAACGAACGGTTAACCCCTGTTAATACTAAAATATTTGCTAGAGTTATACAGATTGATTGGAGGTATTGAAAAAGGGATGTGTTAAAAACATCTATTAGTGTATTTTCAATCAAGATGTATTTTCGAAAAAAGAAAAGCATGAAAATTGAATGAACAGATAACGAAAAAGAGTGGGGGAAATTTCAATGTCTATCCTGTTTGAATACCTGTGCATTAGCAAGACTTTCTTCATGGAATCTTTCAGATACATTCAGATTTGTTAAAGCCAAAGAATCGAATGAACACGAAGACTATAAGAGTGGAGGGATAAAATGCTATTCGTATTTAACCTTAACAACTTATTTGCAGTTCTTGCAGGCCTTAACATAAACTTCTGCTTCGAATTTTAAATAATTCAGCTGAAAGTTTAAATTTGATTTAGAATCGATGCATAAAAATTGGATGAAAAGACAATCTATAAGTACGGAGGGAATTTCAATGTCTATCCTGTTTGAATATCTGTGTATCAGCAAGACCTTTAACATGACCAAGTTCAGCTACTTCCAGTGTGATTAAAACCACAAAAATCATGTGAAAAAGAGTTCTAAGAAAAATCTCAGGAACATAAGGTTCCTAGCTTAAACTCTGATCATACAATTGTGCAAACAATAGGACTTACGAAGTTGCCTGCTTTGCAGACAACTTTAAATTTCCAGATATTTTTAGACTAAATTATTACTAAAAAAACATTTTTTAAGAATCATTTATTATTGAAGCTGGAGTATATGAGATGCTAATGTGGAACCAAGCACAGCTATTTTTACATTTACATCCTAGCTTTTCACATATCTAACCACGCAGATATACCTAGTGTTGTGACCATTTAGTTATTAGTCATTTTGTAAGTTCAGAACCATTATGCATTGACATATAAATACTACAAATTATGCTCAATAATTAAATTGCCATGACACTAGAAGCCATGTACAACAGCTTGGGCTATCGCTTAAGATAAGGATAATATAGAACCTTGCCTGTTGAAGGACCGGCTATACAAAAAGATAGAATATCTAAACGAGAATTCCGGAGAGGTTTGCTTATCCATAATAGTGAATTCCCAAAAGGGTTGTCAGTTATATGGAGCTGAACCTGTTGAAAGTCTTCACTTTAAGGGAGTGAGAGACACCTGTTTGCTCATCACTTTCAGCTTCTTGATTGCTGAAATGGTTGCCTGAGATTCTTTGTAAATCTTGTTTTCATAATAATGTATAATCTCATCAACCGGAACCGTAAGAGAATAAACATTTATCGGCCGCCCCATTCCCTGATTTTTTTTCGAACGCATACTAACCCAAGAATGATTGCACATTAACTTCATTGCAAGACAGATTTCGGGCTGCCTTAGTCCTGTACTTATTTCACTTTCCCGGGATGAAGCTTCGTCTACATTCATAAGATATGCTATGGTTGTAGCGGCATTTCTTGACATTCCAAGATCACTTAACGCTTTAATAAAAATATAGTCGTTTTCATCCAACATTTTTACTTCTAAATCTTTCATGATAACCCCTAGATATTTCTAGTTTTATGGACAGTTTGTCGGTTCAAAAACTCTTATATAATTACTCTTTAAAGTTAGTAATACATTATAAATCTTTTTATAATGTTATATGCTACATGATAACCTTAAGTCTTACTATAGTTAACTAGAAGCCACGTACAAAGACCAGGGCTATCGCTAGTAGCTAGATGGACCAAATATACCCGGACGGTTCCACAACTCAATTAAAACAAGTACTTTGGCCACTGTGTCAGACTTCTTTTATAGCCATCCGACTATGTTTCCTCGATGACTCAGATCTGAGTTATCTGAGGGGTTTCTGGTAGATGTGAAGGATAGCGCAGTCGGTTTGTCTGCGAAGCCTGCAATATTTTTAGGATAAAGAAGTATGGTAGCTGTTTTTAATTGATTATAGAGGCTCAGGAAGAGTTCGAAATAGTTTCCAGATGGCTTCTTAGTATGTACTATCTTATTATAGAACAATTTTATGAATATTGAATGAAGAATTAATTTGTAGTAAGACATTGTTAGGGATCTGCTTAGTATTATATTAAGGTCAAATTCTATTAGACTAATAATATCTAACAAAAGAGGGTCTAACAAAGTATTAGTGCCTGTTTTAAAACAGCGTTGGGGAATTATGACTTTATTTAACTCTTCGGATAAGGATGAAATAGAGATCCAGTTGCGAAAAAGGATCAGGGGATTGGAAAAGGCTAATCGAGACTTGCGTGCCGAGAATCTGGAATGTAAACGTGCTGATGAGACACTTATCCGCGAGCAGAGCTTGCTTGAAAACGTCATGAAAACTACTGACGTTATGTTTGCCTATCTTGATCCTCAGTTCAACTTTTTATGGGTAAATCTTGCCTACGCTGAAACATGCAGGATGAAGCCTGAAAAAATGATAGGCAAGAATCATTTCTCTTTATATCCTCATGCTGAGAACGAAGCAATTTTCCGTAAAGTCAGGGATACTGGAGAAGGGGTGTTCTACAAGGACAAACCTTTTTTCTTCGCTGATCAGCCTGAGAGAGGAGTCACCTATTGGGACTGGAGCCTTACTCCAGTCAAGGATAGCTCTGGAAATGTAACTGGCTTAGTCTTCTCATTGCGTGAAACGACAAAGAACAAGCAGGCGGAAGAAGCTCTACGAGATAGTGAGGAACGGCTGCGCCTTTTGGGTGACAACCTACCGGACAGTGCACTCTATCAGTATGTCTATGAGCCGGACGGCAGTGTTCGGTTCCTGTACATCAGCACAGGCATCGAGCGACTCAACGGTGTCAGTGTTCAGGACGTACTACGTGATCCCGACACGCTGTACAGGCAAGTTCCGCAGACATATTTTGAACGGCTTGTCGAAACCGAGACTCGGAGCGCCCGCGAGTTGTCGGATCTTGATATGGAATTACCTATGCAGCTGCCCAACGGCCAGATACGCTGGATGCGATTGCACTCCCGTCCGCGCCAGATGCCCGATGGTCGAACAATCTGGAACGGTGTGCAAATAGATATCACCGAGCAGAGGCAGGCTGAGGAAGCCCTTAAAAAAGCATACGACAATTTAGAAGAAAAAGTTAAAGAACGTACAACCCAGCTTGAGAAGGCTTACAACTCATTGAAAGAAAGTGAGCAAGGTCTTGCTGAAGCTCAAAAAATGGCTCATATTGGAAATTGGGAGTGGGATATTGCAAATGATAAAGCATACTGGTCTGATGAATTATATCGTATTTTTGGACGTAGTCCTCATGAATTTGCACCATCTTACAATGAATATCTAAGCTCTGTACATCCCGATGATAGAGACTATGCGAATAATGCCCATAAGAAAGCTCTAAATGGAAAACCTTTCAGCATTGATCATCGGATTATCTTGGCTAATGGGGAAGAACGTATAGTCCATATACAATCTGAAACTATTTTTAATGATGAAAATATTCCTATTCGACTAAAGGGAATAATTCAGGATATCACTGAGCATAAGAAAGCAGAAGAGAAAATTAAGACACTGGCGAATGCTGTTGAATCGTCGAGTGATGCTATTATAACTGTGTCTCTTGACGGTATTATTACAAGCTGGAACAAGGCTGCAGAGCAGGTTTATGATTATTCAGCACAGGAAGTCATTGGAAAGAACGTATCCATCCTAGCTCCATCTCATCTACGTGAAGAAACAAAAAAATTAACTGAAATAGTTATACAAGGAGAAAAAGTCCACCAATATGAGACTTTACGGTTAAGAAAGGATGGCACTATAATAAATGTTTCAATTACTCTTTCTCCTGTCTTTGACATCACTGGAAAGCTTGTGGCTATCTCCGGTATTGTAAGAGATGTTACTGAGCGTATCAAGGCGGAGGAAGCCCTGGCAAATCTCGAGATTGCCCGAAAGAAAGAAATCCATCATAGAATTAAGAATAATCTTCAGGTAATCTCCTCCCTTCTTGACCTTCAGGCTGAAAAGTTCGGCAATAGAGAATTCATAATGAATTCAGAAGTTATGGAAGCCTTCAGGGAAAGCCAGGACAGAGTAATATCCATGGCTCTTATCCATGAAGAACTGCACAAAAGTGAAGGGCTCGATACACTTAACTTTTCGCCATACATTGAGGAACTAGCTGAAAATCTTTTCCAGACATACAGGCTTGGAAATGCAAATATCAGCTTAAATATGGATCTTGAAGAAAATATTTTCTTTGATATGGATACTGCTGTTCCATTAGGCATAATCATTAATGAACTTGTTTCCAATTCTCTCAAACATGCATTTTCCGGCAGAGATAATGGAGAAATCCGAATCAAACTCCATAGAGAAGAAAAAGGAGAATGCAAAAACGAAGGCTGTAGGAGTGCCAGTTTTACTCTGACTGTTTCGGATAATGGGATAGGTATGCCTGAAGACCTCGATATAGAAGACCTTGATACTCTCGGGTTTCAGCTAGTGATTTCCCTTGTCGACCAGTTGGATGGAGAATTTGAGCTGAAAAGGAACAATGGGACTGAGTTTACTATAAGATTTACAGTGGCAGAAAAAGGTGATCAAACATCAAATCCAGCAAGAATTGAATAATGCTTAAAACTTGTTCAGTCAACCTAATGGGCATAGAAGCATTAACTACAGAAGCTGGTGCATATACGAGGCTAAGGTGGAACCAAGCATAGCTTCTTCTCATGTAACTCATTTTACTGCTTTTTTACTGTACCTTTCTTTGTGTTTTCAATCGTGATTTGGACAAATTACTCTGTTTTATCAAATTTTTTTTACATCTATCCCCTAGGGACATATGTTCCACATTCCTTACCACGCACATGTGCCTAGAAGCCACGTATGAAGGCCAGGGTTATTGCTTGTAGCCAAATGGACCAAATAATATCTATCCCGGAAAGTTCTACAAAGCAATTAAAACCGGTAAAATGAGTAATCTATGTCAGCACTTCCTTTGTAACCTTCAGACTATGGTTCCTCGACGTTCCAGATCTGGAACATCGGGAGGTTTATGGGATGATGGATGAAGGCTGGCACCATTCAGTAGTCTGTGAAGCCCGTATCATATTCAGGATAAAAAGGTAAGGTAGTGTATTGAATTGAGTGTAGAGGCTTTGGGCGAGTTATTGCAGGCAAGAAGGATTTGGCGAGGATCCCATTGCAGCAGCAGGGTGCGCCAGCGCAACTTTGATTAAGAGGGATATATTGTACTTTCTTACAGAGCAAGTATGAACATTTCTTGATTTAGAATCTATCCGAAAAGTCCTGCTACTCTGACGTTGTCAGTGAGCGTGCTAAGTGCGGCATAGCAAGGTAATTCCCATTCTTGTTTCTCACCTAATAAGCAATTTTTTAAATCTATTCGGCTGAACGCGTTTTTCTACAACCTACCTTCCTGCTTATAACTGGGTATTATGAAGTCTGGATAAGAGATTTTTTCCAGCTATTTCTAACCAAAAAATGTCCATTCCCCGTAGACTTCACAGAAAGATGTTTGGAAAGAATGATAATAAAGCTTTTTAGTATCTGCGAATCCCAAAACTAATATCAAGAGAAGTTATAATTTTACATATGGATAAAGAGCAACTTAATGAAGAAAGGAGTGAGTTACTTTCGCATATTAATGCTCTTTTCGATTTTCCTCTTTTGTTATTGTCAATTATATGGTTGATTCTTCTTATTGTTGATTTTATTCACGGACTTTCTCCACTTCTGGAAATTCTAAGTTTAGTTATCTGGGGTATATTCATAATCGATTTTTTGATTGAGTTTTATATTGCTCCGGATAGGAGGATTTACTTAAAGCAGAATTGGATAGTTGCGCTTTCTCTCTTTTTGCCTGGACTAAGAGTCCTGAGAGTATTCGGCGGATTGAAAATGGCTAGTTTTGTAAGCTTCGTTAGGTCTCTTAATCTAGCTAGAGTTCTAGCTTCTTTTAACAGAAGTATAAGAACAGTTCGTCAGGCGGTGAGGCAGAGAGGCATGAAATACGTCCTGTTTCTCACAATTATAATTACCTTCCTTGGAGCCGCAGGTATGTATAATTTTGAACATCCAGGGCTGAGTACTTACTGGGATGCCGTCTGGTGGACGGCGATGATTATGACAACAATAGGAAGTGACTATTGGCCGAAAACTCCCGAAGGGAGAGTACTGGCCCTTCTATTATCTGTTTACGCTTTTTCAATTTTCGGGTACATAACTGCAGCTCTGGCAAGCATGCTTGTAGGAAAAGAAGAAAGGGAAAAATCTTCAAAAGAGATTGTTGAATTACGCAGTGAAGTGCAGCGACTTTCCAGTGAAATTAGAAAGCTATCTGGAAAGAAAGAAAAGTAATGTTCTGGAGTTTTTGAGATTGATTGTAATTTGTTCTTCATATGTGAAATTTTCTTTATTTATGATTTTACAGAAATATTGACACACTGCCATTAACTCAGTTTTAAACAATGTCTTTAAGGTTATTCTAAAATCAAAACAGCATCGTTAGGGTTCAAATTTCGAATGGTCAGTTGAGTTTGCGTTCTATGAAAGGGTTCTGAGTTCATTTCAATCTAAGCTTTTTGATTATTCTTTTCTTCCTTTTAACCGTTCAAGAGGGTTTTCCTCGATGTGATAAATTTGTCGCATCGACGTTAAGATTCAGGCTTTTGGGATAATACTACAAAGATTATGTTAAAGATCCGGCTCTTGTGTACTAACCTGATTCGAGTGTTTGACTGAAAAAAGATGGATTGAAAAGGGGGACTATTTTGGATAGTTGAGGAGGTTTGGGGTTGGGTTTTTAGGGATTTTTGGGTATGAGTGGTGGGTGTGAAGATGGAGTTTTCAAGTTGTCTGTGCTGTTTCGGGATAGAAAGGTAAGCTAGCTGTTTTTCATTGAGTTTAGAGACTCTGGGTTAATCTAAGATTGTATCAAATGGACCTCTTAATAATATATGTACCACAATATTATATACTAATTTTATAAATAATAGATGAAGAAATTAACTTGTGATAAGATATTATTAGGACTGCTTGGGGTCACATTTATGTCAAATTCTTTTAGATAAGTGTATTAGATAAAAGAGAACCTAAAAAAAGAACTAATTTCCTGCTTTAAAGATGGATTGAGGTTTTATGACTGCTCCTAACCTTCCAAATAGGGATGAAATGGAGATCCAAATGAAAAAAAGGATCGCTGAACTGGAAAAAGTCAATAAAGAGTTACATTCCGAGAACATAGTGCTAAATAGGGACATCAACAAGCTCAAAGGGACTGAGGAAGCGCTTCAGGAGAGTGAACAATGTGTCAGGTTGAGGTTGGAAAATGATCTCCCACTTTCTAAAAGGGTAGAAAACCTTGAGCTGGCTGATATTATCGATGTTCAGGCAGTCCAGTCCCTCATGAGTGACTTTTATAAATTTGCTCACATTACCATGGCCTTACTTGATCTCAAAGGCAATGTTTTGATAGGTGTTGGATGGCAGGATATCTGCACCAAGTTCCATAGGGTTCATCCCGAAACCTGCAAGTACTGTGTAGAAAGCGATACAAAGCTGTCCGCAGGCGTCCCTCCGGGAGAGTTTAAGCTCTACAAATGCAAGAACAATATGTGGGACATAGTAACCCCTATCATTGTTGCCGGCCAACACATTGGCAATATCTTCTCAGGACAGTTCTTTTTTGAAGACGAGCCTGTAGACTATGAGCTCTTCCGATTCCAGGCCAGAAAATATGGATTTAATGAAGAAGAATACATAGCAGCTCTGAAAAAAGTTCCACGGCTGAGCAGAGAAACTGTTGAAAATAGCATGTCTTTCTTCATGAAACTTGCCAATATGCTCTCACAGCTAAGCCACAGCAATATCAGTCTGTCCAAGTTGCTGGTAGAACGCGATGACCTTGTGCAAGCACTGCGGGATAGCGAGATACGTGAAAAAGCTCGCTCAGATGAACTGGAAGCAGTATTAGATGCGGTGCCTGTTGCTGTGTTTATAACTCACGGTCCCCAGGCACTTAAAATAAATGGTAACCGTATCTCCTATGAATGGCTAAGGGTTCCTGTGGGTACAAATTTTTCCAAGTCAGCTCCTGAAGGAGAAAGGCCTGAGATGTTTAATTTATTCAAAGATGGAAGGGAGATCCCGCCTGAAAAAATGCCGTCGCAGATGGCAGCTACAGGTAGAGAGGTAAACGACTGCGAGTTAGATATTGTATCTGCTGACGGCAATATACGACATGTATTAGGCAACGCCAGACCCTTACGTGACGAGCAGGGAAATCTACGAGGCTCCGTCTCTGCATTTATAGATATTACAGAACGCAAGAAGGCTGAGGAAGCTATTAGGTTGTCAAATCTTTATAATAGGAGCCTTATCGAAGCAAGCCTTGATCCTTTAGTAACCATTGGACCAAACGGAAAAATAACTGATGTCAATAACTCCACTGAAACAGTAACCGGCCTTTCTAGAGATGAACTTAAAGGCTCCGACTTCTCAGACTATTTCACTGAAGCTGAAAAAGCTAAAGAAGGTTATCAATGTGCATTCAAGGAAGGGTCGGTGCGTGACTATCCACTCGAAATTCGACACAAGGACGGACATGTAACTCCTGTATTGTACAACGCCTCAGTTTATAAAGATGAGAATGGCAGGGTTATCGGTGTCTTTGCTGCTGCACGTGACATTACTGCGATTAAACAGGTAGAAGAGAAAATTCATACATTAGCGAATGCTGTAGAATCATCTGATGATGCAATTCTGACTAAGTCTCTTGATGGTATTATTACTAGCTGGAATAAAGGAGCAGAGAAAGTTTACGGATATCTGGCTGAAGAAGTTCTGGGAAAAAACATATCCATACTTGAACCAGATAACAATAAAGGGGAAATAAAACATTTAATTGAAAAGATTAAACAAGGGGAAAGGATTCACCACTACGAAACATTGCGGATGAAAAAGGATAGAACAATAATAAATGTTGCAGTTACTTTTTCTCCGGTTTTTGACCCTTCTGGAAAGCTCGTGGCTATCTCTACTATTGCTAGAGATATTACTGAGAATAAAAAAACTGAAGAAGCAATTAGATTGTCAAATCTTTATAATCGCAGTCTGATTGAAGCCAGCTTAGATCCTTTAGTAACCATTGGGCCGGACGGCAAAATTACGGATGTTAATGGTGCCACAGAAAAGGTTACTGGATATTCCAGAGATGATTTAATTGGGACTGATTTTTCAGATTACTTTACTGAACCTGATAAAGCACGTGCAGGCTATCAGCAAGTATTCATGGATGGCGAGGTTAGGGATTATCCTCTAGAGATTCAGCATAAAGATGGACATATAACTCATGTTTTGTACAATGCTTCAATATATAGAGATGAGAATGAAAAGGTTATTGGGGTTTTTGCCGCTGCACGTGATATTACTGAACGAAATAAAGCAGAAGAAACTGTAAAAAAAGTACATGCAAATTTAGAAAAATTAGTTGAAGAACGTACAAAAGAGCTTGAGAGAGCTTACAACTCATTGAAAGAGAGTGAAAAGGGACTTACTGAAGCCCAAAAAATCGCTCATATTGGAAGTTGGGATTGGGATCTTATAACTGATGAAGTACGCTGGTCTGATGAAATGCATCGTATTTATGGACGTAATCCTCAAGAACGAGACGCAACTTATGAGGAATTTTTAAGTTATATACACCCCGACGATAGAGATTATGTTGATAACAATATCAAAAGAACTTTAAGCGGAAATCCTTCTCGTGGAATTGATTATAGGATCATCCTGCCTAATGGAGAAGAACGCACAGTACATACAAAACCAGAAATTATTTTTGATGAGAAAAATATTCCTATTAGAGTAAAGGGAATAACACAGGACATTACAGAGCGCAAAAAGGCTGAAAAAGCTCTTAAAAACCTTGAACTAATTCGTAAAAAGGAAATCCACCACAGGATAAAAAATAACCTTCAGGTTATTTCTTCTCTCTTAGATCTTCAGGCTGAAAAATTCAAGAACAGACAATGTGTAGGGGATTCTGAAATTATTGAAGCCTTCAGGGAGAGTCAGGATAGAGTAACATCAATTGCCTTGATTCATGAGGAATTACATGAAGAGGAAGGAACAAACGATACCCTGAATTTTTCTCTATATCTCCAGAGACTCGTTGAGAGTTTATTTCATACATACAAATTTGAAAGTACAGACATCAGCCTAAATCTGAACCTTGAAGAGAATGTTTTCTTTGATATGGATGCTGCAGTACCATTAGGGATGATTGTTAATGAGCTAGTATCTAATTCCTTAAAATATGCATTTCCAAACACGGAAACCGGAGAAGTCCAAATTAAGCTCTTTAGTGAAGATGCTAGAAACGAGCTAGATATTAAAGGGAAGCTTTTCGAAAAAGGTAAAAAGTATACCTTAATTGTTTCAGATAATGGAGTAGGGATTCCAAAAAATATTGATTTTGAAAACTCAGATACGCTTGGTTTGCAACTTGTAACCATTCTGATAGATCAATTAGATGGTGAAATTGAACTAAAAAGAGATAAGGGTACTAAGTTTATTATAGGGTTTAGTGCAGAACAAAAGGAGAATTTATAAAAATAACTCTTTGCTGCTATCGTAGATTATATGACCTCTTCGTTACTTATAGGTTATATATTTTAATTTGTTTTGACTGCTCGCGCTTTTTTCGGGATAATAGAGAAGTTTATATTTTTTATTCTGTCCTTTATGGAAGGGATGGAAGGGATTTGAATAAAATTTAATGTATAAGGTAAAAAATAAATTTTTTAAAAAAATATTTTTTTGATATACGTAGGAGTTACGCAGTTGTCTCTTAGCACATCGTTTTTGGCAACTTCACAAACAT
>CAZLNG010000107.1:0-12625 GCA_964560735.1 uncultured Methanosarcinales archaeon | reverse complement strand
ATTTTAAATGGAGGAATTCTAATCACTAAGGCTTTTCTCGGAAAAGGGTGGAAATTTCCTTTCAATCTGGACCCAAGAGGGAAGGTGGGAGTTTCTAGTTATGAAGAGGATATAAAAGAGGCTATACTCATAATCCTCGGTACTGCCAAAGGAGAACGCCTGATGAGGCCTGACTTTGGGTGCGGGATCCATGAATATGTTTTTTGTTCAATGGATGTTGTTAATCTTCACCTTATTGAAAATGAGGTGCGTGAGGCTTTAATTATGTGGGAGCCACGGATAAGGGTAATTAGCGTGAAGGCAGAACCTGATTCTGAGGAGGGGAAATTATTGATGGAGATTGATTACGAGGTTCGCACTACAAATACTCGATTTAACTTTGTATATCCGTTTTATTTAAAAGAAGGAACGTGAACAGATGCAGGTCCCTGAAATTTGCAAACTCGATGCAGATACAACCATGCAGGAAATCCGGAAAAAAGCCCCTTTTTATGTACCTGAATGGAATACAGAGGATGAGAACGACTTTGGAATTGTTCTTTCAAGCATTTTTTCCGGGATGATGGATTCAATCTCAAGCAGATTGAATGAAGTTCCTAAAAAGCATTTTCTTTCTTTTCTCGAGATGGTTAATACTTCACTAATTCCAGCAAGCCCAGCAAGAGCTCCGCTTACATTTACACTCAGCGAAGGGGCTTCTGAACCTGTACTTCTTGGAGCCTGTACGCAGGCATCTGCTGATGGTTCTGATGGAAAAGCAGTCATTTTTGAAACCGAAAAAAACATCCTTGCAACCCCCTCAAAGTTAGTATCTGTTTACAGTGTAATTGGTGTGATAAAAGGAGATGATAAAAAAGATAAAGATAAAATCTTTAATCACAGCTCTGCGGTAGACGGCAAAGAAACAATAGAACTTTTTGCAGGGGACTCCCTTCAGAAACACATTCTTTACATTGGGGATGAGCACCTGTTCAATGTACAAAAAGAGCAGATAAGCTTTGAGTTTGGACTGGATGAGGCTGAACTCAAAAACCTTGATCCAGAAAAGGGACTTGTTGAATGGAAGTTCAGTGTAGAGTCCACAGTCAAAGAAAATGGCAAAGATGTCAAGAAAACAGAATGGCAGCTCTTGAAAGCCAGATTGGTGAAAAAAAGACTGGTTTTAGACACTGAAAATAAGTCAATTGATAAGGTAAAGTTAAATGGGATTGAAAGCAGGTGGTTAAAGTGTCAGTTGAAAGATTCCAAAATTGAAAGCCTTAAGGACTTGAAAATAAATAGCATAAGAGCTTTAATTTCCCCTAAAAAAAATTCAGCAGATCTTCAAAATTTACAAAGTATTTCTAATAGTATAATTCCTGATTGCTTATTCAGTAACGATATCCCTATTGATCGAAACCCGGGAAATTTATTTTATCCATTTGGTACAAAACCCTATCTCTACGATACTTTTTACATAGGTTCTAAGGATGCGTTTTCAAAAAAAGAGAGTGAGGTTACTCTGGTACTTCGCTTGACTCCTGGAAGGCCAAGTTCAGCAAACAAGGCAGATAATCCAACAAATGGGATAGGTAGTTCAATAAGTCAGGTAGATAAACCTCAACTTTCGTGGGAATTCTGGGATGGGGAAAGCTGGAGCCTTCTTCCTATTCAGGGCGATGAATATGAGAAAAACTTTTGTGAAAAGATTGACTCTAAAGAGTCAAATGAGCCTCAGTTCAAGACTTATGAGTTGACAATTTCCAGGATGCCTGAAGTAAAACTTACGAGGGTCAATGGAAAAGAAAACTACTGGATACGCGTTCGAATGGTTGGCGGAAACTATGGAAAGGAGTATGAAATTGTAAGTTCAGGAGAGATCATAACTGCTGATGGCAATAAAGTTTCGTGTGCTAAAGTTGTTCCTGGTAATTTCTTCCCTCCTCAAATAATTAGTTTGATAATCAATTATAATATTAATAACAATAACAATAATAATGACGAAGATGACAATTCCACTGATCAATTAAAGCAGCCAGAATATATTTTTACTGAAAACAATCTCTTTTTTAATAGGTTCCTGAATAAATTAGAAAAGAATGAGGGTTTTAAGCCATTTGAGCCTCTTCCTGACTCTGTTCCTGCAATTTATTTCGGGTTTGACAAAGAACTCAAAAAAGGTCCATTTAGCCTTTTCATAAACCTGGATGAAAACATTGAATATCCGGAATCATTCCTTCCGAAAGTTAAATGGCAATATTTGGCTAAAGAAAGCCCTGAGATCTGGGAAGAACTTGAAGTGCTGGATGAAACAGCAGGTTTCACAAAGAAAGGAATGGTACAGTTTAATATTCCAGGGAAAATACAAGCTTCAGGATTATTTAATTTAGGGAATCAATACTGGATAAGGGCAGTTGTAATGGGAGATTTTTTTACCGATACCAGGGATTTTATAAATAAAATGTTAGTTTCATTATATCTGGAAAAGCTGAAAGAGCAAGAGGTCGAAAATCATCTAAACAGTCCTCCTGCAATCTATTTTTTGTTTGATAAAAAGCTCAAAAATGAACCTATCAATCTTTCCATAAATCTTGATGAAAGTATAGAATATACGGAATCATTTCTTCCGAAAGTTAAATGGCAATATTTGGCTAAAGAAAGGCCTGAGATATGGGAAGAACTTGAAGTGCTGGACAAAACGGAAGGTTTCACAAAAAAAGGAATAATACAGTTTAATATTCCAGGTCAACTACAAAATTCCGGATTATTTGATTTGGGAGATCAATGCTGGATAAGAGCAGTTGTAATGGAAGAGTCTTTTTCTGTTACTTCCGATGATACTGTAAATCAAATTTTAACCTCACTTACTATGGTGGATCAACTTTTGGCTTCAATAAAGGTTGATAGCGTTCAATTAAAAACTCATAGAATAATTAAAAGTTCTAACTTTACGAAAGAACTTCTTGATTATATGCAAGACTTTTTGGTGTCCAGCCAATCTGTTAGATACCTTAGAGGACTCAAGCCTGCAGTTCATAATGAATTGGAACATTTGAATGAAACTCTGAAGAGAGCGAGAGGTCCGCTGGAGTCATCTCAGCCTGAAATTGGAGAATTAAATGAATTAAAAACAAGTCCAAAAATGCAACTAAAAGATCAGAAATCAAATGTTTCTATGGGAACCAGAGGGGATTTTAAGATTTTTAACGTAAATCTATTCTCCAAAACCGGTCTAAAGTTTCCCCCGAAAATCCGTGGCTTTTATCTTAATTCTGTATGGGCTGTTCAATCCAAAACAATCCATGATGAGTTGCTAGGTTCAGGAAATGGGGAAGTGAATCAAAGTTTTAAACTTGTTAATGCTCCTGTAATAAGTGAAACGATATGGATAAATGAATTTGCTACTCTTTCAGAGAATGAGAAGAAAACACTGATTTCAGAACCTGGTAGAGTAAAACTGACTCAGGACAATAAAGGCAATATTACTGAGTTCTGGATTAAATGGACCCGGGTAAATGATTTTTTAGATTCAGAGAGTAAAGACAGGCATTATACAATTGACAGAACAGACGGGGATGTCTCTTTTGGTAACGGAAAACGTGGAATGGTACCTCCGATTGGTTCTGATAATATCAAAGCCACATACAGTATAGGCGGAGGTAATTCCGGAAATTTCGATGCCTTAAAAATCTCAAAGCTCCAGAGTTCAATAGCTTTTGTTGATAAAGTTTTTAATCCTATCAGTTCTGGCGGCGGAACAGAAGCTGAAGATATCGACACTTTTCTGAGAAGGGCACCAACTATCTTCAAAAAGAGGGACCGTGCTACTGCAATTGAGGATTACGAGTGGCTTGCAAAAAAAGCTTCAGACCAGGTAGCAAGGGTAAAAGCCCTTCCCAATCTCAATGCAGAAAGGAAATTCAGTACAGGCTGGGTTACGGTTGTCATAGTTCCGGAAAGCTCGAGTTTAAAACCCGTTCCTTCAAGTGAGTTAAAACGCAGAGTTACAGCTTACTTAAAAGAAAGATGTCCGGCTGTTGTAACACTGCGAGTAATACCTCCTTATTATATCAAAATAGATGTTTCTGCAGAACTCGCAACTGCTTCTATCGATGCAATACCTGTGATAGAAAAGGAAGCCAGAAGCAAAATCTCCGAGTTTTTTCATCCTCTTACTGGTGGTACTGAACGTCACGGCTGGAGGTTTGGGGGTTCAGTTTGTGTCTCTGATATTTACTCAGTTCTCGAACAAATAACAGAAGTAGATCATGTAAATAAAGTGGTAATAAACATTTACGATGATTCAGACGATACAGGCTCATCAATGAGAATTAGTGACGAATCCAGTGTGGCTAAGCTTCCGGTATATGCCCTTCCTTACAGTGGAGAACACGAAATAACTGTAAAATTGAAAAATACCGAAGAGGAGGGGTAAATGTGTCCCTGCCTATACCTGATCTTGATAATAAAGGATTTGCCCAGTTTGTGGAAGAAGCAAGAAAACTCATCCCGGGATACTCATCTGAATGGACTGATCATAACCTGAGTGATCCCGGAATTACCCTTATAGACCTTTTTGCATGGCTTTCCGAAATTGAACTGTACCGCATGAATCTCGTAACTGAGCGCCATCGCCTTAAGTACCTTAAACTGCTGGGAATTAAACCACAGCCAGCAAAGCAGGCTAGAGTGGACTTAACCTTTACTTCTAATGAAAAGAATACTGAAGAGAAAATTTTTGTTAAGGGAACCAGGGTATGGACAAAAATAAATGATAAGGAACTTAATTTCCAGCTTGAGGAAGATATAACCGTAGTGCCGGCAAAACTTGAAAAAATAATAGTTAATGGGCGCACATCAGGCATTTATGATAGAAGCCATTCCAATTCAGATGAAAAAGGGGACCTTTTCTTTGCTCCTTTTGGAAACGAAATCCAGAAAGGCTGCGCTATGTACCTTGGTTTTGTTTTTAATAGTAAAACTGATCCTGATATCTCTGTTTATAATTTAAGTTTAAGGTGTTATCTCTATGAAAAAGACCTTCTCGAGATAAAACAATATGAAACAGAGAAGGCTTATAAAATTGAAAAGACAGGAGTAAAATGGGAGTTCTGGACCGACTGTCCCCAGGATGGGACAACAGAGAAGGCTTATAAATGGAGGACTGTAGTCCCCCAGGATGAGACAGAAGGTTTTAGAAAAAGTGGAAAAATTTTGTTTAAAGAGCTTGTACGCTGGAAAGATTCTAAGGAAATTCCAGAATTGGGATATATAATATCTGATGACAAAAATACCTGCTTTTGGATTCGCTGCGTGGTAGAAGATGCACTCTATGAATACCCCCCAAGAATAGAGAATCTGAGGCTTAACACTGTTTCTGCAGTCCACGGGCTGACGGTCAAAGATGACAATTCAGAGATTATTAGCAACGGGTTGCCAGGCCAGATCTTTAAGTTGAGGGAAACCCCTGTTGTGGATAACACACTAAAATTGTCAATCGAAGAAGAATGGGCTGAAGTTCGCAACTTTGAAATGTCAGGTCCTTTTGACAGGCACTTCATTCTGGATAGAGAAAAGAGGGAGATAAAGTTTGGAAATGGAAAGAAAGGCATGATCCCACCTAAGGGCTCTACTATTCAATTAATGAAATACTCGATAGCCAGTTCTAAAGAATTGGTCAGCAAAGGTTCAAAAGACCAGATTTTTAAGTTAAATGAAACTCCTAGCTCGAGACTGCCATTTAAGTTATTGGTTAATGAAGATGAATGGATTGAAGTTGATTATCTTGAAGGCTCAGGAGAGTCCGATAAACATTTTATTCTGGACAGAGAAAACAGGGAAATAAAGTTTGGAAATGGGACGACGGGCTTGATCCCTCCTAAGGACTCTATTATTAAGATACTTAAATACTCGATAAACGAATATGAGAAGTGGATCAGTGAAGGTTTGCCGGGTCAGTTTTTTGAGCTTAAAAAAATTTCCCCAACTCCTGAATTAACATTTAAATTGCTCGTCGAGGATGATAAATGGACTGAAGTTAATGATTTTGAAGGATCAAAGCCTTCAGATAAACACTTTGTCCTTGATAAAGAAAAAGGGGAAATTAAATTTGGGGATGGGCTGATGGGGCTTGTTCCATCTCAAGGTTCTATAATAGGAGTACTTGAATATATGACTGGAGGTGGAGAAGAAGGAAATTTGATGCCCGGAAGCAGCTGGAAGATAAAAGAAAACTTTGATGGCTCTTTAAAAGAAATAGAAAATTACCTGGCTTCAACAGGAGGCATGGAGGCGCAGACTATTGAAGAGGCAATTGAAGACTTCTGTAGAGATCTGAAGACCCCCTATACAGCTGTTACACTGCAGGATTTTGAACAACTAGCCATGAGCACACCTGGGCTGAGAATCTCCAGAGCAAAAGCAGTCCCGGGTTACAAACCCAAACCAAAGCCTGATGACAAAGAACTTGAAGAGAGCAAAGGGTCTGTGACAGTAGTAATTATTCCATATACACCTCTTGATATTTTGAAAATTCCTCCCGAACCTTCTGAAGAATTCAAAAAAGCAATATGCATCCATCTCGACAAACACCGTATTCTTGGAACTGATATCCATGTAATTTCTCCTACATATGTCAGGGTTAATGTCAATGTCACAGTTGTTCCAATGGATACTTTCCGTGATGATAGCCAGATCCGGGACAAGGTCCTTAAAAAACTCAATGATTTTCTTCATCCGATAAAGGGAGGTGTTGATGAAAAGGGGTGGCCCATTGGTAGAAGTATCTATCTTTCAGATGTTTATAATTTAATAGAAAATATTGAGGGTGTAAATTACGTTTTAAGGCTGTCAATATCTGGAGACCAAAATGCATTCACTGACTCCAATGGAAATCTGATACTGAAGTCCAGACTGTCAAGCGTTTATTCAGGTGTACACAACGTAGAGATTTTTAGAGAAAAAGATCAGTGCTTTAAGGGAGGTGACGGCTATTCAGGAAAGTAATTGCAAGCGAATTAACACCCCACAACTCTTTGAACACTTTAAAGCTTGTAAAGAAAACCTGAGTATGGATTCAGGGGATTTAAGGATAACTAGTGGTTATGTTTACAACCAGGTGAATAATGTTTTCGAGGGTATTAATGTAATTGATATGGCTATAGATAGATGTGGTACACTTTATCTTGCAGGCAAGGTACAAACAGAAAAAACACAAAAACAGCAACCGACTGGCAATGAACAAATAAATAACGAGCAGGAAGAAAAAGAACTGGCAGATAATAAACAAAACCTGAAACAAAATTTTTACAAATTTCATGCGAACGAAAAAATCCTGGAAAAAATCGGAAGTACCGGGGAGAACCTTTCATCTGCACTACAAACGATTTCTGCAATCGGGGTGGACAATGATACGATCTATGTTGCAGATTACGTTTCCAGGGGCTCAGATGATCAAACCAAAATAGATACTTCTCGCCTTATTGCCCTCACAAAAAATGATCTGCAAGTTCGCTGGGTTCTTTCAAGTGGCCCTGGTGGAAGAGCTTTAAATAAAATTCATACTATTCAATGTGATAATCGAGGAAAAACCTATATTCTTGAAGGAAGCGAGAAAAGAATACTTTATATAGATACCTGTGACGTTTGTTATCCTGCTTTCCATTCGTTTGAGTTAACTTTTAAGCCAGAGAAAGGCGATTTTAAGCCGCAGAATCTCGCTGCAGGTATTGATGGAAATCTTTATATTTTATTTTTAAGTGATGACATAGAGAATAATGTATGTGAAAGAAAAGGGTTTGTTTTAAATGAAACAAAAGGAGCTGTTTTAAAAGAAATAAAAGGGTATGTTTTAAAAGTTAGGTCGGTAAAAAATGAAATATCAGTTGAAATGATTGGACCGAAAATTACTGATTTCTCACCCTCAGGAATTATTGTTGACATCTGGAATCAGATCTTCATAGGTGAATCTAAAACCTATACTCTAGGTGAAGCCAGACCTTATATTCCGTTACCAATTCGTAAACTTTCAAATGATACAGGTAATGACTGGAATCTACTAAAGACGTACAAACTTACAAATGAGAACCATATAGTATCAAGCCGAAAATTGGTCAGTGATTCAAAAGGCAATCTTTACATTATTAATGAGAAAAATAAACTGGTACTCCTGGAGCGTGAAGAATTAAACCTTCAGAACAAAAAAGGTTATTTCGAAGGGACTTATATCTCAAAACCTATTGACAGCCAGATTTTCGATACTTGCTGGCACAGGTTATTGCTGGAAGGGGAGTTCGAGAAAGGTACTCAGGTTGATTTTCGGTATTTTGTTTCAAATGATAAGGATAAGGGGCCTAAAGACTCCGAATCTATAAAATGGCTCAAATGCGTTTCAAAATCCTCTGCAACTCAGGGTAATAATAAAAGAGATGCTCTTTTTATAGAAAATATCAGGGGACGATATCTCTGGTTTAAAATTACTCTTTCAGGCAATGAGAGACTTTCTCCTGTAGTCAAATCTGTTAATGTATTTTTCCCGAGAATCTCATATATTGATTATCTGCCTGGTGTTTATCAGGAAGATTCTGTAAGTAAGAGATTGCTTGAACGTTTTCTTGCAATATTCGAAAGCATATTCTATGAGATTGATTTTACTATTGACCACATAAGCCGCTATTTTGACACCTCCGGAGCGCCTGCTGAGTTTTTATCCTGGCTCGGTTCATGGCTTGATGTATCCATGGATGAGGATTGGCCTGAGGATAAAAAAAGACTTTTTATCAGGAATGCTATTTCACTATATAAGAAAAGGGGCACAAAAGAATGCCTGGAGCAGAGTATTGAACTTTTTACAGGGAAAAAACCCTTTATTGTTGAGAATTTTCAGGCAGCTAAAGCATGTAAAGGCAGTATTTATCAACTCTGTAATAGCGGGAAAACAATCTCTTTTCCTTCTCAAGAAAGAATATTTTTCCCACCTGATGATCTCAGGGTGAAAGAATGTCATGAAAATAAAAATTCTGGAAATGAAGGTAAGGAAGAACTCTTAATTGATAGGCTTTACGGAACCGAAAGGTTTAGTTTCTGCGTGCTGATGCCGGGTCCAGATCTCGATGAAACTGCCCGGAGCCATCTTATGAGAATAATTGATGAACAGAAGCCTGCTCATACAAGCTATGAACTGAAGGTTCTCAAGCCAATGTTTTACCTTGATATGCATACATATCTCGAAGTCAACACTGTGGTTACAGAGCCTGAGTTTGTTGTAGGAAAGACATCCATGATAGGTAGGGACACTGTTCTCTATACCGAAGAGAAGGCAGGGCAGATTGAAAGATATTCTAGAATAGGAGTAGATATTCTGCTTTCTTAAGCCAAATTCAGGAAAAATAACTTAAAACTTTTTTAGAATAAGAATTATTATATCTTTAGCACTTGCACGGTTGAAAAGATAAATCAACAGCATTAAATCTTTAACTCTATAAAAAGCATGTTTAACTACTATGTCTATTGTGCTTGATTTCTGATCTCAAATGCTTAAGTTCTATCTCTTTTTTCAGTCACAATTTTTATAGATTTTACTATAGAAATTTCATTATAATTATCTTACTTTTGATTATTAGAAAATGCGATAAATTTAGCCAATAGATGTTGATTTTTCTAATATCAGGAAAAGAGGTCACATTGTCTTATTGAAAAGCATCTGCTTCCAGTACAGGTCAAAGGGAATTACATTGATTTAAAAATCAGAGGATGTGAAATGTATGCCAGACAGTAACCAGAATATGAATGATTGCAACTTTACTAAGTTTGAAAAAAATAAATACTTTTATGGAAAACTGATGACAGTCAGGGATTTTGAAACAGAGCAGCAGTATTTTGACGGAAAACGCTATCTTGTTAACAGGCTGCTTCACGGTACCGGAATAGTATGTGGCTTTAAGGACGTAAGGTTCATAAAAAATAAAGATGAAATATTTAAAATAAGCTTTGAGGATGGAGGAATGGCCCTTGACTACTGTGGACATGAAATTGTAGTCCCTCCTGGCACGATGGAAAAAGAAATTGTGGATGAAACAGGTATTCCAGTTTCTTCAAATTCCGTACCTAATAGATTCTATCTTTATCTGAGATATAAGACCTTTTATGGAAACTATTTACCTGTGGCTTCAAACTCTTCAAGCTGCGAAGAAAAATGCTGTCCTGGGAGAATCATTGAAGATTTTGAGGTAGTTCTTTCGGGCCAAGCTCCTGATTTTACGGGTATTCCTTGTCGGAAAAACTTTCCATCAGAGCCAGTTAAAATCGAGGAAGCTGTAAAAGAATGGCTCAGTACACTTGAAAAGAATAACTGGTCTCGTGCATCGGGTGGGGACGAAAGAAGTAAAGTTTTTCTTGCGTATTTTAAGTATGAAAATGATGAAACCTTTTCTATTGATAATGTGAGTACTGAAAAATACAGACCTGACATTTTCAGGAACGAAGAGCTATATAAGATTTTTAAATGCCATATCCTTGATTCTAATAATCCTCATGGAGTAACCGCTGAGCAGGTAAAGGCACTGGAAAGTATAAACGAGGTTAGAAGAGACTGGAAGGGAAACATAGACCTTATCCAAAAAGGTTCAATTGAGATTACTCCCTCTGAAAGTGGTGGAAACTACATCACTATAGGAGAGACTCATTCCGCGGATAAAGAAAATCCACATGAGGTTACCGCTGAGCAGGTAAAGGCACTGGAAAGTATCAATGAGGTTAGAAGAGACTCGAAGGGAAACATAGACCTTATCCAGAACGGTTCGATTATTATTACTCCAGCTGAAGGTTGTGGAAATTCTATCACTATAGGAGAGACTCATTCTGATAGAAAGGATAATCCACATAATGTTACCGCTGCCCAGACAGGTGCGCCTGTAAGTCTGGATGGAGTTAGTAATCCCGGAGGGAATATAGACCTTGTTCAGGACGGCTCAATCGTAATTACCTCTGAAGATCGGGAAAATTCGATTACCATAGGAGAGACCCATTCCGCAAGAACGGACAATCCGCATAAAGTTACCGCTGCCCAGATAGGCTCACCTGTAAGTGTTAATGGAGTAAAAAGCCCGGGAGGAAATATAGACCTGATTGAGGGCATGAATATAAAAATAACTCCCGGAACTGATTCTATAAAACTTGACTGCACCCTGGGGTTGGAGGTCCAGCCTGCTGAAACCGAGATAAGGAGCATCGACACAGAGAACGCCGTGGGCACTTCAACCATGTATGCCCGCGCAGACCACGTGCACAGGCTGGAAGACAATTCCGTAGATTACAGCAAACTCTCAGTAGCTCTTCAGGAGCAGCTCGGCATTCTCTCCATGTACGTAAGAGAAAGGGCTCTTAAATGCTCGGCAAGCAGTTTTAAGAAAATAGCTGAGGATTTTAAAAACGACAGAGCCTTTGATATCTCACTGAGCTTCAAAAAAGCAATTGGAAAGAGGCAGTACGAGAAGGAAGCCGATTTTATCAAATTTATGGACAGCATGCAGAGCCCGATTAAGGCATTTGCGGGAGAAATCCGCGAGCTGGCTGAGGAAGGCGGTCTCACAGATTTCGAAAACTCTTTAGAAATCCTTCAAAAAACGATTGAAGAAGGCACCGCCCTCAGGGTTGCCACCCAGCAGGATGAAGTCTGTTTTTATGCGCTTGAACTGAAGCTCACTGTTAATAATCCCATGTATAAAGCACTGAACTGTACTGCAGTTAACTTCAGGAAAGTTGCCGATTTATTCAAAAACGAAACTGCCAGCAAAATTTCCTTTATATTCGAAAAAGCGATCGACAGCAGGGTGTATGAGGACAGAGACAGGTTCGTAAAGTTCATGGAAGAAAACCTCGAACTGCTTGAAGCCCTTTCAAACGAACTGAAGATCCGTGCTTCTGAAACCAGCCTTAACAATTACAATTTCTCAGTACAGGAACTGGCTGATGCGATTACCCTGGAGGACGCTCTCGAAATTGCTTCCAGGCAGCAGGAAGTCTGCTCTCACGCCCAGAACCTTGCTCTCAGCCAGGACCCGATTAACAATCCCATGTACAAAGCATTGAGATGTGCTGTGAGCATCTACAGAGAAGTTTCCAGGAAACTCCAGAGCGACATCGCAGACTCAATTTCATCCGAGTTCGAACGAGCTGTAAACAACAGGCTGTATGATAATGAAAATGACTTCATAGAATTCATGGAAGGAAACATTGACCTCCTGCAAACCCTCCCTGAAGAAATAGAAGACCTTGCCATTGAAGAAGAACTCACCAATTACATTGCAGTTGTAAATGAGCTTGCAGACGCAATAAAATCAGGAAACGCTCTCGAAATCGCTGCCAAGCAGGAAGAACTCTGTTTCTACGCCCAGAAACTCGACCCCTCCACCCCCATGTACAGAGCCCTGAAATGTACAAAAGTTAACTTTGAAAAAGCTGCCGACCTCTTCGAAAACAAAACTGCCCAAGCAATCTCTGCAAACTTCGAAAAAGCTCTAAACAAAAAACTGTACGAAGAAGACGACACCTTCATAAAATTCATGGAAGAAAACCTCGAATCATTTGAAACCTTTGCAGAACAAATAAAAGAGCTTGCCACAAAAGAAACTCTCCACAATTATATTTC
>CAZLNG010000106.1:0-12713 GCA_964560735.1 uncultured Methanosarcinales archaeon | reverse complement strand
AAACGTTGTATGGAATAACTCTACAAGTTATACAGCAACTACACCTGACACTGAACCACCGGAAATTCGTTCAGCTAGTTCATATCCTGTCAATGCAACTCGTAGTTCTGTTATAAATGTTACAGTTAATGTAACAGATAATATCGGAGTTGTAAATGTAACTGCGAATGGTATACAACTTACTAAAAATGAGGACTTATGGAAAGGCAGCATAAAGGCTCCATCGAAAGTTGGCAGCTACTCCATTTCTGTCGCTGCTTTGGATGCAGCAGGCAACAGAGCAGAAAGCTCATTGCCCTATAATGTCCTCACAAGTAGAGGAAGGGTATCCATTCATGTGAATCCAACAGTGAAATATGTGAAGAAAGGAACTACTACGTCTTTAGGAGTTAAAATAAAAAATAATCTAAATGTTGATGAAACTTTCAAAGTCAAGGTAGGAGTTGATACTCTCAGGAATTTTAGGGGAGGGTACACCCCCTTCTCGTTATCATGGAATGAAAAAGTTTTGAATTTGAGAGCAGGAGAGGAGATCACACTTCCGCTTGAAGTAAATGTACCGATAAAAACTTCTGGAATCAAGCGTTTACAGGTACAAGTAGATTCAACAATTAACAGAGCTAGCTGGTCTGCATGGGGGTATTTGGTAGTATACTGATTAACCAGACTTTAGCCAGAATTCAGAACAAAAAAATGATGAGGGTTTAATCTTGACTACAGGATTAAATCCTCTTTTGTAACTATTCACCCCATAAAAAACAACATCAATAACCATCTTATTAATATTCAATGGCAAATATCTCTGAATTGAGTTTATTACATTGGGAGCGCAGAGAGTCACGAATACCTCGTCCTTTGCAGGCTGTCCGAAATTCAATTTCAGGTCAAAAACATGTAAAAAATAAGGTGTATAAGCCTTTAAAACGAAAAAAGTGGAAATTTAATATTACTCAAAGTAATTATCAGACAGCCTTTTTAGGGTGGGGAACCACCCGCAATTTAATTTTAGTCAATATTCTCAAATTTTTTGTAATTTAATTTTCTTATTTTCAGGTGCTTTTTGTGTCTCACTTTTTTTAACCCCAGGCTCTCACCTGGTGCGAAGCAGCCGGCTTTTACACAATACATAGCAGAAATGTAAAGAAATGAGCCGTAAAGAATGAGCCATGCGATTTCTGATTTTAGATTTTTTTTAATCTCTTTCATTTCAGCGAACTGAAACTCTTACTTTTCAGAATCTATATGCAATCCCGCATACCAACCACAGAAAAAGGAAAATATTTGTTAATATAGAAAATTTCACCCTTGAATTCAGAGAAATTGTAAAAAAGAGCAAGAGTTAAAAAGATTAGGGAATATACCTGAACAGAAAATTCTCAAAGAGGAATAACAGAAGTTTCATCGAAATCTCATTGTGATGTAGAAGAGATTTATTAGACTTACATAAGTAAAAGCAATATTAACTAATTACCACTTTTTGCTTATTAACAATAGCTAAGTAATACGCAGCAAGGACTTTTTAAAATGGTATTTGTCGCCTTACTGCGGCGACAATTGGGAATATAGCTATTTATGAGTTTTAAAGAAGATTTACCTCACATAGTTCTATAATTAAGTTTTTCTCGAAAGAAAGAGTCTGATAGCGTCACGACAATTAGGATCAGCTACGGAAGCGTATACTGAGGAGAATCTAAGTTTTTTACTCCTATTTTTCATCAAATAAATTTTCTACTCACTGCGTAGAGAATTAAGCAATTCCAAAATAAGAATAAAGTAAAATATTATTTTCCATTGAAGCATGAAGTAATCTATTCCAATAGGTATGGCGACAAGCCTGAAGAAAAAACGGGTTTATCTGTTTTCGAAAAGGAAGGAATAAAATTTCTTCTGCCGACAAGCTGTTATTACTACGGGATAAGGAACCTGAAAAAGAGCTTATAAAAGAAGATATCTTCCGGCATACTTTATGTTTAAGAAAAAGAGCTTCCATTTACATTTTATCTTCTTCGAGTTTTCTACTGTAAGAATGAGAAAGAGTTGAAGGACGTAAACACAATATAGTTAAAAAGCTGAAACTTATTTTGCAGGGAAAAGAATCAAAGGATATTCAACTCTTGAAGAAATAAAAGAAAAGGACGAAGTTTAAGGAATTGAGATCAGAAAAGGGAAGTAATGACAAATTTCAAATTATGCAGCAGTTTGCTGCACAATTCACAATCCTCTATCTTAAACATGAAATAACGGCTCATTCTGCTTCTCTTTGCCTTTTAACTTGTTTTATCAATGAATTTTAATATTCTATTTCACAATAGGTTTTTTTACTTATTTTGAATCCCATAATTACCTTTTTATCCATATCAACCGAAAAAGTTCTTTTTAATTCAAATTCAAACACTATCCTTCAGACTTTTATCTCAGTATGTTTATTTATTCTGTTCCATTCGAGGTTTCTTAACTTTTTGCTCAATTTTGAGAGAAACCTTTAATATGGATAGCTCCTATCACTATGCTGCACCGTGGGCTCGTAGGGTAGCCAGGATATCCTAATGGGCTTCGAAGTAAGTTTATTACGAAGAGACCCATTGACTCGTGTTCGAATCGCGGCGGGCCCGCTAATCTCTTTTTAACCTTATATCCTGAATTTTGCTGTATCTTTCCTCTTAAATCCTTATTTTCAGCAATTTTTAGCAGAGAACCATTTTTGAAACTTTTTTTCATTGGGATTTATTTTGAAACTTTTTTTTCATTGAGTTCTGTTTTCGTTATGTCCGGTTTTCTATTTTTTGTGCTGCAGCCTGAACAGCTTATCCAGCGCTGCATACCAGACCTTTCAACCTTTTATGTGCGCCAAAAAAGATTTGGTTGTGGGTTTGGGTAGTTGAAAACTGAAAGGGCAAAAATCTCAATATATTTTGTAAAAGTAGCGATCTCTGAATATATTTTGTAAATGCAGTGAAAATACTTGCTTTTACGGATTTGATCAATAACTCACGTACACGACCTATAATTAAGTGTCTGGTTTATAGCCTTTCGTTACATTACCGATGCCCACAGTTACATTGTTGATGTCTGCAGTCACTTTATTAAATCCTGTCGTTATATTACTTACATTAGTCTTTATATTATCTGCATTAGTCTTTATATTACTTACATTAGTCCTTATACTACTTACATTAGTCTTTATGTTTCCATATTCTTTTGTTATGTCATTATATCCTGTAGTTATGTTAGTATAAGCTGCAGTTAAGTTATTGCGATCTAGACTTTTATTATTTGAATTCGTAGTTAAGTTGTTAATGGAAGTTGTTGCATTTTCATATGCCGTTGTTGCATTTTCATATCCTGTTGTTACATTGTCGTAATCTGCCTGTATGTTATCATAGTCTGCAGTTATATTATCATACGTTGTTATCAAATTATTATATTCTGTTACTGCAATCGGCCAGTATTTTACAGCAAGGGCTACAGTTGCTAAAATTACTGCCAAATATAGTATATATTTGAGGTTCATTTTATCATCCGGATCAGTAGTTGTTTCTACACACGACCATATTGTTAAACAATTTTTCAGGCTTTGCTGTTATGATGTAGTCCTCCACTATTCATAGCATTATAGCATATCCTTGACCCTGTCACATGTCTTGAAGCCCTCTACGGGCATGTGCTTATCTTCCAGGATATTAAAAAAGTTTATTCTTTTGTTTTTGTTTCGTCGAATACCTGCCAGCCTGCTACATAGATGGAAAATTTCCTGAAAACCGTCACTAATTAACATTGAGAGCGCTGGCATGACTTTGATTAACTATTATTCAACGAATTTGATAAAAAAATATAAATTTCGTTTTTAAAAAGAGGCAACGAATATTCTGTATAACGACAGAATCTATTGTTCTTCTAGCTAACTTATTTACTTTGTGCAATCATTTCCTGAATCTGGCGCATGTTAGCTATCATCTTTCTCTGTCCTTCAATTACGCCTTCTATATGCTTTATTTTCTGTTCCATACCATGGATTTTCATGTCTATTTGCATTATCATAATTTTCTTTTTCTGTTCGTCATTCATTTTTTCCATGAATCCTTGTTCAACGCAGCAGCAGCATGTTTCAGAGTTTTCCGAGCAACAGCACCCTTCAGAGTGTTCCGGGGACATTTCATGATGACACATATTTAACTTCTCCTTCTATTTATTCTTAGAATCTCCTAAAACTCATTTCATTCTAACCACTATAAGCTCTCAGATTGCTTTCACGATTAGAAATTCGATTGTTCATTCAAAATACGAGATTCAAATAATCAGACCTAGATTCAAATAATCAGATGTTGAGTTTTAGAATAGACCCCCAAATAATAACGCGGTTGAAACTATATTTAAGTTCTCCCTGCTTTATTCTGAAATAATTTCGCATATCTTAACAGAATGACCTTGTGTACAATAGCAGGTGACTCGAAAGATGAAAAGTTGATGAAATTTTAATTACATTAAGGTTCTGGAGAAATAGACATAGATGAAAAACCAATTTGTAATTGAGGTTGAATACCGGGTCATATGTAGCTGATTATAACAATGAAATAAAAATTTTAAAAAGCGAAACTATTTCAGGAGAAAACACTGAATTTTTTCTCCTGCAGAAAGAGAGTATAGAAATTGAAAAAAAGAGGCAGCCGGATGGAAAAAAAACGTGAACTTTCAATTAACATAAAACTGCTTGATCCAGAAAGCTCTCAGGACCTGGAAGACGCCTTTCATGTCCGCAGGGAGGTCTTCATAAAAGAACAAAATGTGCCGGAAGAAGAGGAATTTGACGAAATTGACTTGAAATCTTTTCACGTTATCCTGTATGAAAGTGCAGGGCCAGTAGCCACAGGCAGGCTTTTTAAAGCCGGTGATGACCACTGGTTAATAGGAAGGATTGCGGTTTTGAAAGAATTCAGAGGAAAAAACGCTGGCAAGCTCCTTGTAGACAAGCTTCTGGAAAAAGCTGCCGAACAGGGTTCAGGAGAAGTCTATATTCACGCGCAAACCCATGCTGTGAGGTTTTACGAAAAGTTCGGATTCGTTCCTTACGGGGATATTTTCCTTGAATCCGGCATCGAGCATATCTCAATGCTTAAAAGATTTTGATATTTTCTATTTTTATTTTTGTTTCTGTTTTGCTTCTGCTTTGTTTCTATTTTGTTTCTGCTTTGTTTCTGTTTTGCTTCTACTTTTTGTTTCTGTTTGTTTTGATTAATTTTTATCTTTTTGTCATCTTCCATTAGTTTTCAGTGCTGCAGAATTAAAGAATAACTTCTTACAAAAACAGGAGCTTTTTCCACTTCCGATGTCTTCAATGAAGGTTTGAGATGTAATTGAGGATGTGAGATTTTATAAATTTAAACTAATTCAGGTCAAGTTAATATATTTTAATGATATATTTTTCTTAAGGAAGGGGGAAACAAAGCGATGGATAGTTTTTACTAAAAAAGATATTTTAAGACAATAGTACTTTTGGCAAAGATAAGGTATTATTCGAAACTGATACCACTCTGTTTTCTCTTTTGTATTCCACTATGATGTCTACATGATGTTTTTTGTGACATGGGCTGAATGTGAAACTCTTCATCAAGAATGTGAAACCTCTCATCATACCTCTTCAGTTCTCAAGAGTAATCTCCAGCATAAAGCGGTGGACATTTCGGCTAAAAATCGAAAGGTTATGATGCAGTTATGGAAGGAACTTCTAAGAACAATGCGGAAAACAAAAGTAAAACCTCGAATCTCGAAACGAGTTTCGGGGTGAATCTCGGAACTGTCGTCTCGGTGAGAGGAAGCATTGTAGATATACTTTTCAAAAGTCACCTGCCTCCAATATATTCATTGCTGCGTACGGGAAAAAATGGAGCAATTGCTATTGAGGTCCTGACTCAACTGGATTCACATCATGTCCGTGGGATTGCACTGACTCCAACCGAAGGCCTTTCTAGGGGAATGGAGGTGAAAGATACTGGTGGGCCGCTGAAGGCGCCTGTAGGCAGGGGAACTCTTTCCCGAATGTTCAATGTATTCGGAAATGCTATTGACGGCAAGGCTGAACCTTCGGACGTTGAATGGCGTACTATTCATCGAGCCCCTCCCCCTCTTGTAAGGCGGTCCACAAAATCGGAAATATTCGAAACCGGAATCAAAATTATAGATGTGCTCGCACCACTGGAACGTGGGGGTAAAGCAGGTCTTTTCGGGGGAGCAGGTGTGGGAAAGACAGTACTGCTAACTGAAATGATTCACAATATGGTCAAACAATATCATGGGGTGAGCATATTTTGCGGCATCGGAGAACGGAGTCGTGAAGGGGAAGAACTTTACCGTGACATGAAAAAAGCAGGAGTGCTTCAGAACATGGTTATGGTATTCGGTCAGATGAATGAACCCCCTGGTGCTCGTTTCCGGGTAGGCCATACAGCCCTTACGATGGCAGAGTATTTTCGGGACGATGAGCATCAGGATGTTCTGCTTCTTATTGACAATATTTTCAGGTTCATCCAGGCTGGCTCGGAAGTTTCCGGTTTGATGGGGCAGATGCCTTCGCGCCTTGGATATCAGCCTACAATTGGCACTGAATTGTCCGGGTTAGAAGAACGAATCGCCAATACAGATACCGGAGCCATCATGTCAATCCAGGCTGTATATGTGCCGGCTGACGATTTTACGGACCCTTCAGCAGTACATACATTCTCTCACCTTTCGGCATCCATTGTTCTATCCCGCAAAAGGGCAAGCGAAGGGCTTTATCCTGCAATTGATCCTCTGCAGTCGAATTCCAAAATGTCCACACCAGGAGTAGTAGGGGAACGACATTATCTCCTTGCCCAGGAAATCCGGCAGACGCTTGCACAGTACGCCGAGCTCAAGGACATTATCTCTATGCTCGGCCTGGAACAGCTGTCTCAGGAAGACCGCAACGTTGTCGATAGAGCCCGTCGACTGGAACGCTTCCTCACTCAGCCGTTTTTCACCACTGAACAGTTTACGGGCTTTAAAGGCAAATTCGTTGCTCTCTCAGACGCTCTTGACGGTTGTGAGCGTATCCTGCGCGATGAATTCAAAGACTATCCGGAAAGCGAGCTTTACATGATCGGAACAATTGACGAAGCAATATCCAGGAAGTCAGGCAGGGCTCAATCATGAATTCGACACTTATGAATCTTAAGATTCTTCTGCCGTTCCAGATTTTTGCCGAAAAGACAGGGGTATTACGAATAGTCGCAGAAACCCGCGAGGGTTCATTCGGACTCCTGCCACACCGGCTGGACTGCGTCGCGGCTCTGGAACCAGGGATTTTTATCTATGAAACCGAAGCAGAAGGAGAGGTTTATGTGGCCGTTGATGAAGGCGTACTTATCAAAGCCGGTCAGGAAGTGCTGGTCTCAGTGCGCAACGCCATTGCAGGAACTGACCTTAGCCGGTTACGGGAAACTGTGGAAAGGGAGTTTTTGACGCTGGATGAGAACGAGCAAAAAACACGCCTGGCTATGGCAAAACTGGAAAGCGGACTTGTCCGTCGCCTTGTGGAGTTTAAAAATGCCTGAAAAACCGAAAGAAAAAGACCCAATGAAAGAGCTGCATTTAGCCCGTCAGGTTGGGACAAAAGCTGAACGCAAACTCAGGGCACAACGTGATGTGAATCGGACTGTCTGGCTTGGTTTAGGCATGATGGGGCTTATCGGCTGGTCTGTGGCAATTCCAACGCTGCTTGGTGCGGCACTTGGTCTGTGGCTGGACAAGCACTATCCAGTGAGCTTCTCCTGGACACTTACTATGCTGATTGTCGGCCTGTTTGTCGGCTGCTTGAATGCATGGCATTGGGTGGCAAAGGAGCATAAGGAGATGCAGGAGAACCAGGAGGATGACAATGAATGAGATTTTGAATATGATCTCGGCGCTTGTAGCTGGCTTTTTGCTCGGAGCTTTTTTCTTCGGAGGCCTCTGGTGGACGGTTCAGAAGGGACTTTCATCCAAACAACCTGCACTCTGGTTTCTCGGCAGCCTGCTGCTTCGGACGGGCACTGCTGTGGCTGGATTTTACTTTGCTTCGGGAGGTCATTGGGAGAGGCTGCTCATGTGCTTACTTGGATTTTTCATTATGCGCCGTATTGTAATCAGACTCACCAGACTCCCGGAGGAAGAATCGAATCAATTAACAAAGGAGGCCGGTCATGCGACTTAGTCCTGATGAGCTGGTTTTCTGGCAGTACGGTTTCATCAAACTCAACGCTACAATTGTGTACACCTGGGGGCTAATGCTGGTAATGGTAGTCGGTTCAAAAATCGTTACAGGCAAACTTTCTCCTGATCTGAAACGTTCCCGCTGGCAGAACATGCTGGAAATTATTGTCACGGGTATTTTAAAACAAATTGAAGATGTTGGCCTGGATCGGCCGCAGAAGTATCTTGGCTTTCTGGGTACTCTCTTTCTGTTTATTGCCATGGCTAACCTCTGTATCATCATTCCGGGTTATGAACCTCCAACGGGTTCTCTCTCAACCACGGCTGCGCTCGCACTATGCGTATTTGTGGCCGTGCCAATTTTCGGTATAGGGGAGCAGGGGCTTGGGAGCTATCTCAAGTCGTACACGGAGCCGACGATCCTCATGCTGCCCTTTAATATCATCAGCGAACTTTCCCGCACTCTGGCTCTGGCAATCCGCCTGTTCGGTAACATTATGAGCGGGTCTATGATTGTCGGCATACTGCTGACAATAACGCCATTCATTTTTCCGATAATTATGACCGCTCTCGGCCTGCTCATTGGCATGGTGCAGGCTTATATCTTCAGTATTCTGGCTACAGTTTACATTACTGCCGCCACGCGAACCAGCAAATCCAGACGTGAAACCGGAGAATAAGAATTGAAACAGTAACTCTAACAACAGAAGGAAACACTATGACTCTGGATACTTATGCAACTACAATTGCGGTGGCATCAATTGTCACCTCTGGCATCACGATAGGCATTGGGGTTATCGGACCCGCAATTGGTGAAGGGCGGGCTGTCTCTACTGCACTGAGTTCACTGGCACAGCAACCAGACGCTTCCGCGACCATTACCCGGACCCTTTTCGTGGGCCTGGCTATGATCGAGTCCCTGTCTATCTATTGTTTCGTGGTCTCGATGATTCTGATCTTCGCTAACCCGTTCTGGAATAAAGTAATTGCCTGAGCTGCAGAGGAAAATAGCCTATGCTGATCGATTGGTTCACCGTCATTGCGCAGGTGCTTAACTTTCTCATACTGGTGTGGTTGCTGAAGCGCTTCCTTTACAAACCTATTCTAGAAGCCGTAGACGCACGTGAGAAGAAAGTCGCAGATGAACTTGCAGATGCCGATGCTAAAGAGGCAGAAGCACAAAAAGAGAAAGAAGAGTTCAAGCGCAAGAACGAGGAGTTCGACCAGCAAAGTGCTTCACTTTTGAGCAAGGCAAAGGATGAAGCGAAAACCGAACGTCAGAGGCTTCTCGAAGAAGCACGGAAGGAAGCCTCCGATTTGAGGTCAAAACAGCAGGACGCATTAAGGAAGGACAAACAGAATTTAAATCAGGCAATAAGCCGCCGGGCTCAACAGGAAGTCTTTGCGATTGCACGAAAAGCTCTGGAGGATCTGGCTGGAACGAGTTTGGAAGAGCGCACAGTTGACGTGTTTGCTCAAAGGCTGCGCGAACTGAAAGGTGAAGAGAAGGAGCAGCTGGCTTCTGCACTTAGCGATTCTTCAAGCCCGATACTCGTTCTTACTGCATTCGATCTTCCACAGGCACAGCGTGACATGGTTAAAAAGACGATCAAGGAAACTCTTGGTATCGAGATTCAAGCCAGGTTCGAGACCGTGCCAGACCTTGTCAGTGGTATTGAGTTAACCGCAAA
The DNA here is from genome assembly GCA_964560735.1 of uncultured Methanosarcinales archaeon. Lineage (GTDB taxonomy): Archaea > Halobacteriota > Methanosarcinia > Methanosarcinales > Methanosarcinaceae > Methanosarcina. Next base: position 2,817 of record CAZLNG010000106.1, on the reverse strand, counting down.
TGGACAAAAAGTGGCATGGAGCATTAAAGATTATCTTTCATCGCTGGAAAAAAACATCGATGAGCTCCTGAAAGAGCAGCCAAGGAGTGAAACCCAAACTGAACCTGAGCTTAAAACTGATGAACCTGAGTCGAAAACCGAAACTGAAGCCAGATCCAGGCCTGAGTCAACATCTGATAAATCTGAGATTAAACAAGAATCTGAGACTAAACAAGAATCTGAGACTAAACAAGAATCTGAGACTAAACAAGAGTTCAATCCCGAACCAAAACCCAAATAAAGAGTCGATGAACATGGAACCTGAATGTCTAAAGGATGTTTTTGACAACGCTTTTAATGAAATAAGCCAGGTGCGTGAATCATCCACTCCAACGCTCACTCCTAGGGAGGTGGGCACTATCATGACAGTCTCCACAGACATCGCCACTGTCTCCGGACTTCCCAGTGTGGGGTACGAGGAGCTGGTAAAGTTTCCAGGCGAGGTGTTTGGGATCGCGTTTAACGTGGATGAAAAAGAAATCGGCGTCGTTCTACTGGGCGAATATTCACATCTGCATGCGGGAGATGAAGTCGAGCGCACTGGCCGGGTTATGGACCTGGCTGTAGGTGAAGGACTGCTCGGGCGCGTCATCGACCCTCTCGGTCGGCCACTCGATGGTAAAGGACCTGTGATTTCCAGCAAGCGCATGCCTATCGAACGCCCAAGCGCACCAATTATGGACCGCGCACCTGTAACCGTACCTCTCCAGACCGGCATCAAAGTTATTGATGCTTTAATCCCAATTGGACGCGGCCAGCGTGAGTTGATTCTTGGCGACCGCCAGACAGGCAAAACCGCAATTGCGATCGATACCATCCTTAACCAGCGCGATTACAATGTCCTGTGCGTTTATTGCGCCATAGGCCAGCGCGCATCAGCAGTTGCCAGGGCAGTAGCGACTTTGCGAGAAAAGGGTGCAATGGATTACACTGTTGTCGTTGTGACCGAAGGCAACGACCCTTCCGGTCTGACTTACATTGCTCCTTACTCAGCAACCAGCATTGCAGAGTATTTTATGGAAGCGGGCCGAGACGTGCTGATTGTTTACGACGATTTAACCAATCATGCGCGTGCTTATCGTGAACTCTCCCTTTTGCTTCGCCGTCCCCCGGGACGCGAGGCATACCCAGGGGACATTTTTTATATCCACTCACGGCTACTGGAGCGTGCAACCCACCTGCTTGAGAAACTGGGAGGTGGTTCGCTTACCGCCCTTCCTATTATCGAAACCGAAGCCCAGAACATTTCTGCCTATATTCCCACTAACCTGATTTCTATCACAGACGGACAGCTCTATCTTTCACCTTCGCTTTTCGAATTGGGAGTGCTGCCTGCAATCGATGTCGGCAAATCCGTTTCTCGCGTAGGTGGTAAAGCACAGCTTGCTGCTTACCGTGGGGTAGCTGGTGATCTAAAGCTCGCTTACTCACAATTCGAAGAACTCGAAGCATTTACCAGGTTTGGAGCCAGGTTAGATGAAAACACCCGCAAAATTATTGAACACGGGCGCCGGATACGTGCGATTCTCAAGCAGCCGGAACTCTCTCCTGTACCCGTGCCTGATCAGATTGTCCTTCTTCTTGCACTGAACGCAAAACTTTTCGATAGCGTGCCTCTTAACCAGATGGCAGAAGCTGAACATTCCCTGCATGAAACAGTAGCAGATATCCCGAAGGAGGTACTCGAAAAGTTCAGTGCCGATGAAGAGTTGAGTGACAGGGACCGTAAAATAATTCTCGATAACGCACGAAAAGCGCTAGAACGCTTCCAGTCAGAGTCCAGACCCAGGCTGGAAAATAAGGAAAGTTCATGAGCGAAACCACGGAGAGCCTGCGCAAAAAGATCGATAGAGCAAGCGATCTTCAATCTGTTGTCCGCACAATGAGAGCCCTGGCAGCCTCGAGCGTAGGACAATATGAGAAGTCAGTTAATGCCTTGTCTGACTATTATCGGACAGTGGAACTGGGGCTGGAAGTGTGCTTCCGGGAAGTTGCAAGTTCCCCCGTTCCTGCAGGGCGAAAAACACAGAAGAATGTCCGTTCTATTGGGGCGATTGTATTCGGTTCAGACCAGGGTCTGGTAGGCCAGTTTAATGACATTATAGCCGACTATGCGATTAAGAAATTGACAGCTTTACCAGGCCAGCCTCAGGTCTGGGCTGTAGGTGAACGCGTTTATTCTCGCCTGGCAGATGCGAAGCTGCCGCTGATTGGACTCTTTACTGTGCCGAATTCTGTCAGGGCAATTACTCCACTTGTTGGGCAGATTCTTGTGGAAAGCGAAAAGCTCCGCAGCCAGGATGAAGATTCTGAACTTTATCTATTTTACAACCGGCACAAATCCAGAGCCAGTTACGAACCCATTAGTCAGCGGCTGCTGCCACTGGACGAGACCTGGCGGCAAGATCTGGCAAAATTCCCCTGGCCAACAAAGAACTTACCTGAGGTAATTGATGACAGCACAGAAACATTGAGGGCACTCATTCGCGAATATATTTTTGTTTCCCTCTTCAGGGCCTGTGCCGAATCCCTTGCAAGTGAGAACGCAAGCCGTCTGGCAGCAATGCAACGGGCAGACAAAAATATCGATGAACTGCTGGAAGATCTTAACGGAACCTTCTACCGTTTGCGCCAGAGTGGAATCGATGAAGAGCTTTTTGAAGTCGTCTCAGGCTTTGAGGCGCTATCTCAAAGTCATAACCTCAGTTATAGTAAAGATAAAAAAGCTTAGAAGTGTCTTCAGTGCATTAGAGGAACAACTGGAGTTTGTTCAGTAAG
>CAZLNG010000105.1:0-12731 GCA_964560735.1 uncultured Methanosarcinales archaeon | reverse complement strand
AAGGGATCAGCTTAAAGATAAAGAAAAAATAAGAAATAAAAAGGAAAAAAGAATAAGAAATAAAAAGGGAAGAAAATAAAAATAGAAAGATAAAATCCCTTAAATAATATAAGATTTTAGTGGGGGAAAACCGTTAAAATTCACAGAACTGTAGCTCTGAGTGTACGCACCTGTTGTAAAGATATAGACACGGTTTCCTTCTCTCATTGAATGAGGGAAAGAGTATTTGTGATGTTCATAGAGAATGTCCATGCTGTCACAGGTCGGACCTGCAAGGATTACTTCTTCAGCACAACCCTTTTTATCGCAGAATATGGGATATTTAATTGACTCATCAAGAGTTTCGATAAGGCCTCCAAACTTGCCTATATCGAGATAGACCCATTTGTACTGGTTAAATCTGGCTTTTTTGGAGATCATTACGACTTCACTTACGATAATACCGGCGTTTCCGACCATCGATCTTCCGGGCTCAATGATAATTTCAGGCAACTCTTCTCCGAAATCCTCATGCAAAAAGCGGCGGATTTCCCTTGCATAGGTTTCAAGGTCATGAGCTTGAGCCTGGTATTTTGCAGGAAAACCTCCCCCAAGGTTGATCATTTTCAGACGGATGCCCTTTTCAGCCACTGCCTCAAAAAGGTACTTGCATTTGGATATAGCGTTGTCCCATTGCCCGATATCTCTCTGCTGGGAACCGACATGGAAGGAAAGCCCATAAGGCTCAAGCCCCAGTTTCTCAGCTTTGAGAATGAACTTGTATATAAGGTCTGGATGTGACCCGAATTTTCTGGAAAGGGGCCAGTCAGCTCCGTCGCTTTCAGTCAAAATTCGGAAAAATACTCTGGATCCCGGGGCTCTTCTAGCTAATTTTTTTAAGTCGCTTTCAGAATCAGTAACAAAAAGCCTTACTCCTTTTTCATATGCATAAGCTATATCGTCTTCCTTTTTGATCGTATTGCCGTAACTGATCCTCTCAGGTTCTACCCCAAGCCTGAGTAACTGGTCCAGTTCGTAAATAGTTGCCACATCAAAATTAGAACCTTTATTTTTCAGTGCAAGCACAACCTCATCCATAGGATTTGCCTTCACAGCATAGTGAATCTTTGCAAAGGGCATGTGCTCTACCAGATCTTCATAACTTCTCTCAATCTTCTGAAGATCAACTATTAAAAAAGGTGTCTCTTTATCCCGTGAAAACTTTTTTATTCTGTTAAAGTAATCTCTAGAAGCGAAATCCTCCAGAGGAAACTCGTAATGCTCTTTTCTCATGTCTACTCCCTTTTTATATTGAAACTGATCCTTAATTAATATATGTCAGTTCTGATTAATAATTTTTAGCCTCTTACCTCTTAGTATCAATTAATGGATCAATAATCAATTATTTTAATAATCCGTAAACGGGGCGATTCAAATAGGATTTTATGTATATAAAACTAATTATTGTTGAATATCCAGATGCAAAAATAGCTGAAATCGATAAATATTGGAGATAAATCGTCGAATTGGAATTAAAAGTAGGATTATCCTTTTTTTAGGCATTAAAGACACCAAAAACCCTTTTATTCCTGTAGAAATTACGAGAAATCGTATATAGTCTGGAAATGTGCAGGAGGAATTTCTACTCCAAAAAGGAGTATTATGGGTTTAAAAAAGAATAAAGGAGAATTTTAATGATTAATAAGTAATAAAAGCTTTACTTTAGAATAATTTGAACAAATGATTAATATTTACACTTTTTACTACAGATAAGATTTCAGAACATCAAAATTAAATTTATTTCTTCATAGAAAATTTTTCTTTCCTGTCTGAAGGAAAACAATCAGTATACTTATTCCTACAAGGACAAGCCCGTAAATTATAGCCTCGGAATTTAGCTGGGAGGAGAGGAATATAATGGAAAGTATACCAAGAAAAGGAAGCAGAGGTAAACGGCCAATGCTAAAAGGAACTTTAAAAGGGCGGTCCCTTTCAGGCTCAGAATAACGGAGTTTTATAAGAGAGATGTTGACCATAAAGAAGACCATAAAAATCATAAAATTAGCAATATTTGCCACTATCGCAATATCTCTGAATAGAACAAACAAGATAGAAAGGGATGCTACTCCAAAAATTGCAACCCATGGAGTCTGGTAGCGGCTGTGGACCCTTGAGAGAATTTCTGGAACTGAACCTGCACTCGACATACCATAAACAATCCTTGATCCTCCAAGCATAACCACAAGTACAGTGTTCATGGTCGAGAAAAGAGCAATCCAGGACATAAGGATAAAAGCATCACCTCCAAGAGCAACAGCCGCAACATCAGCAAGCGGAACACCTGAAAGTCCGAGAACCCTGAAATCAAGGACACTCACAGCAGCGATTGCCACACAGACATAGAGTAAGACAGTAAAAAATATAGCTATCAGCAAAGCTTTAGGAGTCGTTTTTTCTGCATCCTTTGTCTCCTGGGAAAGTCTTACAATATCTTCAAAACCAAGGAAAGCAAAAAAAATAAGTGCTGAAGCCTCAAATATTCCTGCCATATTAGGGGCTTCAAAATAATTTACCGCACCAAGGTAGGGGGATCCTACATAGATTATTAAAAGAAGCCCTGAAAGTTCAATAAGAGTTATGAGAATAGCCAATCGTGCAGATTCTTTGATCCCGTAAACCATGATAAAACTTAGAAAAATAAACAGGCCTACCGCCCCTATTAAATTTCCAACCCCGAAAAGGTTACTGAAATACCTTCCAAAGCCTAAAGCAACAGCAGAACTGGTTATTACCACAAAATAGATGACAAGAAGCCCCACAAATAAGCCAGCGCGTTCTCCAAAAGCTCTCTTTACGAATTCATACTCTGCTCCTGCTTTCGGATACATTGAAGAGAGCTCCATGTAACTGAGAGCAGAAAGTGAAGCAGTAACTCCTGCAAACAGAAAGGAAAACCAGACCATATTGCCTGCAAGCCCTGCAGCTTTTCCCATAAGCACGTAGATACCGGCTCCGAGAATATTGCCGATTCCTATCAGAGTGATTTCGAGTAAGTTCAGTTCTTTTTTTAGTTCAGATTTCCCTTCCATAAGAATGCCCCTGCACCGAAAATCGAATCCAGCACCTTCAAGTATTTGAAAACGGGATTAGAGACCTGCTGAAAAGTAGTCTCCTGGAATAATTATGATGAAATGACAGGATCAAGTTTATTTTAACTCCATATCGAGAATTTTATTTTATATAAGGGCTTATTCTCTAAAACATTATTTCCCAGATTATATGTTCTCAAATCCATATTATAAAATTACACTCTCAATTATTGATATAAGATCTTCATATATAAAAGAAGTCAAACACATTAAGCTCGCAGAGGTAATAATGAAAACAAGGAAACTAAGTTCACTTACGCGCTCAATAGACCTTGACTATCCCACAAACAGGGCAATTGTGCTAATTAGCCTGCTTTTCATCTTAGGAATCACAGGTTCTCAATTTGCTCTTGGACAAAGCTTCCCTTCAGCTTTGTATTCAGGATTAAGGGGAGGAATATCGGTATTTTTATCCTGGGCGTTTGCACGGGAGCTTGATCCGGACAATGAATATTCCGCTTTTTTTGCTGCGTTTCTGGGATTAACAGGCTTTATCTTTTTCCGTTCACCGCTTCTATTTGCCCTCCTTCTTGAACTCCTGCTCATTCGCATGGTTAACAGAAGTACGGGATTGCCTGCAAAAACCTTTGACTCTTTTACAGTACTTCTGCTTTCCGGCTGGCTTTCCCTGCAGGAGAACTGGACTTTTGGATTATTTACCGGACTGGCATTTCTTCTGGACTCTCTTCTTCCTGAACCCAAACGCCAAAACCGTATTTTTGGAATAGCAGCCTTAATAATTTCAGGATTTACTTTAATGACCTCGGGAGAGGATATCACTCTGCCGGATATGCAATCTGGCTTATTCATACTAACAGCCTCTATACTTTTTATTCCCATAGTCCTCAGTTCTCGAGAAGTAAGATCCATAGGAGATCTTACAGGAACCCCGTTAAACCCCATTCGTGTGCAGACAGCTCAACTGACAGCTCTTTTGAACGTGGGTTTATTGACATTTCTACAAAGATGGGACGGAGTTGAAACCCTTATGCCTTTATGGGGGGCAATTTTAGGTGTTTCTCTTTACAGATATCATCAAAAGCTATTGAATATAAAAAAAAGAGAAATAAAAAAAGAAGTAAAAGGGAAGAAGTAAAAGAGAAGAAATAAAAAATTTCTGCTATTTATGCCTTCATTTTTTGAGCTAGTTCTCGACCTATTTCCTCAATCTTTTTTAAGTCCTCTTCAGTAGCTCTGCCTTTCACCTGGAGGGTCCCAACAATCTCCATTTTCGAAGGAGACAGGATTTCTCCTGCCTGTTTCAGTGCTCCTCCACCCCATCCAAATGACCCGAGTACGACCCCATACTTTGCCGGAGGGTTGAGAGCTTTTACAAGGTAAGTGCCGTAAAGGGCAAGAGGATGCATACCTGCGAGCACGGTTGGAGATCCAAGGATAATAGCACGGGAGTCAACAAGTTCCCTTGCAACATTTCCTATATCCGAAACCGCAAGGTCATACATTCTAACATCTACGCCTTCTTTTAGCAAGGTTTCTGCAATTGTCCTGACCATCTCTTTGGTTGAACCCCACATGCTAACATAGACAATAAGAGCCTTATTTTCGGTCTCCCCTACAGTCCATTTTGCATATGGTTCAAGTATGCGCTCTGGATTTTTATAAATAGGCCCATGGCTTGGAGCAATAATTTTTATGTCAAGGTCTTTTATCTTTTCAAGAGCCTTTGCCCCCATTTTTCCAAAAGGCATCATGATTTCCCCATAATAGCGCTTTGCAATAGGAATCAGGTCTTCCAGCTCTTCATCAAAAACTCCCTGGGCAGTGTGGGCTCCGAAAAAGTCGCATGGAAAAAGTACACCGTCCTCAGGAAGGTAAGTAAACATGGTCTCAGGCCAGTGCAGCCACGGGGCTTCAATGAAGCGAAGAGTTTTTCCGCCAAGCTCAAGACTATCTCCTTCAGAAACGATTTTGATCCTGCCTTCAGGCAGCTCATGATAAAGACTGGCCATTTTCACTCCCCTCTCAGTAGTAACAAACATTGCGTTGGGAGCTTTGTCCAGAATATAACTAATTGCGTTAGAGTGATCAGGTTCGGCATGGTTCATGATTAGATAATCGAGCTTTTCCAGTTCCGAAACCATATTGACCTTTGCTTCCAGCTCCTCTTCAAACCCCGGATTTACAGTATCTACAAGAGCTGTTTTTTTCTCACCTTTTACGAGATAAGAATTATAGCTCGTACCCTCGGGCAGAGGAATTAAAGAATCAAACATCCTGCGGGTCCAGTCTTTTGACCCGACACTGAAAACATTTCTGGCAATCTCTGGAATGCTATAACTTTCCATATTTTTCCTCCATTCTCCCAGATTGAATATTAAGAAACGACCGAACTTCAGGCCGTTTCTATAAATTAATGAAAGTGTTACTATAATTTAATAGCTATTTTATATAAATCCTATATCTTATTTGTCCGATATATTTATTGGCTAAAACTTCCATTATAAGAGTCAAAAACTTAAAGAAAAAAATTAATATGTAAGATTGGATTTTCTCCTATTATTATGCTGTATTTTTTTGAAAAAATAAAAAAAAGAAAAACTTTATATAGACAGCAGTAAGTTATCACTTTCCTATCAGGCAAGAATTAACAAATTTATGATTGATATGGCAACCATATGCCTGAACAATATTCGGTATTGAAATGAGGCTTTGATACTCGAATATATCAATCAAACATATTTCAATCAAAAGAAGGGATAATTTATGAAGACATCAAACATTGAACTTAATCCGAACAAACTGGTACAGTACCTCAATAAGCCAGCAAGCGAATTCACCAAGGACGACATTATCAGATTCATCAAAGAAAACGGCATTAAGATGCTGAATTTCCGCTATGTTGGCGGCGATGGAAGGCTCAAAGCCCTCACCTTCGTGATCAGAGATGAAGAGCACCTTGACAACTTACTTTCCGCCGGTGAGAGAGTAGATGGATCAAGCCTCTTTTCGTACATTGAGGCAGACACAAGTGACCTCTATGTCCTCCCTAAATACAGGACCGCCTTCGTAAATCCTTTTGAAGAAATCCCCACTCTGGACATCCTCTGTTCTTACTTTGACAAGGACGGAACCCCGCTTAAAAGCGCTTCCGAAACCGTCATGAAGAAAGCTGGCCAGGTTCTGACTGAGAAGACAGGCTATGAACTTCAGGCAATGGGCGAACTCGAATACTATATTATCGCCAACAAAGATGAAGTCAACATGGGTTTCCCTGCAGTTGACCAGAGAGGATACCACGAGTCCAATCCCTTTACCAAATTCGATCAGCTCAGGAAAGAAGCTATGATGTACATCTCCGAAGCTGGCGGAAAAATCAAATACGGACACTCTGAAGTAGGTAACTTCACTGATGACAAATATTACTATGAGCAGAACGAAATCGAGTTCGAGACTGACACACTTGAAAACAGTGCCGACCGCCTGCTTATTGCAAAGTGGATGCTCAGAATGCTTGCCGACCAGTACGGTGTAGTTGTCAGCTTTGCCCCAAAGATCACAGTCGGAAAAGCCGGAAGCGGACTGCACGTCCACATGAAGCTCCTGAAGGACGGAAAGAGTGTCATGGTCGAGAACGCCGATGTCAGTGACACTGCAAAGCGTGCAATGGCTGGTCTTCTTGACATTGCAGCAGGAATCACCGCCTTTGGAAACAGGATCCCTACATCCTACCTGCGCCTTGTTCCTCACCAGGAAGCCCCAACCAATATCTGCTGGGGAGACAGAAACCGATCTGCCCTTGTCCGTGTGCCTCTGGGCTGGTTCGCCGATGACTGCAGCAAAATGATAGCTCAGGTCAATCCGAACTACAACGAGGAGTTCAAGAGCCACAGCTATAAGTCTACCTTCGAATTCCGCGCTGCAGACCCCTCAGCTGACCTTTACCTCCTCTTTGCAGCCTTTGCTGTAGGTATCCGCCATGGATTTGAGATGGAAAATGCCCTTGAAGTTGCCGATAAGCTCTATATTAACGTGAACATTTTCAAGGACGAACACAAGGACAGACTTGCCCAGCTTGAACACCTGCCTGCATCCTGCTACGAGTCTGCACAGGCCCTGAAGAAATATAAGGATGTTTTCACTCAGTACGATGTCTTCACTGAAGGTATGATTGCGGACACCGCAAAATTCCTTGAAGCCTATAATGACTACCAGCTCAGTGAGAAGCTATACGGCAAAAACGAAGAAATCAAGAAACTTGTGGACACTTTCATCCACATCGGATAATACTGATTTAAGCTACTTAAAAAATCGGTTTTCTAATCGGAAACACAATAGCTTCCACTCTTCGGAGTGGAAGCCTATAAAAACGATCCTTTAGATGCTTTTTCTTATTTTTAAGCTGGCTTTAGAATCTTTAGCTTTTTCTTTTGACATTTAACTGCTTTTTTAACTTTTAACTTTTAACTTTTAACATTTCTTTTTCGACCTTTATCTACTTCTTTAACATGAAAAATATCCCCTTCAGCCTTTTACTTTTTTGACCTTTAGCTGCTTCTTTCAACTTTTAATTGTCTGTTAAACAGGCATTATTATTTGGCGTAACAGCTTGAACAATATTGTCTGAAATCCCTATAAGCGATACTTTACCTCGGCTTACATTGAAAATAAGGAGGTGGTTTTATTTATATTAAAGAAATTTATAGGCACTTAAACGGAAAAGACTCGGATTGACTAGAAATGAAAGACACAAATAATCCGGTAGAGATGGTAGAAGAAGCGGAAATAAAGAGTGTAAACAGTCTGGAAAAACAGCTTGAATACTCTGAGGATTCAGAACCAAAGATCACTGTTATCTGTTCTTCCCCTGACCTTGCCAGCCAGAATATAAAGAATCATCTTTTAAACCTTAAAGAATGGGAAAATCTCAGTCTTCCGGAAAATTCCGGATTTTCTGCAGCTCGAAAATCCAGGGATGGAAAATTCAGGCTTGTAGAGATTGAGGAAATGCATGTTTTTCAGGATGGACTTGATAAAAAACTGGAAGCAGCAGGTCTACCTGCCTCCCTGATAATTTTCGCATCAAAGCACAGGAGCAAAGAAGAAGTCAATTCCCTTACGGTACACTGTACTGGGAACCCATCTGGAGAAGCGAGACTTGGTGGTCGCCCTAAGACCCTTGCAGTTTCTTCCCCTGCTGCAATGAAATCTATACTTAGAGAAATGAAGCGTCTGGCTGAAGGAAAAAACCTGAAGTATGATGTTACTCTCGAAGTGACCCATCACGGCCCGACAGAACTCTCAATCCCCTCCCTCTATGCCGAAATAGGAAGCACTGAAACGCAGTGGAAAGACCCTGAAGCAGGAGAGGTTGCTGCAAAAGCCATTCTTGCAGTTACTCTTGAAAAAGTGCCTGTAGCAGTTGGCTTTGGAGGGGGACACTATGCAATGCGCCAAACTGGCCTCCTGCTTGAAACCGAGATTTCCTTTGGGCATAATTTTCCCAAGTACCAGCTGGAATTTGCAGACGAAACCCTGATCAAACAGGCAGTTGAGAAGTCAGATGCGGAATTTGCTTATTTTGATAGGAAGTCCATGAAAAGTGAGGACAGGAACAGGATTTCCGCAATCCTTGAGAAACTCGGGCTTAAAGTCCTAAAAGAGTCTGAAATAAGGGAAAAGTACGGGCACAAAAAATAAATGTACTTTGCGGATTCTTTTTAAAATAACATTTAGAGATTTTTTCGGTTTGCAGGATAATATGACCCTTAACAGCTATATTGTTCCGGTTTTTCTTCGTTTTCTCTTTGGAGGAAGTGCGGTTGTAGCTTCCACACTTGTCGCAAAAAACTTCGGAGGCAGGCTTGGAGGAGTTTTTGCGGCCTTTCCTGCAGTCTACCTGGCAGCAATTATGGGGCTGAGCATGGACTATGAAGGCAGAGAACTGCTTCTCATCTCAAAGCAGCTTTCCAGCGGTGCGCTTGTGGGGATGACAGCTGATGTATTTTGCGCCCTTGCGGCAAGCTTTCTGATTCTCAGGTGCGGGTGGAAAAAAGGCCTTGCTTATGCTCTTTCCTCCTGGATAATTATTGCCCCGGCAATCTATTTTCTCTGGTTCGGATTCTAAAAACAAAAATTCAAGAAGTAAGCAAGCATAAAATAATTTGTGAAGTATTAAGGGATTATTAAAGGGATTATTAATGGAACTTAGAGCAATTACTAAAACAGATAATGAAAGTAGACCAATCATTCATACAGACAATATCACATACAATATCAATATCGACCTCCGGGATCTTTGCCTCAGATTTGTTTTCGGCGGGTCTACAGTTGCTTTCTGCTTTATCCTTTTACAGCTAATTCCCTCAAAGACCTTTGCCGGAATTTTTGCAGCCTTTCCAGCCATTATGACGGCGGCTGTAATTATGGCAGGGCACTTAGGGGATTCGGAAAAGGCCTCTGATATTGCCCTTGGAGCAAGTGCAGGCATGTTCGGATGCATAATTTGCGTACTCACAGCCATTTTTTGCATGGAATACCTTGGGAAATGGGGTCTATCACTTGGAATTGCCCTTGCAGTCTGGTTCTTCGTTTCATACATAGCAAGTCAGTTGATCCCTAAATTTATTGAAGAAATTAAAGAAAAAAGGAATGAAAAAATCGATTTTTGAGATTCCAGACTCAAAAAACTACAGAGCTTAAAGTTCAGGATTATGCCAGAAATTCAATTTACGGTTTTACTTCCAGATGAACTTTTGCAGGCTTCCGAGGTACGATATTAATAAGGGATTTCTCTAGAGTCCGAATATATGAAAGTTCGTCGATTGTTCTTTTGAAACTCTTCAACTTGCTTCCCTCTAAAGGCCTGAATCTTGTGTACTCATCATAATAAGTACTATCATAAATTTCGAATTTGCCAGGCTGTCTTTTAGCCCCAATTTCCTTATTGCAGCTCTCCAGAATCCCAGCATTCTCAGCCTCAATGAGCGCCATGAGGACATTCATTCGCATTTCAGAATATCTCTTCCCTTCTTCAAGCAGAGCAGCGTAAACGCTAATAGGCCGAACCCACACGTTCCCCAGTTTATGTAAAAAGAAAAACTTCTCATATATGTCGACTGTCATTTCTTCCTCAACAACCTGGGACGCGGACTCAGCGGGTTCTATTGCATGTCCTATAGTATCTATTCTTGCAGCGAGTTCATCTACAATATCAATACTGTTTTTTCGATGGGCTAGACGCATAATATCACTTACAAAAATTATTGATACTATTATTATATAAAAGTAATGACTTCCAAAAGTTCGTAACCTCATAAATGTATGAAATTTTCATGAACAGATGGTTCTTTAAAAAAATGAAATTAATGTAATACGATTGCTGAATTAGTTTTTGAAATTACTGAATTTGTAAAGGACGATAATAGACCTTTTAAGAGCTCCTCTTTCCAACCTCATGCTTCGGTTTATTGCTTGGAAATCCGCTTGATTCTACCATTTACTTTTTTAGTTTCATCGGCTCTCCGCAACAGGTTATATTGCCGGTACAGCAGGCATCTGTAGAGCAGCAGGCTTCTCCACACTCAGTTACTACTTTAAGTTCGAATCCGCATCCCTCACAAACAAGAACCTGACCTTCTTTCAATTCACTGCAGTTCATCTTATGCCACCTCAATTTAATTGATAGAAAAGGTATGTGATTTAGGTTCAAACTGTTTTTGAAACAATGGTTCTGAAGATTATTCTGTAAACATAGATCGAAAAGAAAGAAGAAAAAAGAAAAAGAAAAAAGAGATCAGAAAAAAGATGAAAGGAACGAATAAGTAAAGCTCCTATTTTTCTTATATGTCCAGAATCACCCTTTTCTTATATGTCCAGAATCACCCTTTCCTTATATGTCCAGAATCACCCTTTCCTTATATGCTCAGAATCACCCAACTCTGTCTGAAACTGCAGTTTCTGACCCTTGACCAATTTTTAAGAGACCTTTTCTATCTATAAAAATCCTGTACACTCTAAAAAGCAGAAGTCCGGAAAGGAGAAGGGAAAGGCAATCCGAAGCCGGGAAAGCTATCCAGATTCCTTCAAGTCCGTAAAAACGGGGAAGAATGATAACAAGAGGGATCAGGAAAAGGAGCTGACGACTAAGGGAAAGAAGGAAAGAAGGTCTTGCCTGTCCAAGGGCCTGAAATACAGTTGTCGCAACAATATTAAAGCCTATCAGAGGCAATCCAAGAACCATAATCACAAGAGCACTTTTTCCAACTGCCAGATATTCCGGATCAGCACTGAAAAATCCCAGAAGCTGTTCGGGAAAGAGAGAAATGGTAAGCAAGCCAAGGAGCCCGAAAGCTGTTGTCGCAGCAAGAGATAATTTTACGGCATCTACTATTCTTCCGAATTTCTTTGCACCATAATTAAACCCGACAATAGGCTGCAGGCCAAAAGCCATGCCCAGAAGGGGGAGAAAGATAAAGGAATTAATTCTCATTGCTATGCCAAAAACTGCAATTGCAATATCTCCTCCGTAGCTGGAAAGAGCATTGTAAACAAAAATCATCATAATGCTTCCCGCGGCTTCCATCACGAAAGATCCGATCCCTATAGAACCGATTTCCTTAAGAATTCCCGGGGCTGGTTTTAAGGTTTCTGACCTGAAACGCACGGCCCCTTTTCCTTTAAGATAGTATTGAAGAAGCCAGGCCGAACCCACAGCCTGAGACAGCACGGTTGCAATGGCAGCTCCTTTTACCCCCATCCCGAATCCAAAGATAAAGAGTGGGTCAAAGATAATATTCAGGCCTGCTCCTATAAGCATGGCATTCATAGCAAGGCGGGCATTTCCTTCAGCCCGGACAAGATTCTGAACCGCGATCCCGAAAACAAAAACAACTCCCCCAGTAATTATAATTTCAAGATAATCCCTGGCATAGGGAAGAATCCCGGAAGTAGCCCCAAAAGCCCTCAATATAGGATCAAGGTAAAAAAGGCAGGGAATTGCAATGAGAACACTGAGGATAAGGCTAAGGGAAAAAACATTTCCAAGAGTCTTTTCAGCCCTTTCTGGATCCCGTGCCCCAAGTGCTCGCGAGATGATAGAGGAGCCTCCTGTCCCGAGAATGATCCCAAAAGCCATTATAATCATCTGGATAGGGAATGCTATCGAAAGCCCCCCTATAGCCTGGACACTTTCTGCTCCGTAGGCCCTTCCCACAAAAAGAGTATCCACAATATTGTAAAGAGCCTGAACTACCATTCCGATAATAGCTGGAGTTGAAAGTTTAAACAGAAGTTTCCCTATACTATCTGTACCTAAAAATTCACTTTTTTCATGCATATTTATTCTTCCCTGTAATTACTTAATCTCAGCTGGCCTTTTAGAATCGGGAAGCTCGAATCCGGGTTCATGAAGACGAAATGCAGCCCTCTTAACC
Source organism: uncultured Methanosarcinales archaeon (assembly GCA_964560735.1). GTDB lineage: Archaea > Halobacteriota > Methanosarcinia > Methanosarcinales > Methanosarcinaceae > Methanosarcina. The sequence continues at coordinate 211 of CAZLNG010000105.1, read as the reverse complement.
AGCTCCCTGAAAGTTTCTTTTTCTTCAGGCGTGAAATCCAAAAGTAGAGTATCGACAAACAAATTCAATTTTTCAAGTATCACATATCTAATTTCCTTTCCTTTTTCAGTCAGGTAAACTCTGTAAGCTCTGAGGTCATTTTCATCCTTTTGCCTGTACACATATCCTTCTTTTTCCAGGCTCTGAATCGCCCTTGTGCTTGTTGCCTTGC
>CAZLNG010000104.1:0-12787 GCA_964560735.1 uncultured Methanosarcinales archaeon | reverse complement strand
TACATCTGGGATATACAAGCGGAAAAGGTTTCAGCAAGCCTGATGACGCTCTTTTCTACATAGACAGGGGAGTTACAGAAGTAAGTTTTACTGTTTTTGCAACTGATCCGGCTCTAAGAGCTGAATACATGAAAGATCCTGAACCTGAAGCTTCTCTGCAGGTCCTGAGAGATTTCTCTAATCACTGTGAAGTATACGGAGCAATTGTGCTCATCCCGGGTATTAATGACGGAGAAGTACTTGATACAACTCTGAATGATCTGGAAACTATGGGTGCAAAGGGAGCCATCCTGATGAGATTTGCAAACTATCAGGAAAATGGGTTGATCCTCAACAATTCTCCGATTATTCCGGGCATAAATCCACATACGGTTCAGGAATTTACAGAAATTGTACGCAGCTCCGCAGCAAAACACTCTTCCATCAGAATTACAGGAACTCCACTTGAGGATCCTTTAATTGGTTCTCCTTTTGCCATTCGGAATATTCCTGAAGCCCTTGCAAAGCTTCCGAGGGTCACAAAAAAAGCCACTATTATTACAGGCCAGGTAGCAGCTCCAAGGCTGAGGGAAGTCTTTGAGGCTCTTGGAGGCTCTGTAAATATAGTGTCCCCCAAAAAAGATATTGGATGCCTTATTACAATAGATGACTTAAGAGAACTTGACCTTTCAGAGGTAAGTGAGACTGTATTTCTCCCTGGAAGATCTTTTGCCCATGATATGGAAGTTAAAGAAGCCTTTAAAAGGGATGGAATTGATAGGCTCGTCCGTAGAGGCCCGGAACGCCTTTCTGTAGATGGAGAAATGTCGATCGGCATGACCAGAGAAGAAGTACTGGAAATTGAGATTGAAAACTTTACTGAGCTTATAGGACAGATCAACTCGCTGGGAATGCCTCTGGAATAAAATCCGGCAGGGAAGAAAATTATTCCAATTTAGGTTAAGAAACTCCCCCTACATACTCAAAAAAAAGATATAGTTAAAAGTACAGATAATCAAACAGATACCATATAAATAACGGTGTAGTTATATAATTACGTAGGAAAGGAATAGAAAATTATTAATTCAGATAAGATAGAATTTCGCATTTCATAGAAAGTTAAAAACGAAAAAATTTCCTTTTCTATGAGAAAAGTAAGACTCTAAAAAATAATGGTGGAGAATAGATTGACAAATTGCCCTATGTTTCAAGGCATTCAAACTGCCCTATCTTACATAAACCACTCATACCAATTATTTTAATACTCTTTGCGTCTTTTCTTATTTTTTCAGTGCGCTGACCCTGACATGAAATCAAGAAGTCCCATCTGCTTAACCTTATGATTTTCAAACAGAGAACAAATATCTTTATCGAGGAGCTCAATCCTTTGCCGGGTATAACTGGAAACTCCATACCTTTCCCCGATCTCTTTCGAGACTTCAAGATATTTGCGGACTGCTCCCTCATGTACTGTCAGCACAACATTGCCTCCGCACTTAGGACAGCTGCCGGTCAGAGGAGGGCGCCGGAATTTTTCTCCACATTTTATACAGCGCATGCGCTGCCTTGAAAAGGAACGGAGGTTTCCAAGAAGGTCAGGAAGGAAATGAGATTTAAGCACCCTTTCAGCCACATCCGGAGCGTCTACTGCCCTTATCTTGTTAGCCAGAGAAAGTTGAGCCTCCATTTTCTCAATCATACTTCCCAGTGTCTTATATGATGATTTGAGAGGACCTGCAGCAATATCTGTAGTGTCGTGTGTAAACATAAAATGCTCATAGTGTTCAGGCGTTCCAAGCCGACCGCTAACAAGGTCCATAATGCTCTCAAGTTCAGTGGGATTTTTAATTTCCTGAGTAGCTTTATAAAATTCAAGAGGATATCTTGCAGTCACATCTATGTTATGAGCTTCTTTATCCACTTCTTTGGGATCGATCCGGGTGGTAAGTACAAGAGGAGCATCCATTTTGCCTCCTCTTTTATCCGGAAGATAAGCCCTGGAAAAATTGAGAATCCCATCCATGAGGAGCATAATACAGTCCTCGTCACCGTCACAGTTCCGGCGTTTGGAAGCGTGGAAAAAAGGATGAGCATAGCCTACAGAAGCCTTTGTAAACCCAACGAGGCGGCCAAGTACTCCTGCAGAGGTGTGAGGAGCAAGCCCTATGAGCAGTGCGCCTACCAGATCCTGGATGGTTTCGGCATTATAATAGGGATCAACCTTGTAGTATTTCGTAAGAAGATCGTCAACGTATTTTGCCGTCCTCAGCATGTACTCTCCCCCGTCGTAGGAAATAACAAGATCCTGGACCTTCAGGCAGACAACCTGGTCATCTCGCTCAAGAGGTTTTCCGTAAATATCTTCTGCATAACCCAGCTCCCTGAGTTTGGCTGCCGTAATTCCCAGTTCGTCAGCCCTGATATGAGTAAGAGGGATATCTGACATATCATAGCGGACAGTCCCGTCCTTAAAAATATAAACATCGTGCTTCGCCCTCAGAATCCCCTTTTCAAGAGGCTCTGGAGTCATCTGCCCGTTCATAAGCCGCTTTACCCCTTTGATGAGGTCCATTTTCTCCCTTTCCCCTACATTCTCAAAGGCCTGCTTGTAAATGGAACGGAAATCCAGTTTGACATCTGCAACAGATGTTGGTTTTCTTCCACACCTGGGGCAGGTTTGGGCTCCTCTGACATCGATCTTGCAGCGGGGGCAGGAAAGTTTCGGATGGGTATACTCCCCACATTCACAACGCCAGAAGTAGGTTTCTTTTCTGCAAACAGGACATTCCCGTAGCCCCATTTCCACTTCAATTTCCCCAATTTTCCCATTCATGGAAGCTGTATAATCTGAAGCAGTTACGAGGTTTCGCGTAATTCCTCCGGCATTACTTATAGGGAAGAGTACCTGAGCTGCAGGAGACATCTTGCGCAGGTCAGACTTTTCCGGTCTTCCCATCCTTGCTCCTATTCTTGAAGGAGCCCTTGGAAAAACCTTAAAACCGCTTAAAAAAGCCGCAGCATCCACCATATTATCAGTATCGGGGATCTGAGCCTTTTCTCTAAGGTTTGTGTCAAGTCCGAGGCAGAAAACAAAAGGAAGTGACTCTTCTATCAGGATAGTTCCATCTTTTACTTTATGCAGTACAAGGAGTTTTTCAAGTATGTATTTGATACCCTCTTTCAGGCAAGTTTCCAGAGGCAGCCTGAGAACCCCATCTTCAACCGAAAAATTTCCATTTTCAGCCACAAACTTTCTTAAAGCCTCGAACTCACTCCGGTTTATGTCATGCCAGAGATAGGTAAACTTCGGATGCAGAGGGATGTTGAATTCCTGCACAAGCCTGAGAGCCAGAGCTGCCGATGGATCTTTCAATTCATCTTCAGGGATCTTTTCAGGGCAGGCTGCCTCATAATCATAAACCCACCATTCAAAAACATAAGGAGAAGGCATAAGAGGATGATTATTTTCGAGGAAATCCCCGTAGTTGATCAGAATTTCCCCTATGTCCACTATTGTTTCTACCTGCGGGCGGATTTCATAGGCTTCCTTCATATTATCTACGCGAACAAGGTCTCCGGAATAGAGACGGACAGTCGGGCCCTCTATCGAATCAACTGCTGACATGGCGGCAGCTTTTCCAGGCCTTTCGACCTTGATCTGAGTACCGTTGGTAATAAAATCATCAAGTAACACCATTGTAGAAGGACTGACCCCTGCAGATGCAAAAGATGTATTTCTTGAGCGCCCGTAACGAAGCCTGAACCCTCCTGGCCTGGAAGGATGAGAAAAAACAGGTCTTCCTGCAATCAAATCTCTTATGTACTTATCCTTTGGCTTGATCTTGTTTTTCTGCTCATTTTCTTCGTCCCCCCCGCTTTTTGCACCTCCTATAAGCGTTTCCAGCCAATCCCAGCCGTCCATATTCAGTTTATTAACGTGTTTTTTGACCTTGGGAGCTTTGAGAGCAAGCCCTTCGGCAAGCACAAGGCACATCCCTCCCCTAACGCGGTTTGTCCCTATTCTTTCCAGATCTCTGTGCCCTTCAACCTCAGCTTCCTCTGTAGGGTCTCCGTCTATGCAGACAGGGCAGTTCTGGACAATCATGCGGATTTCATCTTCAGAAGGAGTATACTGAAGGCTTGCAACCCTCTTGTAAAGCAGGATCTCTTCGACATATCGTTCTACTTCTTCCTGTCTTGGCTTATAACGGTCAATTCCTATTCCACGCCTCACATAGTCGCCAACTAGCACAGAGAGAGCCTGGGCAGTCCCTCCTGCGCTCCGAATTGGACCGGAATAAAAGATCCTGATATACTGAGAACCATCGTCATTTTTCCCCAGGTCGACCTTGTCGATTCCCTCAATAGGCGCTGCAACTACCCCCTCTGTGAGAACGGCCATCGAAACCCTAATTGCAGCTTCAACTGCATCCTTTTTTGTAGAAAAGCTTCCAACTTCACCTTCTGCGACCTGGCGCCCAATTTCAAGAGCAGCCTCTTCCCTGGACATTTTAGTTTCAAGTTCCCGGATCTTTGCAGCAACTCCTCCTACACCTATAAGATTCTCGACTCTATCTGCAAGATCCTTAGCAAGGGGAATTTCCACAAAGGGTTTCGGATCTCCTCCACGGGCCCGGGCTTTATTCGCAATTTCTATTGCCTCTTTAAGCCTCATTTCAAGTCCATTGAAGTATTCATGCATTTCCTGGCTTGCAATTGTTTCACCCATCTGAAGAGCCCCTTTAAAAAACAAACATAATGATAAAAATAAATTTATCTCTGTTTACGAAGAGACCCGGAAGCAAAGATACCAGATATCCCAGTTATAAGTAAGACAAACATTCCAGTCCAGAGAAAATAGTTCCCTACTTTCTCCATACCAAGAACCGTTAAAATTAAACCTACCGCCAGAATCACGATATTAATTTTATTTACTCTCTTATTCTGGTCCCTGACTTTTTTATAAGCCCTCATTTTTTCCATATTTTCCTTTTTTTCTGCCTTCAAAAGAATCCCTCTCAAGTGTTTAAGTAAATTCCTGCTTCTTACTCCGAGTTGAATTTAAACAGTAACTCTTAAAGATGAAGCTTCTCTCAACCTGTTAATGAGTGCATCTCCAAGCCCTGAACGGTTAAAAGAACCATCGGCCAGGATCACATCCAGCCCCTTTTTGTCCAGGTCCCTGAGCCCTTCAAAGAGTTTTCTGGCAGCTACCTCTGGTTCTTCCCGAGGTCCCAGCAAAAAGTAGTCTCCAATACTTAGCCCATTGGAATGAAACAAACCTGCAGTTTCCTAACTGAGCAGAAGTCCAGCTTTCTGCCCTTCACGCCGGTAGTTTTCAAGCAACTCGACAATTTTTTCCGAAACACATCGACCTTCTCCTTCCACAAGCACTACTATAGTATCAGGGGTATAATGTCCATATTTCTGGCCTGCTTTTTTTTCAAGAGGCTCTTCATCATTTCCGGTTTTGTCGTCTTTGTATCCGGATCTGACCTTCCCTATTAATTTTTCAAGCTCTTCAATGCCTATAGCTCCAGGCCTGAGCACAACAGGAGGTTCTGCAGTCATATCAATTACAGTTGATTCAAGGCCTATGACCGATTCTCCCCCGTCAATAATTGCATCTATCCTGCCAGTAAGGTCGGATATAACGTGGGCTGCCAGGCTAGGGCTGGGTTTTCCCGAAAGGTTTGCACTTGGAGCGGCAAGAGGAGTACCTGCCCTCTTTACAAGTTCCAGAGGAATCCTGTGGTCAGGCATACGCAGTCCTATTGACTTCAGATTTCCGGAGGTAATTCCCGGGACAATATCTTTTTTTTCCAGAATGATGGTAAGTGGGCCCGGCCAGAAAGAATCCATAAGCTTCAGAGCTTTCTCAGGGATATTGCTTGCAACTTTCTCAAGATCAGCCCTGGAATGGACAAGCAGGCTAAGGGGATTTCCCGGAGGGCGCTCTTTTGCCTCAAAGATTTTTCGGACTGCTTCGGGGTTGAGACCGTCAGCTCCAAGCCCATAGACAGTTTCTGTGGGAAAAGCTACTGTCCCGCCATTTTTGATAATCTCTGCCGTCTCATTAAGAACGGCATCAAAGTTTTCTTCAGAGATCCTAAAAACTCTGGTCATTTTTTTATTTCCGCTTTCTGCCTGCACCAAGAATGAACCTCTTTCTGGTTGCTATTTTTATTGCTCTTTGTTTCTAAGGCTTATTTCTTCAGCCATTTGTCAAGAGCAAGTTCAAGTTCCTTGTGGTTCTTTGCGTACTCCTGCAGACTGGCTCCCTCAAGGGTGGCTTCAAGCGCCTGTCTGCACGCAGCGGCTCCTGCAGCCGTACCCATAGGATGTGCATGGATTCCGCCGCCGAACTGCATAATTACGTCTTTTCCAAAGATCGAGTACAGGTCAGGAATCATGGTCGGAGCAAGCCCTCCGGAGGCGACAGGGAACATAGGCTTTAATCCGCCCCAGTTCTGGGCAAGAACATGCTGGCTTTCATCCGCAGGCATATTATCGAGCACACATTCGTCCCGAAGAGTTAAAACTTCATGCTTTTCCCCATGCATCTTCCCTACAACAGTGCCTATGTGAAGCTGGTCAAGCCCGATAAGCCTGCAGAGCTTGGCAACAACAACCATGCTTATTCCATGGCGTGGGTTCCGGGTATAAGCCGAATGCATGCACCTGTGGGCATGAAGAACCAGACCTGCATCTTCAGATTCTTCCCGAAGGGTTTGAAGGGCAGTCCAGCCTGCGGGTACAACATCAACCATTGCGTAACTTGCGCCCAGATCTTTGAGAACATTCAGCCGCCGGATCATTTCCTTGCATGTAGGAGCAGTAATGTTGCAGAGGTACATTTTGCGTTCTCCGGTCTCAGCTTCTGCCTTTTTTGCAAGCTTGAGGGTAAGCTCGGCTCTTTTTTCAAAGCCGTTAAACTTCTGGTCTGTGAGGTTTTCGTCATCCTTAACAAGATCGCACCCTCCTGCAAAGGAATTATAAGCTACTTCAGCGTGTTTTTCAGGGTTTAATCCCACTTTAGGCTTGACAATAGTCCCTATAAGAGGCCTGTCCTGTACACCAACAAGTTCCCTGATTCCTGACAACCCGAATTTAGGGCCTTTAAACTCACTGAGCATTGATTTAGGGAAAGCTATGTCCTGAAGCCTGAGATTGTCAACGATTTTCATGCTCAGGATATTTCCTGCAACAGCACTGAGAACCTGCGGAACCGAACCCAGCTCAAAAAGTTCCTCAGAATAAGCTACTCTTACAGTCTGTGCTTTCTCATCAATATAGAAGACATGAGGCTTCAGTTTCTCTGCAAGTTCTGGACTCAGTGTGGCAATTTCAGTCCAGGAATCTATAGAGCTTTCCCCTGCCATGTGGGTGGCAGCTTCCTCAAAGTTTATTCCTGCTGAAGGTTCCATGTGGAATTCGCAGACCAGATCCGTGTCTTTCGGGCTGTAGCCGATGTCTATATAGTCCCTGCGCATTGTCTTTACTCCTGACAGAATAGATTAATTTTCCAGAATGAATCTCATTAGACAGAATAATAGTTCTGATTGAAGGAAGTAACTGAACGTAAATAAAAACTTGTTTGCTGTATGCATTAAACTGAAATGAATAGAAGAAAAGGTCTGAAAAGAGAAAAATTTGATCCTTTCAAGCTACAGAAAAAAAGAAAAGAGATATTAAAAGATAATAATGTCTGCAGTTCCTTTCATCAGCCTATTAATATACCTCTGATAGAATCAATTATCTTAAAAAGAGAAATTTGAGGGTCTTTACTGCTCCTGAGAATCTTTACTGTTCAAGCTTCAGAGGATTTCCCACGCCAAGTCCCTTAAGACGGGTTTCTTTAGAGGTTCCGTAGCCGGGATTGAAGTCTTTTCTTTCAAGGTCAAAACGGACCTGGCTTCTATGGAGACCATATCCTCCCATATGGTCGAAAATCAATTTCTCCATCAACCCCATTCCATAATCCACTGCTTCCAGATAACTGTCTGCGACCTTCCGCTCTACTTCAGAAAATATATAGTATTTTTCTGTACCGTGACCTGCAGGTCGGATAAGGATTTCACTTCTTTTTATGACATTTCCAATAAGAGCTCCCACAGCATTGCCTACTTCATGGAACCTGGGAACCCGAATATCTGCATCAATGAATTCTTCTAATTCGGAAACATAAGCTTTGACAGGGGCTCCTACCATCACCACAGGAACACTGATTTTAAACTTTGTAAACCTGGATCCGGAAATCAGTTTATCCAGATCTTTACGTTTAAAATCCTGTGCAAAGAACGCCAGCAGGTCAAGAGCAATATTTTTTGCAAAAGTCCTCTTTATTTCCCTGGAAAAGCTTTCAGGGTCAAGACCCAGATAGGAGCCGAGGAGCTTTGCTGCCAGCAGGGAAGCTTCACTGTCCCATGCCCTGTATTCTCCAAGTACATGGAGGGCATCAGTCGGAGTAAAACCTATATGAGAAATACAGCGTTTCTGGATGAGGGAACGCAGGGTATTCAAGAAAAGGAGAGGATGTTTCCCGATGACTTCAGATATTTCAGACACTGAAACTGGCTCATATCCAATGGCATCGATTATTTTTCTTTCGTAGTTTTCCAGGTCGAACTCGATAGAATAGTTAAGAGCATGCAGATCTTCTTTGGAATTGGGATCTCCAACCCTGACAAAGAAACTTGTAGGCTGGAAGACATCATCCATTATTCGGTCGGAGGTTTTTTCGGCTTTCCTGAGTTTATCTTTCAGGAAGGGATACTCGTAGGCTGCAAGACATAGGGGAATTACTCTATTGGGGCCAATGCAGAGTTGACCCTGCACCCAAACATGGCTGTCTCCTCCCATAGCCGAAGTTCTGATTCTGACAGCCCTGACCATTGTCTTCCAGTTCCCTACAATAGCTCCATTGTCGCTGATTTCTGGTACTCCGTCCTCCATCAGGGCAATATCGGTACTTGTGCCTCCTATATCCACAACCACGCAGGTTTTCAATCCGCTTATATGGGCAGCCCCTACAAGGCTTGCAGCAGGACCTGAAAATATAGACTCAACCGGCTTTTCAAGAGTTTCTTCTATCCGGGCAAGTGAACCGTCACATTTCATGACCATCAGGGGAGTTTTGATATTTCGGGTATCCATTACTGAGAGCACAGACTGAATAAATCGAGAAGTTATTGGAATTAAGCGGGCATTAAGGACCGCAGTAACAGCCCTTTCGTAAGCTCCAAGATTAAGAGAGAGTTCATGCCCACAGACTACTGGTTTGTCTGTCAGGCGTTCTATCGTTTTTTTTACTGCAAGCTCATGTTCCGGGTTCCTGATGGCAAAATAAGAAGATACGGCATAAGAAAAGAGTTTTCCCCGAGTACTATTAACAAACTCTTCCACAGAATTCATATCAAGGCAGCCAATTTCGTTTCCCTTTGAATCATGGCCTCCTTCTATTGAGAGCATCTGAAGAGAAGGGACTTCCCCGCTAATCTTATAGCCTGCCAGGATCAGCCCTGCAGGATGCCCTTTTCCTTCGAGGATGGAATTTGTAGAAAGGGTTGTAGATACAGAAACAAGCTTTACGTCCTTCAAATACTCCTGTTTCAAACCCTCAATTACATTCTCTATACCTTCAACCAGATTTGAATGTGTAGTTAAAGCTTTGTTAGAATCTATAACCCTGCCGTCTAATAGGTCCATTAAGACGGCATCAGTGTATGTTCCACCAGTGTCGATTCCTAAACCGAGTTTCATAATACAGGATTTATTTTCAAAAAAATATAACATAACCGACCGGGATTTTACAGCAGGGTAAAATATTGAGGGGTATGAAATATTGGAAGGGACAAAATATTGAAAGAAAAAGGTAAAAGGAGGGTATTGCAGATCAATATTGCTTAATACTACTCTCTCAATTTTATATAATACAATCAACAACTTTTTCTTTTTTTCCTTCAGAGAAAATTCTGGAAACCCGCACGTGCCAGTGCTTAGATTCGGGTTCCGGAGCGTCAAGTTCAATCAGGTTGTAGCACTGAGAGGTTTTGCCACGGACTTTTGAAGAGCAAACTGTTCCCGCACTGACAACAAGAATATCGTTTAATCTCCATATCCAGGGAATGTGCCAGTGTCCGCAGAGCACGAGGTTTACACCTGAGCGGTCGAGGAGTTCGAGAACGTCGCCTGCATCTACAAGTACATTATTTCCTCTGCCAGTCCAGGGAATCGGAATAAGGTGATGGTGCAAAGCAAAAACTTTGAAACCTCTTCCTGAGAAAGTCTTCTCTATCCAGGGATAGTTTTCCCTCCCTATGTGCCCTTCTTCAAGTTCAGGCTGGGAAGAATCAAGCCCTACTACAGTTACTTCCCCAAAGTGCCCGAAAGTTGATCTGGCCTTAAAAATATCCTCGAAGAAAAGATAACCTGCATTTCTTGAGTCGTGATTTCCCGGAACTATAACCTTGTTTTTACATTCGATCCTGTCAATGAAGTTTTTTGCACCATTATATTCAGCCGCAAGCCCGTTTTCCGTCAGGTCGCCTGTAATGACTACGATATCTGGCGAATTCCGGTTTATATTTTGAAGCATTGAATCTGCAATCTCAGGAAGGTAATATGCCTCTGAGAAGTGAATGTCTGAAAGGTGTACCATTCTTATGATATATATTCCTCTGTTTACTTGCTCACACTATCTTGATTTTTCAGGAATAGAGTCAGATCAAAGGAATATATAGTTATTCGATTTAGACTATATACATAAGAGTAAAAAAAGAAAAAGCAAATAATCTATATATTTTTGTAAAAACATTGAAAAGCAAAAATCAAGAGATACCCATCAATTAGGAAAATTTTTCTGTCCACAAAGTTCGAAGCAAGTGAAGGGGCGACAATAGAAAAGACAAAACACCAATATGAGTCAGCTTCAATAAAGTTTGATAAATAAAAAAAGGGTAAATTTTGAGAAGGTTAGATTTTGAGCACGAACAGTACGATGAAATAGACAATCATCGAGACAAGTCCAAGAGGCAATCCAAGCCTTGCCCATTCCTTACTGCTGATACCCAATTTGCTCGCAGAAATGATGTTAGGAATATTTCCTGGAATCAGCATTCCACCTGATATCAAAAGCCCCATAAGTATGCTCTTTATCTGGAATTCACTGAGGATAGGTCCTATTTCAGCAGCCGCCAGAGTGGCATTATCAAGGACGGCAGAAACCATGTTAATCCAGTAAAGTGCCGCAGATGGTACCTGTATGAAATACTCGAATATTATGGGCTTGAAACCTTCTCCAAGCAATACGAGTGCCGCAATAAACACGTAGACCTTGACGGCTCTCATTACGACGTCTTTTACAGTCTCGTTATAATCTGCCGCTTCCATTTCATGAGCTTTCTGATCGGCTTTTCCAAGGAAGAACATTCCAAGAATGCCGAATGCAAAGATGCCTGGAATAATGTAAATGCCCAGCATGTCAAGTAAGAAAGTGAATCCGGCGTTATAAGGTTCACCAGCTAATTTTGAGATGGCGATTGTTGAAAGAGGTTCTCCAAGAGGGGTAAGTGCTGCACCAAGCCCGATTGAGAAACACGCAATGATTGTGAGATCGATCTTGGATCTTCGAGAGAGAGGCATTGCATTAACCACCTCAACAAGGATTATTGCTGCAAGGATAGCAGACATTATGCTCGAAGATAAACCAAGCACAACAATCAGGAGAAAACCTAAAATTTTGACAGAAAGTATGTCTGTCAGTTTTCTGATTGCTTTATGGATTGGAGAATGCCATTTATAGATAATCAAGCCAACAACCAGCACTATCTGGAAGATACCTATTGGAATGCCAGCTATATCTCCAACATGCAAAGGTGCTGTCAATGCTTCTTCAATTATTTCCAAACTCCATCCGGTCTCTTCACCGGGGATCTTAACAAAACCCGAAAGTGTCATTGCAAGGGTCCCGCATATGAGCAGGAAAACTTCCAGGTTTTCTTCAATATAGTGTATTTTAAAAGGTCCAATCAATACGGTGAGGAATATTACAAGAAATCCAATTAAAACTCCTAAATCAAGAGCCATTACTTTTTTCCTCCTTTAATTATTACTCTAGGTCACGAAGGGCCTGAGAAAGTAACTTACTGTAAAACAGTAGAAAATTCTCGAATGGTTGGGCCTTATGGAACCTGTCTTTAAAATATAGTTCAATAATATATTAATCTATCATTATTATTAATTTAAAATGAAATTCGAATGCATGCTTTTTACGAATAATTTTATTCAGGTTTTAACAGTGAATACTCTATCAAATCATTTTTACTCTTTTTACAGATCTATAATCAGTTAACAACTACTAATTTATTGTAAAAGGGGAGGAGAATAACTAAATTTGAAAAGAAAGTTATGAAAAAACTGATAATACATTCAGAAAAAGCATAATAAAATCATAGAAGAGCAAGTAATCGATACTTCAAAACATCCTTATCACTTGCATTCATCTGATTAAAATCTTAACGATCTCTAACCTATTATTCATCAATGGAAACTATACAAAAATTTGTTCCAATATCCAGCTTTTGATTTACATTTGTTGCCGGATTTTGGAACTGAACTATATGAATTAAATGGGCATATTTTGAGTTTAGATCTTAAGCACAAATATAATTACGAAATAGATAGCCATTGAGACGAGTCCCATTGGTACTCCAAGCCTTGCCCATTCTTTGCTGGTAATACCCAGTTTGCCCGCAGAGATAATGTTCGGGATGTTTCCTGGAATCAGCATTCCGCCTGCAATTAAAAG
>CAZLNG010000103.1:0-13066 GCA_964560735.1 uncultured Methanosarcinales archaeon | reverse complement strand
GGGAGGGGCATATATTTACACACAAAATGTCGCATTATTTAAAATGGTGACTATAATTATGTTTAAGGATTGCAGAAAATAAGAGATTTTATGGAAGTTGCGATGTAATCGCAACAGTACATAGTCTTTTTCACCCGCTTTGATCTCTCAAGGGGTCTAATTTATAGTTATGATTTTTTTGTATTTTTCCTCATTATTCGTGCAGACTCTGGACCATTTAGAGTCACTTATGTCACGAAAAGCATATAATAAGGAAAACCTTGACACAGTTTTTCGTGTTTTCCGTGCTTTCTACGGTCATAGAAATTTACTTCAGTCTTTTCTGCAAGTTGTCTGGAAATTGCCTCTATGGGAGGTTATTTCAAGCCATGAGAATGTACAAAATTGTACACTATAAAGATACGTTAGTAGACTTCTAAAATGCCGCGAGTCATGCCCTGACTCCTCAGGAGGAATAAAATTTTCTGGATGAAACAGAAAATATTTATTTAACCTTAAGACGTACTAAAAAATTAGTATGAAAAGTGCATATTTGGACACAAAATTATGCCAAAATTCCTTTTTTTGCGGGAATTAAAACCGAAAAATCATGTGGAATTTTCAGGGAATCTAAAGGCTTAAAATGTATGAGCGCATATTGAATCCTGGTTCGTGGTAGAAACATAGCAATTAAATATAAAATTTATCTAATAATTATTGAAGGTTTACAAAATTGATCCGACTTCTAAAACCTATTTTCCTGAAAGTTTTCCCGCGAATTTTAAAAAAAGAATAGAATGTTTCTAGCTTCAGAAAATAACTAATTTATTAGATTTTTACGGAGAATAACCCAAAATGAGTGATAAACAGGTTTACGATGCATCGCGCATCCAGGTTCTTGAAGGCCTGGAAGCTGTCCGAAAACGCCCCAGCATGTACATAGGGAGTACGGATGGCCGCGGGCTCCACCACCTCGTCTATGAAGTTGTAGACAATAGTATTGATGAAGCCCTTGCAGGCTTCTGTACCAGGATAGAAGTCTCAATCAACCCGGATGGGAGTGTGACAGTCCTGGACAATGGGAGAGGTATCCCCATCGATCCCCATCCAGTGCACAAAAAATCAGCCCTTGAAGTTGTTATGACTATTCTGCATGCCGGAGGGAAGTTCGACAAGAATACCTACAAAGTCTCCGGGGGACTGCATGGAGTAGGGGTTTCTGTTGTAAATGCTCTTTCAGAAGGACTTGAAGTAGAAGTGAGTAGAGACGGCAAAAAGTATTTCCAGAGCTATATTCGTGGAAAGCCGACTGCTGATGTTCAGGAAATCGGAACTTCAGAAGTTACAGGCACTAAAACCACTTTCAAACCGGATTCAAAAATCTTTGAGACTACAGATTATGATTATGATATTCTTTCAAACAGGTTAAGGGAGCTTGCTTTCCTTAATCGGGGCCTTACCATCAGCCTCAGGGATTTAAGGAGTCCTGAGGGGCAGGAAGATATTTTTTCCTATCAGGGAGGAATTGTAGAGTTCGTGGAGTATCTGAACAAGAAAAAGCAGTCTCTCCACGAAAAGCCGATTTATTTTGAGCGGCAAAGAGACGACATGATAGTAGAAATTGCTATGCAGTACACCAATAGCTATACAGAAAATGTGTACTCCTTTGCAAACAACATCAATACCCACGAAGGCGGAACCCATATCATCGGTTTCAAGACAGCCCTTACAAGGGTTGCAAACGACTATATTAAAGCTAACAAGCTCTCAAAGGAAGATGCAAAGCTCACAGGCGATGATGTAAGGGAAGGCCTGACTGCAATCATCAGCGTCAAGCTCATGGAACCTCAGTTTGAGGGACAGACCAAGACCAGGCTTGGAAACAGCGATGTAAAAGGAATCGTGGATTCCCTTGTAACTGACGGGCTTGCTGAATATTTTGAGGAAAATCCTAAAGTTGCAAATATTATCCTTGAAAAAGCCCTTCTTGCCCAGAGGGCCAGGGAAGCCGCAAAAAAAGCAAGGGAACTAACACGAAGAAAGAATGCCCTTGAAGTCAGTACCCTTCCAGGAAAACTAGCCGACTGCTCGGAGAAAGATCCTTCACTCTGCGAGATTTACATAGTGGAAGGAAATTCGGCAGGTGGTTCCGCAAAACAGGGTAGAAACAGGGGTTTTCAGGCTATTTTACCTCTCAGAGGTAAGATCCTGAATGTGGAAAAGTCCAGGCTTGCTAAGATCCTGAAAAATAATGAGGTCGTTTCTCTAATTACTGCCCTCGGAACCGGGGTCAGTGAAGATTTCAGTCTTGAAAGCGCCCGCTATCATAAGGTCATTCTCATGACTGATGCCGATGTAGACGGGGCCCACATAAGGACTCTCCTTCTCACACTGTTCTTCCGCTACATGAGGCCTCTTATTGATGCAGGATACGTGTACATTGCTCAGCCTCCGCTTTACCGCATAAAGAAAGGCAAAGCTGAATATTACATACATTCTGACAGGGAACTCGAAGCAAAGAAAAAAGAGCTTGGTGACAAAGGGCTTGCAATCCAGCGTTATAAAGGACTTGGAGAAATGAACCCGGAACAGCTCTGGGAAACCACCATGAACCCGGAAAGCAGGACCCTTTTGCAGGTAACTCTGGAAGATGCGATCAGGGCGGATGAGATCTTCAGAATTCTTATGGGAGATGAGGTAGAGCCCCGCCGGAACTTCATAGAAACGCATGCAAAAGAGGTTGTGGACCTGGATATCTGAGGTGGCTAAAAATGGCAAAATATGAAGAAGAAAACAACTCAGAAAGTGAAGTGAAAAAATCCTATCAGGCTACCCTTATCCCTGAGAAAGACGAAGAACCGGAAAATGTGGAGGGCCCAGTTGCCCTTACAAACGAAGAGCCGGGCAAGAAACTCGAACTGACTATCCCTGATCTTGCTGCGGAAGAACCTGAAGATTATGAGCCAGAACCTGAAAGATCAGGAGTTACTGCTGTCCTTATAGACCATGAGATGAAACGCTCTTACATCAACTATGCAATGAGCGTAATCGTCGGACGGGCCCTTCCAGATGCCAGAGATGGCTTAAAACCGGTTCACCGCAGAATCCTTTTTTCAATGAAAGAATCAGGGATTACCCATGACAAGCCCTACAAGAAGTCAGCCCGTGTGGTGGGTGACGTGCTCGGTAAATACCACCCTCACGGAGACTCTGCTGTTTACGACAGTATTGTGAGGATGGTGCAGGATTTCTCTCTGCGCTACCCGCTTATAGACGGACAGGGGAACTTCGGATCTATTGATGGAGACGAGGCTGCAGCCATGCGTTACACAGAAGTTCGCATGGACAGGATAGCCGAAGAGATGTTAATTGACATCGACAAAGAAACAGTGCCTTTCAGGCCCAATTATGACGGGTCTATGGAAGAGCCTGAAGTCCTGCCTGCAAAAATTCCTAATCTCCTGATCAACGGGTCTACGGGAATTGCCGTGGGTATGGCAACAAATATGCCTCCTCACAATCTCTCTGAGGTTATTGACGGGCTTCTCATGCTTATCGAAAATCCGGAAACTACGGTTCCGGAACTTATGGCCGTGATTAAAGGACCTGACTTTCCCACAGCTGCCAATATCCTGGGGACTGCAGGCATCAGGTCTGCTTACATGACAGGGAGGGGTCCTGTAAAAATTCAGGCTGTTGCCGAAATCAAGGAGTTAAAAAAGGACAGGGAGCAGATTATTGTAACTGAGCTCCCCTATCAGGTAAACAAAGCCCGGATGATTGAAAACATTGCCCAGCTTGCCAGAGAAAAGGTGATTGTAGGAATTTCCGACCTCAGGGACGAGTCAGACAGGGATGGAATCAGGGTTGTTATCGAACTTTCCAGAGGGACGAATCCTAAAGTTGTTCTAAACCAGCTCTACAAGCATACCCAGATGGAGACCACTTTTGGGATAATCAACCTGGCCCTCGTGGATGGGAAGCCAAAAGAGCTGAACCTCAAAGAGCTTCTCAGGATCTACCTGGACTACAGGATGGAAATTATCCAGAAACGGACAGTCTATGATCTCCGGAAGAGCGAGGAGAAGGCTCACATCCTCAAAGGGCTGAAGATTGCCCTTGATAACATAGATGCAGTGGTTGCTCTTATTAAAGGCTCAGCAAATGCTGATGAGGCAAAGCAGGGGTTGATGGATAATTTCACCCTTGATGAGGTACAGTCCAGAGCTATCCTCGACATGCGTTTGCAGCGCCTTACAGGACTCGAAACCCGGAAAATCCTTGAGGAGTTTGAAGGGCTTATAAAACTGATTGAGGAGCTCAGGAAAATCCTTGAAAGCGCTGATCTCAAGTACGAGATTATCAGAACCGAACTCACTGAGCTAAGGGAAAAGTACGGAGATGTTCGCAGAACAAGAATCTTGCAGGCTGCAGCCGAAGTTACGAATGAAGACCTGATCCCCGAAGAAAATGTTCTGGTCACGATTACAAACGGAGGCTATATAAAGCGCATTCCTCTTGCTACATATTCAATGCAGCGCAGGGGAGGAAGGGGAGTAATGGGTATGGAGACCAAGGATGAAGATTTTGTGGAAAACCTCTTCATTTCCTCGACTCACAACTATATCCTGTTTTTCACTAACCTGGGCAGGCTTTACTGGCAAAAAGTCTATGAGATCCCCGAAGGCTCCCGCCAGTCAAGAGGAAAAGCTATAGTAAACCTGCTGGAACTTCAGGAAGGCGAAATGGTCAATGCCATGATCCCTGTAAAAGAATTTGCTGAAGACCGTTACCTGCTAATGGCAACCATCGCAGGCACGATCAAGAAAACTCCTCTCTCCGAGTTCAAAAACCCCAGGAAAGCCGGCATAATTGCAGTTACCCTTGATGACGGAGACGAGCTCGTAAAAGTGCTCCTGACCGACGGAAGCAGGGAAGTTGTAATGGTCTCAAAGAAAGGCAAAGCCATCCGCTTCTCGGAAGAAGACGTCCGTCCTATGGGCAGAACTGCAAGAGGAGTCCGGGGCATGACGCTTGAAGGTCCTGATGACGAGGTTGTCAGTGTGGACCTTGCAGACGATACTGCGACCCTTCTGACAGTAACTGAGAACGGCTTCGGGAAAAGAACCGAGCACTCTCAGTATCCAAGCCACCGCCGCGGTGGAAAAGGCGTGATTACAATCGTCACTAACGTCAGGAACGGCTTTGTTTCTAAAGTTAAGTCCGTAGCTGAAGACGATGAGCTGATGTTTACCAGTGCTGAAGGAATCATTATCCGCATGCCTGCCAAAGATATCTCAGTCCAGGGCAGAAATACTCAGGGTGTAAGAGTCATGAACCTTAAACCCGGAGACAAAGTCGTAGGCGTTGCTCGGATTAAAGCCGAAAGCGAGGAAGAAAAGCAGCTTAAACTGGCTTCCTTAGAGCTCAAAAACTTAAAAACGGAGTTAAAGGAAGAAGCCGAAGTCTCAGAAATCTCAGAAGAAGCTGAAGACATCGATGAGCTCGAAGATAGTGACGAGCTTGAAGATGCAGAAGAGCTTGAAAATTTCGAAGAGCCGGATGAAGCAGAAGAAGACGACGATCTGGAAGATGAAGCAGAAGAAGATGAAGATCTGGAAGATGAAGATCTGGAAGATGAAGATCTGGAAGATGAAGATCTGGAAGATGAAGATCTGGAAAAAGAGGTTCGCGAGATATAAGGAAGGGAAAGACGAGACAATAAGAAAAAGCCTGAGTGTGAAATAAAGTGAAGGAAATAATCCTTCACTTTAACACTGCTGCCGATCGTGGGATTATTTTCAAGCAGCTAAACTTCCAGTCTGGAGGGAAGGAAGGATATACCCACATTTACACTGGAGTCGCTCTTTATGGTAGTGGGGTAGTTATTGGTGAAACCCTGCAGAAGGCACGTCTGCTTCCGCTCTCTCCAATAATCTTCCCACAACCCTTGTTTCCTGTTTGAGTATTGCTCATCTCCATTTGAGATAACCTGTGTCCAAATCTCAATGTCAATGAGTATACATTATATATTACCCTCAATTATATAAACAATCTAGAATATATTATCCTTAATATTGGTCGTTTGGTATTATTTCTGATTACGCTGGCTAAATAAAATTCACTTTTTTGCTGAAAATTGTCTGTAATACTATCTATATAATTAAAAAAAATCGATTGTCTTACTATGCTATTTTAATATAATTTGTTTTTATATTACTTCATATGTATTTTTTAAGAACATTTATTCATTATCTTATCTCCTCGACAATATAATATATTATCAAATGTTAGAAAGTAATATATACCCGAATGTCCATTTTAACTATTAACTCTCAAATTAGTCTAAATTTAGAAATAAAACTCTAAATAATATTTAATATAATTTTTTAGACAATATTTGGAGAGTTAATAAACAGGGGAATATGTAAATGCAGAAAGTTGAATTATTACCGCCAATTAATAAAAAAGTTGGAGAATTTATAGATATTGACATTCCGTCGAACCCTACAACTGGCTTCAACTGCTTACTGTCAGAAATACCTGCATGTGTCTATTTTGTTGAGTCATCATATGAACCCGACCACTCGGGTAGAGTCGGAAGTGGAGGAACCAGCCATTTCAAGTTTATTGCAGTCAGCAAGGGTAGCGGTCCGATTACCTTCCATGACGTAAAATTCTCTCACCCTCCTGAGATAAGAGAACCCACACCTATGCAAAAGAGATTTGTCAAAATAGAATAATCAAATGGCTTCATTTTGCCATTTCACTTTCCTTTTTTAAACTAAATAGCACTTACGAATTCTGAGGCTTCAAACATTGTTTTTCCATCACATTTTTAATATCGCTATTAATTTAAGTTGTATCCTGGTTTGTTTAAATATATTGTTGATGCTACTCTGTGAATTTTTGTTTTACCTTCAAACCAAAATATCCCATTTCTGATTCTTTGTACTTCAAGCCTTAGAAAAGCTCTCAATGCTAACAATAAATGAGCTATCTGCGACTCTTTTTTCTTGCCTGACACTTTTTCGCACCACAGAACTTTTTTATTCCTCTCTGGTATTCTTCAATTTTCCAGGATTTTTTGCCTGGATCTTCTCTTTTGTTTTCGTCCATATCCAATACATCTGTAGCCCAGTATTGCGTGTCCCCATATGTTGGTACTATCCGAAATACCTTAATAAAACCGTATTCTTTTAGATGAACTACACTTCCTTGAGGTTGAAAACCTTCTTTAAGTTAATAAATTTCCTTACTTCATGCCATAGAGGTTCTGTATTGGAAGGCTGTTTTTGGAGGAGACTAGTACAACAGTCATGAGAAGGAGCATTGCTTAAAGATGGGTAACAGAGAGCCGTCTCAGTAAAACTAAAAACAGTAGAAGCGGAAATAAGAAAATTGATGTAATCAAAGTCAGTGCATTTGGATAGGTTTATTGACATGACTTAAGCCAATTTTATAATTTAATAAGGAATAATTATGTTTCAAATGATTTTAAATTTGCTCAGACTTATTGTGCGTAAGTCCTGCAGATGTTTACGACTCCATTTTTATGGTCCCATCCTTTTATGAATCAGTTCTTCAGTAGGATTTTTTGCATGAAGTTCTGATTTTTGACTTTATCCGGAATGAGTCTGAATGAGTCTTATACAGGATGGATTCTTCAACTTTTGAGGAATATTACTAGTATTTGTTCCCTAAATTGAGTTTTAAATGTTATTATTGTAATGAAATAAACGTTTTAAGAACATTTTTGTATCTAATCTGAGATTAATTTTCTTTATTTTTATTTTTAAGGCTTAAAAATTCTTTTCTGGCTATTTAACCTCGAATGAGTGATTTTTATAGGCGTCTTTAGTATAATTATCAGTTCTTAAAATATGAAGAAAACGTACAGAGAATATATATCCAAATAACGCAATTAATTAATATTAATCTTTATAAATTTGTCTCGAAAATATTTAAGGAGGATTCTGGTGGGACTTATAAGCGAGTTTAAAGAATTTCTTTATGAGTACAAAGTAATTCCACTGGCAATTGCTTTGATTATGGGTATTGCATCCACGGCCTTTATAAAATCTTTCGTGGACAACATCGTCATGCCGATTATTACTCCTTTTATCCCCGGGGGTGCCTGGAAGACTGCTACGGTTGAAATCGGGCCAATAGTATTAGGTTGGGGTGCCTTTTTGGGAGAATTAATTAATTTCGTCGTTATCGCATTTGTAATCTTCCTGATTGCAAAAATGGTACTAAAGGAAGAAAAAGTGGAAAAAAAATAACTGGTATGGTCAGTACTGTTTAATGAATTCTAGTGTCCTGGCATTTAATTATGATACACAATATCTAGACAATTTATCATCAGTATAAAGCGATTTTGAGTTATACAGGTGATTCATAATTAAATGGTTGAGACACTAGTTTTATTTTTTCTTGATTTTAGACCATTACCTTACTTTTTTCTATCATGAAGAAATTTAAAGACAACTGATTTCACTTGTGAATTCCCCCGCACTCTCACCGGTCGCCTATGAAACCTGTTTTTTCAAAAAGCCCTCCAAAAGTGTTTACAAATTTAATTATAGAGCGATTAAGTCTTAAAATCTTAATTTTCAGAAATCCTTTTCTTTTATCCAACGACTCTCCTCTATATCTGTTGCTCTTAATTTGCAACTCCTTTCTGGATCTCTTTCCTGTTAGATTTCTTCTTTTTCTTCTTTTTTACGGGAAAGCCGCTCTCCTGCGTCTAGCGTGATAAAAAAGACACCTGATGGATAATAAGGCGTACGGATCCGAACCAAGGAATCAGGTACGTATAAGAATTAAGGAATCAGTAGGATTAGAATCGAGGAATCCGTATGGATTAGAATCAAGGAATCAGGATTTTGAGCCATTTTGTGAGATTCCGTTTCTTCACACTTATGTTCATACAACCTATTCTTCTTTAAGGGCTTTCTGCACGCTGGCACTAATTCTTGATTTTTTTATGTGGTTCGGTTTCCAGCTATTAACTCTGTACTCTCAAATATTACCTGCAACCGACCTTTTATCTATACCCGCTATCGGCCTCTTCAAAAAACCTTGAAAAAAAGAAAAAATGTAACTATTCAGCCTATCAAAATCAGTTTATTGATATTGATTTTGATGTAATGAGACTTTGGATCATTAGCTGACGAAAATTGAAAAAACGCGATATATAGCAAAAAATCAAATAAACTCAGTTCAGAGAAGTTTTCCAGTTGAATCTTAACGAAGATAGCTATTGATCTTGTTTTGCATGGGCTGTATAGTTACTTTTACTTTTGTGTTACTCCGGGTCCATATTTAAAGATTTAAAGGGAGGCAGGTATAAAGGAAAAAGGATCCAAGATAAAATGAAAGTCTCCAAGATAAAATGAAAGTTTTTTATACGGATAATTTCATACTTATTTATAGTGGCGGGGAAGAATTTATTTTTGAAGATCGGGTCTGTCACTTTTATTCACTAATATTTTTGTAGATTCATTTTCCTGTTTCCTTTGATTCATGAAGGATTAAATGATCCACTGCAAGTGATATTTTCTTCTGGAAACCCCCTCCTTCAGGGGCTAAGTGAAAAAGAATTTACAGATGAAGTTATAAACTGAGTAAAATCGGGTAGGATATTCAGTTCAAATTAGGGGTCTAAACGGGAGGAAATATCCTTCACTTCAAAGTAAGGGCGAATTTTAAGGGGTTATAACCTCTGAAACTGAAGATTTCAGGTTACTTGAGTATTTTTGATTAAAATCTTTACAGGTTGAAAGATCCAGGATTCGAATGAACTAAAAGGTGGTATGTATGGAGACTGATGAAGAATTCTTAGAAGAAGACAAGATAAATTCAGAAGCAGAGGAGACAAACTCTGAGGAAGGCGAGATAAAGTCGGAGTATGACGTTATAATTATAGGTGCAGGGCCTGCCGGGATGTTTGCAGCGTACGAGCTTGCAGAATTCCAGCCTCTAAAAGTTCTTATTGTGGATATGGGCAGGGATATAGACAAACGCCTGTGCCCAATGAAAACTCAGACCTACTGCATGCACTGCACACCATGCGATATTATGTGTGGGGTAGGGGGCTGCGGGACTTTTTCTGACGGGACCCTGAATCTTCGGCCTGATGTTGGAGGAGACCTGGCAGCTCTTACTGGAGACCAGACTGAAGCCTGGGAGCTTGTGGAAAAGGTGGACAGGGTCTTTCTGAAATTCGGGGCCCCTCAGGGAGCTCTGCTTACAGAAGGTCCGGCGATAGAGGAATTAAAGCGCAGGGCCGCCTCTGTTGGAGCCAGGTTTATAGAAATTAAACAGCGGCATATAGGTTCGGACAATGCACCTGCAGTGATCGGGCGCTTCAAACAGGATCTTGTAAATAAAGGAGTGGATTTCTTGCTTGAGAGTGAGGTAGAAGACCTGCTTGTCGAGGAGGGAGCCTGCAGGGGCGTTATACTTTCAGACGGAAAAGTGATCCAGGCCCGTTACACATTACTGTCTCCGGGAAGACGGGGCTGCAATTGGGTCTCGAAAATGATTGATAAACATGCAATTGAGGCGAGATACGGCGGAATTGATATAGGAGTAAGGGTGGAAGTCCCTGCAATCGTTATGGACCCTGTTACAAAGATAAACCGCGACCCCAAATTCCATATCCAGAGCCGCCGCTATGACGACTTCGTCAGGACCTTCTGCACAAATATGCGTGGATTTGTCGTAAAGGAAGAGTATGAGGGCTTTATTGCGACCAACGGCCATTCCCTGACAAACGCAGAGTCGGAAAATACCAATTTCGCCTTCCTTGTGCGTGTTGAGCTTACGGAACCCATGGAAAACACCACAAAATACGCCCGTTCAATCGCAAAGCTTGCAACCACTATCGGAGGAGGAAAGCCGGTCCTGCAGCGCATGGGAGATTTAAGGCGCGGCCGCAGGTCTACAAAAGAACGTCTTGCCAAAAACCTTGTCGTAAATACGCTAAAAGACGTCACGCCCGGAGATATCTCAATGGCGCTGCCCCACAGGATAGTTATGGATATAATCGAAGGTCTTGAGACCTTAAACGAAATCATCCCTGGCGTTGCTTCAGATTCAACCTTACTCTACGCTCCTGAAGTCAAGTTCTATGCTATGCACCTGAGAGTGAACAGGCAGATGGAAACCAGTATCAAAAACCTCTTTGCAGCAGGAGACGGGGCCGGACTCTCAAGGGATATAGTCAACGCGGCTGCGACCGGAATTATGGCAGCTGAAGGGATAATAACAAAAGAAGAAGCAATAACAAAAGAAGAAGCAATAACAAAAGAAGAAGCAATAACAAAAAAAGAGGCGATAACAAAAGAAAAAGCAGAGAAAGAAGCAAAAGAAAGGTCAAAGGACGAGCTGGGGCGCGAGCAAGGAATAGAACAAAAGGACGAGAAAAAAGGCGAGAAAAAAAGCAGACAAATGGAAGAGAAAAAGAATAAACAAAAAAAGGATCAAAAGGATAGCAATAAGAAGGTTAAAGGCACAACAAAAAGACGAATAGAAGATAAACAAGACGAGTAAAAAACAGAGGGAAAAAACTAACTTCAAAGCCTTAAACCGTTCATTTATGAAAATAAGGCTTAAAAAACCTTTTTTTGTAAACATCCATAAAAATATACCGTGAATAACGCGTTATAAGAAAAATCCGTTCTTATTTAAAAAGGCTTTTTTGTTGAAAGAAATTCTGTAAAAAAGATTTTTGTTTAAGAGAGGTTTTGCGTTCTCATCCAAAAAGCCTGGAAGTTCGTCTAAAGACATTTAATATGCTCAGTTTCTGTCTGGAAAGAGGTTTAAGCATCTCGGGTTGAGAGTTCTTATTTACTTATATCCCTTAATTACGGTAGATCTTTTTGGAGTAGGTGTTTACTAGTGGGGTGTTCAAGGGATGAGAACGCAATTCATACTATGTGCTCATGATATATAATATTTTTAACACATAATGTTATTCCATTCCTATATAGCTTAATACATTATATTAACTATTAGTTCATTGGTTTAATGTTATACTATTCGTATAACAGTGTGAATTGAGCTGCTTGATATTGATTCTATTGTCAGTATCAATATTACCAGTTCCTTTTTATGTAAAGTAAGGAAATTTATCTGGACAATAGTTTTCTTTTTTGCTACTCTCTCCAATTAAAAGAGAAATTATAACTTAGATATTTTATAAATTTCATAATTGATATCGAATTATTCAATTAATGTCCTGTAAAACACGATAAAAAAGGTAATATCTGGATAAAAAGAGCGTAACTGTAAGTATTTCAAAAACGCAAAGAATTTAATGGTTAAAATAATGAAATAAACAAATAAGTTGCGTTATATAGCAAAATCCGCAGGATGCCTGCCAGATGGAAGAAATGGACAAAAAAGAACTCAGTGAAAGAGACATCTGTACGAAATTCATCACTCCTGAAATTAAAAAAGCTGCCTGGAAAGAACGCCAGATCCGAGAAGAAGTTAAACTTACAAACGGCAGGATCATTGTCAAAGGCTCGACTGCGAGTAGGGGACAGCCTAAAAGAGCCGATTATATCCTCTCCTACAAACCCAATATTCCGCTTGCAGTGATTGAAGCTAAAAAGAATACGCACTCAGTGGGAGACGGCATGCAGCAGGCTCTTCTGTATGCCGAGATGCTGGACATTCCTTTTGTTTTCAGTTCAAACGGAGACACCTGAAAATAAAAATAATGTAGTAAAGAGCCCATGAAACCCATATTCACTATCTTTAACCTGTCTTTTCACCGAGCGAATGCTCGGGCCAGTCCGAAAACCGCAAAAACAAAAGAAATGGCTTTTTTAAGACAGAAGATAGTAAAATTTCCTTTTTTTCAAAATAAAAACACCAAAATTACTTTTTTTGTTTATTCTTTATGGTCTAGCCGCACTTCGTGCGTGACAAGCTCCGTTAAGACGCTAATAATGTTGCTATGGTTCAAAAAAGCTCACATATCTAGAGGATTGCGCTACAGAAAATCAAAACTAAAGTTATGAATCTTCACCAAAAATTAGTCCTCTTGAGCGAAGCGAAGCGTAGCGAAAAG